>CAZFWX010000031.1:3138-28635 GCA_964522695.1 uncultured Desulfobacterales bacterium
TCCACCTGCGATCACTGGGCGGCGGGCGGGACGCCCGCCCTACCGCTCCTTTTCATGGTTTAGGGGTGGGCCAAAGGTCGCTGGTCAACTGCTGACTCCCACCGCTCACTGCTTACTGACATGGCCGTAATGGTCGAACTGCAGGGTGAAGGTGCCCCGGCCCTGGGTGAGGGAGCGCAGCGCCGTGGCATAACCGAACATTTCCGACAATGGCGCCAGGCCGGAGATGAAGCGCACCGGGCCCTTGGCCAGAAGTCGCTCCACCTTGCCCTTGCGGGCGTGCAGGTCGCCCATGACTTCGCCGGTGAATTCCTCGGGCGCGATGATCTCCACCTGCATGATGGGTTCCAGAAGCTGCGGCTGGGCCTCGGTCATGGCCTGCTTCACCGCGGTCATGGTGGCGATGCGGAAGGCCATTTCGGAGCTTTGGCCCTCCCGGATGGCGGCCTCGGTCAGGGCCACGGCCACATCCACCGCGGGGTGGCCGTACACCGGCCCGCCATGCAGGGCCTCGGTAACCGCCTGCTCCACCACCGGCACAAACGGCAGGGCGGGGTTGCCCTCGGGCAGAAGAGAGACAAAGGTGTTGCCTTCCCCCCGGGGCCGGGGTTTGACGGTAACGGCCACCTGGGCAAAGTGGGCCTTGCCGGCCAGTTCCCGGTCAAAGACGCCGGTGGCGCCGGCTGTGCCGGCGATGGTTTCCCGGTACACCACCTGGGGCCGCCCGGCCCGCACCCGGGTGTGATACTCCCGCTCCAGGCGGTGCAGGATGACCTCCAGGTGCAGCTCCCCCATGCCGGATAGCAACGTCTGGCCCGTATCCTCGTCGGTATGCACCTTCAGGCTGGGGTCCTCTTCGGCCAGCCTTACCAAGGCCGGGGCCAGCCGCTCCTGATCGTCCCGGGTTTCCGGTTCGATGGCCAGGGAAATGACCGGCACGTAGGCGGAAATGGCCTCCAGCACCAGGGGACGCTCCCGGCTGCACAGGGTGTCGCCGGTGGTGCTGAATTTCAGCCCCACCAGGGCGACGATGCTCCCGGCTTGGGCCTCCTCCAGGGGCTCCCGTTTGTTGGCGTGCATCCGCCAGATGCGTGTGACTTTTTCGGACACCTTCTTGAGGGGGTTGTAAATCTCCTGCCCCACCTTAAGCGTCCCGGAGTACAGGCGCACGTAGGTCAGACGCTGGCCCTGGTCCAGCATGATCTTGAAAACCAGGGCGGCCACCGGGCCGGTGAGCTGGGGAGGGCGGGATTCCATAATCCCATTGCCGGGATGCTCTCCCTGAATGGGCGGAACTTCCGTGGGGTTGGGCAGAAAATCCTTGATGCCGTCCAGCAGGAGCTGGATGCCTTTGTTGCGCAGGGCCGCGCCGCAATAGACGGGGACCCCTTTCAGCTCCAGGGTGACCCGGTGGATGGCCTGGAGCAGTTCCTCCAAAGGCACCTCTTCTTCCGCCAGGTAGATCTCCAGGACCCGGTCATCCACTTCCGCCAAGGCTTCCAGGAGCCCGTCTCTGGCCAGAGCGGCTTCCTCCACCAGCTCCGGGGGGATTTCCATCTCGTCGAACACAGCCCCCAGCGTCTCATCATGCCATTGATACGCCTTCCGGCGCAACAGGTCGATGACGCCGGTGAAGCGGTCCTCCGCGCCCCAAGGCATGGCCACCACCAGGGGCCGGGCCCCCAGCTTCTCCTTGAGACTGGTCACCGCAGCCCAAAAGTCGGCGCCGGGCCGGTCCATCTTGTTGATGAAGGCCAGTTTGGGCACCCGGTATTTATCGGCCTGGTGCCAGACTGTCTCGGATTGGGGCTCCACGCCGGATACCGCGTCAAAGACGCCGATGGCGCCGTCCAGGACCCGCAGCGAGCGTTCCACTTCAATGGTAAAATCCACGTGGCCGGGCGTGTCGATGATATTGATGACCGCGCCCTTCCACTGGCAGGTGGTCACCGCCGCGGTGATGGTGATGCCCCGTTCCTGCTCCTCAGGCATCCAGTCCATGACTGCGGCGCCGTCGTGCACTTCGCCCATTTTGTGGGTGCGGCCGGTATAATAGAGGATGCGCTCGGTCAAGGTGGTCTTGCCGGCGTCGATATGGGCGATGATGCCGATGTTGCGGATATTTTGCAGTTTGACGGGATGCACCGACTGCCTGCCTTCCGGGAAGCCTTGTTAAATCAGGATGTTTTTAAATGAAATTGCCATCCATTTCAACCTTTAATATGATTGTTTCGTTTACCCGCGGGCTTAGGCCTGCCATTTCCTGATGCCATGACCTCCTCCTGCACTCCTCCGGACATGAAATTCTGCCCATGCTGCGGCGGCCGTCTTGAGGACCGTTCGAAAGACGCTCATCCCCGGTTCACCTGCCGGGACTGCCGCCGGGTCCTCTTCCTCAACCCCGCGGTAGGCGTGGCCGTCATTATCCGGCGGGGGAAGGAAATCCTCTGGGGCCGTCGGGCCTCGGGGATCTATGCCGGGGCCTGGTGCCTGCCTTGCGGCTACGTGGAGTGGGGCGAAGACGTCCGTGAAGCCGCCCGGCGGGAATTTTTCGAGGAAACGGGCCTCAAGGTGAAGGTGGGCGACGTGGTGGCGGTGCATTCCAATTTTCACGATCCCCGGCGGCTCACCGTGGGCGTGTGGTTCGCGGGGCAGGTGATGGCAGGGAATCTCACGGCCGGAGACGATCTGGATGCCGCGGCTTTTTTCTCCCTGGATGCGCCCCCTTCCCCCCTGGCTTTTCCCACCGATGTCCGGGTGCTCCAGGAACTGCGCGCCGGTAAAGCCCGCCTGATACCTGAATCCGTCCTGTAGGGTAGTTGGGGGGCAGGGGTTAAGGGCGCAGCCTCCTATCTCTTTCCGTCTCACCCAAAGAGTTCCAAGGAATCCAGGGCGGCCAGGTCTTTCAGCGAAACCATGGCCAGGCGCCGGCCCGGCAGGTCCAGGACCGCGAAGCTGAAGGTGGGATGGCGGTTTTCCTCCAAAGTGAAGGCTCCGGGGACGATGAGGTAGATTGAGTCCGGGTCAAGGTGCAAGCAGGCCTGGCGGGGCTGGAACTCCTGGGGCCGCAGAAAATCGTGGATGTAGAGCAGGGGGCTGGCGGGCGGAGAATATTGGGTGACGCTGGGCACGTGGGTGTGGCCGTGGCAGAAGAAAAAGGGGGGGCGGCCGCTGGCCGGCTGCTGCTGGTAGGCGTGGAGCTCGCCTTTGAAGTGGGTCCAGAGCAGGGCCCGGGTGTGGGCAATGAAAACCTGTCCCGGCAGGGCGAGCGCCATGCCGTTTAAAGTGGCCTCCGGCATGGGAGGGCCATGGAAATCATACACCCAGTAAAGGCGATGCCGGGGGTCTGCCTCCAACCAGGGCCGGAAGGGGTCCGGAGGGCAATCTCCCAGTGCTGCCAGTTCAGTCAACCCCTGGGCTTGGAAATACGTGAAAAGCCGGGGGAGGCCCTCCTGGTAGGTGTGGGTGTCCGCCACCAGGGCCAGCCTCCCCATGGGCTTCTCTAATTCCTGAAATATCTCAAGTAGTTACTTAAAAGGCCGGAAGCCGCAGGCATGCCCCGGTTCGGCTTTGAACCGTTCCGCCAGCTGTGCCAAAAACTTCAGGGCCTCATCCTTGTCCTTGTCGATAACGATGCCTTCGAGGAGCATCTGGTCCTGGTCGGCAAACACGATCTGCTTATCAGCCACGGCAATTCTCCTCGTAATGCCGGGTGGAGCCCCCGGTAATAGCTGTCTTAAACGACTTTGGGTCCGCAGGCGTGGCCGGGATGGCCTTTGATCTTGTCCAGGAGGTCGGCCGCAAAACGCAGGGCCTCATCCTTGTCCTTGTCGATGAGGATGCCTTCGATTTTCTGTTGCTCAACATCGGAAAAAGTAATAGTCACATTGGCCATGGATGCTCTCCTTTCTCGGTTTGGAGCAGTTATTCCAATGTAACCACCCAGGCTGCCGGTGTCAATAGTTCCGTGACGCATTGCGGGGGCCTCTTAAATGGGAGATAATTTTTTAACTTCCCTTTTGCAGCTCAGCCGGGGTTTAGCCCCGGCCACCCGCACACTTGCTTTTTAGGAGATTACCGTGCCCAAACTCTTTGCCGACCCCCGGGACCGCACCAAACCTGCTTTATGCCCCTTCTGCCGGAGGGCGATTCCCCGTCCTGAAGAACTGGAAGGCCTCTGGTTCGAGTTTGACGGCGGCAGGTGCAGCTGCGGCGCCTATTTTGCTGTGGACCCCACGGCCAGAAACGGCGGGGCGGTGCTCATGCAGGTTTTGGTCCAATCCTGTGACGGTGATTGGGACGCGGCGGCAGGGCTGACCCCGGACGATTACCGGGTGGGATATATCCATAAATACAATAGCCGGGAGCATGTGGTGGAGCAAACCTCCTTCGGCACCATCTATTTCGTGCGCCGCCGGGAGACCGTCCCAGCCGGTGATGGTTAAGAAAATTTAGGCTTGACAGGCTGTTGCCGGTAACGTAAGAATAAATTTGGAGTTATGCCAGGCCAAGGCCACCCAGACTCCGGGGTGGCCTTTTTTTATGGGGAGCGGCCATGAGACTGGTGATGATCGACAATTACGATTCCTTCACGTACAACCTGGTGCAGCTTTTCTACGAATTCGACCTGGAGGTGCTGGTCTTCCGCCACGACGCGGTCACCCTGGCCCAGATCGAGGCTTTAAAACCCCGGTGGCTGTGCATCTCCCCGGGCCCCAAGGCCCCGGCCCAGGCGGGGATCAGCAAGGCGGTCGTCGCCCATTTTTACCGGCGGGTCCCCATCCTGGGCGTCTGCCTGGGACACCAGGCCATCAACGAGGTTTTCGGCGGGACCACGGTGAAGGCGCCCGTGCCCGTGCACGGCAAACGCCACCAGGTCTTCCACCAGGGCCGTGGGCTTTTTGCCGGGCTGCCCTCGCCCTTCGGAGCGGCCCGGTACCATTCCCTGGCGGCCGCGCCCGCCTCACCGGAACTGGAAGTAACCGCAGTGAGTGAAGACGGCGTAGTCATGGGTCTGAGCCACCGCCACTATCCTCTGCATGGGGTCCAGTTTCATCCGGAATCATTCTTAACGGATTACGGTTTGGAACTGGCAGCCAACTTTCTCAGGCTGGCGCAGGTTGATATCAGTCTCCAAGAGGTAAGATCGGCGGGGCTGTCTTCCTCTCGGGGGAAATCTCCCGAAATCCTCTCCCAACCCCGTCTGGCCAACCTGGCGCTATGAATTTCGGAGGCATCAAGGATTTGGAGGTCAAGCCCCTGGCGCTGGCGGGTAACGTTGGCGACCTGGGCGAGATCTTTGCCCCCCTTTCACGCCGGCCCTATGCCATGCTGCTTTTAAGCGGCGGCGACCTGGATTGCGCGGGCTACTCCCTCATGGGCTGGGACCCTTTTCTGGTGCTCAGGGCCCGGGGCCGCCAGGTGCAAATCCAGACAGACGGCGCCTCCCGGGCCTGGACCGGCAATCCCTTCACCATCCTGGATGACCTGCTGGGCAGTCTGGAACTGGCGGGGCCTCCCCCTCTGGCCCCTTTGAGCGCCGGGGGCCTGGGCTTTTTCGCCTATGATCTGAAAAACCACCTGGAACGTCTGCCCTCCACCGCAGTGGACGACCTGGGATTGCCGGAAATGGTGCTGGCTTTTCCCCGGCGCCTGGTGATCCACGACCGGCGCGGCCAAGAATTTTGGGATATCCGCCTGGCCTATGAGAATGGCGCCGGCAGATTGACCCGGGGAGAAAATCCGGACGAACCTCTGACCCCCGCCGCCCCGGGCCCCTTCCAGGTGGGAGCCCTGCGCAGCAACTTCGCCCGGGAAGATTATCTCAAGGCCGTCGGCCGTATCCGGGAGTATATTCGCCAGGGCGACGTTTACCAGGTGAATCTTTCCCAGCGGTTTTCTTTTCCCATCAGCGGCGACCCGTTCGGACTTTTCCGCAGGCTTTTTGCCATCAACCCGGCGCCTTTTTACGCCTATCTCAACTGCCGGGATTTCACCCTCCTCTCCACCTCCATGGAGCGTTTTCTCTACCGCCGGGAGGACTACCTGGAGACCCGGCCCATCAAGGGCACCCGCCCCCGGGGGGAGACTCCCGCTGAGGACGCGGCCTTCCGCCGGGAACTGGCGGCCAGTCTCAAGGATGACGCCGAACTCTCCATGATTGTGGATCTCTTGCGCAACGATCTGGGCAAAGTGTGCCGGGCCCGGTCCGTCAAAGTCCAGGAGCACAAGCGCCTGGAGGCTTACCAGAACGTCTATCACCTGGTCTCCATCGTCACTGGCCAGGTGGCCCCGGAAGTAAGCCAGGTGGACCTCCTCAAGGCCACCTTTCCCGGAGGCTCAATCACCGGCTGCCCCAAAATCAGGGCCATGGAGATCATCGACGAACTCGAACCCCAGGTGCGTCACGTTTACACCGGGGCCATCGGCTATATGGGCTTTCACCGCAACCTGGATCTGAACGTGGCCATCCGCACGGCCATCATCGCCCGGGGCCAGGGGCACTTTGCCGTGGGCGGCGGGGTAGTGTATGATTCCGACGAGGTGGCGGAGTACGACGAGACCCTGCACAAGGGGCGGACGCTTTTCCGCCTGATCGAAGGAGAGAAGTCAGGCCCGCAGGTTAAAGCTCAGCAGTAAACAAAAAGACATCGCTGACACAGGCCTCCCATCCTCTCGATGCACCCGAGGTTGGGTCCCCTAAACGGGAATTTTCAAAGCGGCCCTTCCCCGGGGTCTTCACATGACTGATACCTCCTCCTATGTCTGGCTTAACCACGAACTGGTGCCTCTGGCCGAGGCCCGGATTTCCGTGGACGACCGGGGCTTCCTTTACGGCGACGGCTTTTTCGAGACGCTGAAGGCCCGAGCCGGCCGGCTTTTCTGGCTCAACGAGCACCTGGCCCGCCTGGCCGCCTCGGCCCAGGTCTTCCGCCTCACTTTCCCGGCCGGGATCCCCTGGGAAGAGCGGCTCAACCGGCTCCTGGCGGCGAACGGCCTGCAAAAGAGTCTGGCTGCAGTGAAAATCCTGCTCAGTCGCGGCCAGGCCGCGGGAGTGGGCCTGCCGGAGGCTCCCTCCCCCACCCTGGTTATGTGGGCCCGGCCCTACACCCCCCCTCCCCTTGACGAGTACGCCGCCGGCTGGCCCCTGGTCACCTTCCCGGAGCGCCGTTCCACGTTTTTAGGGAAACATAAGAGTCTCAACTATCTCTTTTACCTGGCCGCCCGGCAATACGCCCTGGACCAGGGAGCCAAAGAAGCCCTGATCCTGGAAACCGGCGGCCAGGTGTCCGAAGGCGCGGCCACCAGCCTCATTTACCGCACTAACGGCCGCTTCTTCACCCCGCGTGCGGCCAGCGCCCTGTCCGGCGTGAGCCTGGCCGTCCTCGCCAGAGCCCTTAAGCGCCGGGGGCAAGCCTTGGAGGCAACTCCCACCGCACCATCCCACCTCCGGGAAGCCCAGGGGCTCTGGATGGTAAACTCCCTTATGGGGGTGATGCCGGTGGCCTCCCTGGACGGCCTGACGGTCCCCCTAGAATCCGAGGCCACTCGGCTGTTAACGGGCTGCCTCGAGGAAGGCTGACGGCTTACGGGTCAGCCTTTTTGCCTGCCAAGGCCCGCCTCAGCTCCGCCCCCACCTTCTCAATATCCCCGGGCATATAGCTGTCCTGGGGAAAGAGCATCAGGCCGTCGCTCAGGTACCGGGGGATGACGTGCAGGTGGGCGTGGAAGACCACCTGGCCGGCTGCGTCAAAATTATTCATACCCAAATTGATGCCTCGCGCAAAAAGGGCTGTCTGGAGGGCCTGGGCCACCCGCCGGGAGACCTGACCCATCTCCAGCCAGAGTTCGTCAGGCAAATCCAAGAAATTTTCATGGTGCGCCTTGGGGATAACCAGGGTGTGTCCGTAATTAACCGGCGCGATATCCAGAAAGGCCAGCACCCGTGGGGTTTCCAACACGGTAACGGCAGGCGCCCTGCCGCTGACAATATTGCAAAAGATGCAGTTTTCCATGAGACCGATGATTTTCCTGGAAGCTGGGATATAATGCCGTTACCCGTGAGGCTACCATGGAACTGGCCCCCAAGGAACCCCTGGGATTGGCCATTTCCCGCTATCTGCTTATCATCGCTCGTGTCAGGCAAAAATTGTGTAAAGAATTAGCCGGTGAAAATACGGCTCTCTTATGCGCAAAAGGTCACCTATCCCGAACCTCTTATTAGGGAGATCAATATGTTAGTGGGCGTGGTCAGCGACACCCACGGCAATCTGGCCGGCGTGAAAAAGCTTATGGCCCATCTGGATTCCCGGGGCATTTCCACCGTCATACACCTGGGTGACGATTACGGCGACCTGGACCTCCTGGAAATGGCCGGCTTCCAGGTGATCGGCGTCCCCGGGGTGTACTGCCCGGAATACAGCCAGGAGCATATCCCCAACCGCCGGGTGGTGGACTTGGAGGGAGTGAGCCTGTTCCTGACCCACACCCCCACCCGCCACCGACTTGACGCCCCCAAAGACTCCGATCCTACCGCCCAGACCGGTCAGGTCCACCTGGTCCTCTATGGCCACACCCATGCTCCCGCCATCGAGGTGCGTCAAGGAACCATCTGGCTGAACCCCGGTCACCTGCGGGACCGGGAAGACCGGGGTCACCCCCCCACCTTCGCTGTCCTGGAGATTTTCCCTGCATCGGTGCGAATCGAAATTTTCCGCTTGGCCGACGGCGAACTACTGGTGGCCGCAGACTATCCCCTCCTTTCTCAGACGTAATCCCCCCGGTTGAACTTGAAGGCCTCCATATAGGCAAGGGCGGCGGTTTCCTGGACCAGCGAGCGCACCGGCGAATCCTGGGGGAGTTTTTTCGCCAGTTCCGTGAGACGCTGGCTGTCCGTTTCCAGGCCCTTGACCAGGGGCGCCAGCTTCCTCAAGGACTGCTCCGGCCGGGCCAGAGCATCTTTGAAGGCATCAAGATGGGACAGAGTGTTTTCCACCATCTTCACCGGCGCCTGGGCGGCAGACTTCGCACCGTTGACCTGGTTCGACGGCGCCGAGCCGGTGGCGGCCTGGGTCCATGATTCCTGATGCTGCCCGGTCAGGGCCTGATTCAGGCATTGCGCGAACAAACCTTTGTTCGCCCTGGGACGGGAGGCCGTGGGCAGGAGGTTTTGGATGAGGGATAAGTCATTGATTTTCATAACATCCCACCTTCACTCGGCAGTCTGGTGCAGACGGAAGCATACGTCCCGCAAACGCTCAAACTGGTGGACCTGGTTTTTGTCGTCCCGGTTCATACAGCTTATCTGTTCCCGCATCTGGCGGATCAGCGTCAGGGCTTCCTGGAGATCGACAGTCCCGGTCACCGGGGAAGCGACATTCTGGTCCTGGACCAACCTGACGCGGTCAATGGTCAAAGCCACCTGGGCGGCATCCTGGGCAACCGGACCTGCGGCTGCTTCCTGCCAGCCTGATGCCTGTCGCTGGTCATCAACGGCGAGGGGCACTGTCGCAAACTGACCGATATTTAAGATTTCCAAAGGGGTTCTCCTTCTTGAGCTCTCTCGTCCCTAAAGGAAAGGAAGGGTTCCGCTCCCTCCCCCCTTACCGGGGTTTCTTCCTATCTGCTCTTTTTTAAGCAAAAGGAGTGCCAAACGGAAAAGTGGCGCAATTCTTCTCCTTTTTGGGAAACCCACACCCCTGCCAGGCAAGATTTACCGTGAGGACCGGCAATTTTTGCCGCCTAAAGCATCCTGAGACGGATGGGACATCAGGGAGGGAGTGAAAGGAAGAATTGGCGTCGGGGCTCTGGCAACACCCAAGCTTCGGCAAGGCAAAGTATAGACTTTGGCGTCAAAGTCTATACTTGCCTTTTGGGACACCAAAGGCCCAGGGGACAGGCGGGGCTCGCCGCCTTACGGCAATGATCCCTGCCCAGGCGCACCAGGGCGGCCTCCAGGTCGGCCAGGTCAAAGCCGGGCACGGGATGGGCCTCCCACACCGCGGTCAGTTTGGCCAGGGCTGTCTCCGGACTGAGGCCGGGCTCCAGAATTTGCAGATGTTCGCCAGCCAACTGCGCCAGGGAGCTGAGAGGCGGAGTCGCCAGGGGCCAGATGCCCCGCAATTCCCGAAGAAAGATGTTGACGGTGGTGTGTCCCACGCCCGGTGCCAGACTACGCAATCTGCCCTCCAAGTCTTCATAATCACTGGCAGTCCCTGCCAACAGCTCCAGGTCGCCGCCATATTCGGTCTTCAAGGTTTCCATAACCTTCAGCAGCTTGGTGGCGGTTTTAAAGTCGTACCGGGCGTAGCCCCCGGCGTCCAGCAGGGCGACCAGATTGTCCCAGCCCTGGGCCAGTATCTGCTGCGGCGACCAGACACCCCGATCCAGAAAGACGTGAAAGGTGCGGGCGGCGATGTGCCCGGAAATCCTCGCCCCATATAGCAAAGCCGCCAGAAACCACTTCTGGCGCTCATGGGGGCCCAAAGCCAAGTTGAGGCCCAGTTCGGAAGAGAACTTCCCCCCCAGCAGGTGCAGTACTTGGGTGAAAATTTCTAAATTCTTATGCATATAAACTTCGGCCCCTTGTCATTTTCATGGCTTCAGCAAAAAACACGGGGCAAAACCGCTTACCAATCCTGGCGCATCGCCAGGGGAGGGGAGATCGCCGGGCATCCCTGGCCAGAGATTAAATCGATGACCGGCATTTTCTTGTCATTATAAAGGAAAACTAGTACTAATTTTGCATCTGCTTTGTGGAAAGGAAGACACCATGTGTATGCAGGTGAGCCGAACGTGCCGCTGCGGCCGTCAGTCCGCCTATCTGAGCTGCCGGGACAACCTTTTGCCTCCGGAAATGCTGGTCAACCTGTTTTGTCCCGAGTGCCGCGGCCTGGCCGACGGCGAGGCAGACTGCCTGGTGGAAGACTGCGGCTGGGTCCTGGAGTTTGACCTGGAAGGAGCCAAAACGCTGTTGATCCAGAAAGGCATCCGGCAGGAGGTTACTGCGGATTTTATTTTTGATGAAGGCTACTTAAGCTGGCAGGGGTTGTCCCCGGGCGACCATCACGTGAACCACGAGATCCACAAACGTCTGGAGCCGCTCATCACCCAGGACATGAAGAAATACCTGGAGCACCTGAAAACGGAGTGGCTGGCCCACGTGACCCGGCTCAAGGCCCAGGGCTGGCGCAAAGCCCAGCAGACCTAAGGGCCAGGGCAGCCCAACCGGGACGGCGCCGCCATGATTTTTCAGGATATAAAGGACGCCCGGAAACGGGTCAGGGAGGTGGTCCTTCGCACTCCCCTGGTCTACTCCCGGACGTTGAGCCGGGCCAGTGGACGGGAGGTCTTCCTCAAGCTGGAGAACTTGCAGACCACAGGCTCCTTCAAACTCAGGGGAGCCACCAACCGGCTCTCTTTGCTGAAGAGTCGGGGAGAAGGAACCCGGGTGGTGGCGGCCTCGGCGGGCAACCATGGTCAGGGCGTGGCCTCAGCCGCCGGCCGCCTGGGTCTGGAGGCCGTCATTGTCATGCCCCGGGGTGCCTCCATCTCCAAGCAGTTGGCCTGCCGGGGCTACGGCGCCCAGGTGATCCTGCATGGTGACGATCTTTCCCAGGCCCTGGAGCGGGCCCGGGAACTGGCGGTAGCCGGGGCCATCTTCATTCACCCGTATGACGACGAGGAGGTGGTGGCTGGACAGGGCACTTTGGGGTTGGAAATTCTGGAAGACCTTCCGGGCGCTGAGACTGTTGTCTTGCCGGTGGGGGGCGGAGGGCTGGCCGCAGGGACAGCAATGGCGCTGAAAGAGCTCAAGCCGGAGATCCGGGTGGTGGGGGTGCAAACCGCCCAGGTGCCCTCGCTGGCCGTGGCCTGGGAAAAGGGCGAGCCCGTTGCAGTGGCGGCCCGGCCCACTCTGGCTGACGGCATACAGGTGCCCCAGGTGGGGCGGCACACCTTTCCATACCTGAAACGGTATCTGGATGAGGTGGTCCTGGTGGGGGAGGAGGATATCGCCCAGGCCGTCCTCACCCTGCTGGAAAACAAGAAAGTTTTGGCCGAAGGGGCCGGCGCCGCCCCCGCCGCAGCTCTATTGGGGGCTTTGGCTGGCCGGGGTCTGGGCCGCCAGGTGGTGCTGCTGGTGAGCGGCGGCAACATGGATATCCCGCTGTTGGAGCGGGTGCTGGTCAGGGCTCTGTTGCAGCGCCGCCGCCTCCTGAACCTGAAGGTGGCGCTTTCTGACCGGCCCGGCTCCCTGGGCCGTCTGGCCACGTTATTAGGTCAGCAGGAAGCCAACATTTTGCATCTGTCCCACGACCGCATGGGGCGGGACCTGCCCCTGGACGCCACCCGGGTGGAGCTTATTCTGGAGACCCGGGATCCGGCCCATGGCGAAAAAGTGGTAGAGGTCTTGCGAGAGGCAGGTTATCAGGTAGAGGACCGTCAATAAGTATTCAGCATGACTATACACGGCAGGCCTAAGGCCCAGTCCTGCAATGGCTCTGTGTTATTCCCACATCCGGCAGGCAAGGAGGTAGTGTGAGCGTTTCCCACAAGGTCCGGACGGCCATGGCAAACTCCTCGTGGATCCGGCGCATGTTTGAGGAAGGGGCGGAACTCAAAGCCCGCCTGGGCCCGGAGCGTGTCTATGATTTTTCTCTCGGCAACCCCAACCTGGAACCGCCGCCTCACTTCAAAAAGGAGTTGGCTGCGGCAGTGGCCGATCCTGCGCCGGGGCTGCACAGTTACATGCCCAATGCCGGGCTGCCGGCTACCCGGGAGGCCCTGGCGGCACACCTGAGCAATATCCATGGAATTGCTTTCAGCGCCGCAGACCTGATTCTTACCTGCGGCGCGGCGGGCGGCCTCAACATCATCTTAAAGACCATCCTGGATCCGGGGGACGAGGTGGTGATCCTTGCCCCCTTCTTCCCGGAATATTTTTTTTACGCCGACAACCACGGGGGAACAGCCGTGGTGGCGGAAACCGACGAGAACTTTCAAATTGACATGGAGCGGCTCAGTGCCGTGCTATCCCCGCGCACCCGGGCGGTGATCATCAACTCTCCCCACAACCCCACCGGGGCCATGTATCCGGGAGCCGCCCTGGCCGCTTTGGGCCAGTTGCTGGCACACCACGGCAAGCGCCAGGGACGCGCCATTTATCTCGTTGCAGACGAGCCTTACAGCCGGCTGGTCTATGACGGCGCCACCCTGCCCAGCATTTTCGCGGCGTATGCTGATACCATTTTGGCCACTTCGTTTTCCAAGGACCTGTCCATCCCCGGGGAGCGTCTGGGCTACGTGGCGGTAAGCCCCCGGGCGGAGGAACGCGCAGAGCTGACGGCCGGGCTGATTCTGGCCAACCGCATCCTGGGCTTCGTCAATGCCCCGGCCCTGATGCAGCGGGTGGTGGCCCGCCTGACCGGGGTGTCCGTGGACCTGTCCCCGTACATCCGCAACCGCGACCTCTTGGGCGGCATCCTTAAGGACGCAGGCTACGATTTCCTCATGCCCCAGGGGGCCTTCTATTTCTTTCCCCGGGCACCGGGGGGTGATGACCTGGCCTTTGTGCAGCGTCTGAAAGAGGAGCACATTCTGGGGGTGCCGGGCCGGGGCTTCGGCCGGGAGGGCTATTTTCGCCTGGCCTTTTGCGTCTCCGAACGGGTCATCGAAGGGGCCGCAGCCGGCTTCGCCCGGGCAATCCGGGCCATGAGGTGAGGGGTTTATGGCCAAACGGCAGCCTCTGGCCAAGCCGGTGACCGTGCGTCAGGTATTGGACAGTCTGATCCGTCCCGGCGATTGGCAGGCCCTGGAGCAACGCCGCCGCCTCAGGGAAATTTGGGAGGAGGTGGTGCCGGAACCCGTGCAGGCCCAGGCCCGGCTTGTGGATTTCAGCCGGAGGGAATTGTGGGTGGAAGTGACCGCCAGTCCCTGGGTACAGGAATTGCAATACCTGAAACCGAAAATTCTGGACAGCTTCGCCATGGCGCTGGGCGCGGGAGTGGTGCGGGACGTGCGTTTCCGGGTGGGGGGTGGCAAAGGGGAGGACTAAAGGCTGGAAAATGAGTGCAGGCCGGAGGGCCTTGCCGATTGGATTTTTCCGTTTGGCTGCAGAGCGGCCGAAGGTTCGGTGACTTTGACTTTCACAACCATCCTGCTGGTGGATGACGACCCCATGATCCGCTCGCTGGGTAAGGAACTCCTGGAGCACCTGGGCTACCGCGTTCTCACGGCCCGGGACGGAGACGAGGCGATGGCGGGCTACCAGGCGCAGGGATTGGTTGATTTGGTCATCCTGGACTTCCATCTTCCCGGCCAGAGCGGCCTGGCGGTCTTGGAGAATCTCCGGGCCCTGGACCCCGGGTCCCGGGTCCTCATGGCCTCGGGCTATTTCTCCCCCCAGGAGACCTGCCGCCTCCAGGCGGGAGGGGCCTCCGGGCTCATTCTCAAACCTTTCCGGCTGGGAGAACTGCAGACCCGCATCCGTCAGGCCCTGGCGGGAGTTTCCGGTTGGTAGAGCGGTCCGGGCCATCCCGGGTGAATAAATAGAGGAGGGCCCCCGGGCGTATCTCCAGAGAAGTGCGGCGCCACTCAGGCCCCAAGAGATCACCGGCAAATTTTTCCAGGTAGGGGATATCGGGAATATGGGCGGCTAACAGCCAAAGGCGCCGGGGAGGCTGGCTCAGAGACAGATCCTTTTCCACGCAGGATTTGCCCCAGCATACCTGGTCCAGGTTGCCCCGGAAGTAATATTTGAAGGGGTAAATGGCGTGGTAGTAAACGTACACCCGGTCCCGGGGCTTCAGGTGGCTTTCCAGAATGGTCACCAGCGGCCTGATTTCCGCCCGGTTGCTGGTGGTGCGGTAATTTTCGCGGATGAGGGTGAGGGGATCGAGCATCAGGACCAGAAAGCAGGCGAAGACCACGGCAGCCGGGCGCCAGGGCCGTCGCCAGAGCACGGTCAGGGTCGCCATGACCCCGGTGGCGACAGTCAGGTATAAGGCCGGGGCGCTGAAAAGCATGAGGCGGCTGCCGCCAAAGTGGGCCATGAAGGGATAGCGGTGCAGGGCCGCGGCGGCCAGGGCCAGGAGGAGCGGCCCCCCAAAATAGACCAAAGACCGGAACCGCCTCTGGCGCCAGAAGGCGCCCAGGCCGATGAGAAGCAGCGCCGGCCCCCAAATGTGGCCATATTTCCAGAGGAAAAAGTGCAGGTACCGGCCCACGGCGCCGACCAGCCAGATGAGGAACGCCAGGGGGCCGGAGAAGTCGGGGAAGTCCTGGGCCCAGTAGGCCACCAGCTCGGGGTTGGCCTGGTGGCGCACCACCAGGAAATAGACGGCGGCAAAAGCGAACCCCCAGAGGATAGCCAGCCCTGCCACCGGAATACGGGAATTAGGAAGCTTCGCCCCCAGGAGCACCAAAACGACGAGCAGGATGAAGACGGCGGGGTGGGAGTAGCCGATGGCCAGGAGTCCGGTCATCCCCAGAACCCACCATCGGGTGCCTCCCGGGCGTTCTAGGAGCCTTTCGCTAAGCAGAAAGAGGGCTGTCGCGAAAAAGGTGTCGGCGCTGTATTGCTTCAATTCTTTGGAAAAATAGACCATCACGGGAGAAGCCGCCACGGCCGCCAGGCCTAACAGCGCCGCTCCGGGGGATGCCAGCCTCCGGGCCCAGGGCCAGAACAGGGCCACCGCGCCCACTCCGAAGACAAAGGACAGGGAACGCAACACAGCCTCGCTGCCGCCGCACAGCTTGGCCAGGACCCAAAGGGTCAACAGATACAGAGGCGGCGTGGACTGGCCCTGGGCCAGGACCTGGGCAGGGGTGGGCTCAAGGACCGCCAGGGCCACCCAGGCCTCGTCGGTCCAAAGATTGCGGGCCGAGAGATCAAAAAGGCGGAAGACCACGGCCAAAGCCAAGATGGCCAGAGCCGCCAGCCTCTGCACCTCGGGCCGGCGCCAGGCCGGAGGCGCGCCCTCTGCCGCAGCCGCGGTCCTTTTGGTCTGCACGTCTTACAAGCCCTGCTCAAAGTTACTGAGGGGAGGGCCAAGGGGCTTAAATCCCCTGGCCTCCCCCCAGGACGACTCCCTCAACATACCTGCCCGGTCCTTCTCAATCCTTCTTTTCGCCCTTCTCTTCCTTCATGAGCTCCTTGGCCGTCTCCATGAGGCGGCGCAATGTGGCGGCCGCTTTGCCGTTGACGGAATCCGGCGGGAAGGCGCCGTCGGGGAGACGCTTCCCGGCGGGCTGGCCGGAAAGCAGTTCCAGGGCCTCGTCGATCTGGCCCACGGCATAGATGTGGAATTTGCCGTCCCGCACGGCCTGCACCACCTCCCTGTTTAACATCAGGTCGCTCAGGTTGGCCTTGGGGATGACCACTCCGTGGCTGCCGTCCAGGCCCCGGGTCTTGCAGACCTTGAAAAAACCTTCGATCTTCCAGTTGACGCCGCCGATGGGCTGGATTTCCCCCCGCTGACTGACCGAGCCGGTGATGGCCAGGTTCTGCTTCAACGGCACATCGGCCAGGGCCGAAAGAATGGCCAGGAGTTCCGCGGCCGAGGCGCTGTCGCCTTCCACCAGACCATAGCTTTGCTCGAAGGTGAGGCTGGCCGACAGTGTCAGGGGCATATTCTGGGCAAACCGGCTTTTCAGAAAGCTGGCCAGGATCATGACGCCCTTGGTATGGATATTACCGGAAAGCTGTGATTCCCGGTCAATGGCCACCACTCCTTCCTTGCCCATGGAGTAGCTGGCGGTGATGCGGCTGGGCCGGCCGAAGGCGTGGTCCCCCAGGGTATAAACGGACAGGCCGTTAATCTGCCCCACCACTGCGCCCTTGGTCTCGATGAAGAGCATGCCCTCTTCAATGAAATCCTGGAGTTTCTCTTCAGGCAGATTGACCCGGTAGGTCTTTTCATCGATGGCCCGCTCTATATCGGTGTTGAAAATGACGGAATGGGTGTTGGTCTTGGCCCAATAATTGGCCTCCTTGACGACGTCCAGGACCTCCTTGAGCTGGAGGGTCAGCCGCCCCTGGCGCCCGGTGAGTTCCTGGGCGTGCTCGATGAGGCGGGCCATGCCCGTCTTGTGCAGGGGCAACAGCTTCTCCTCCTGACAGTAGGTGGCCACCAGGGCGCATAATTCCTGAAGGTGCTCCGTGGTGATCTTCATCTCCCCGTCAAAGTGGGCTTTGATCTTAAAAAGCTTGGAGAAGTCCTCGTCGTAGATATGGAGCAGCTGGTAGATATACGGGTCGCCGATGAGGATGACCTTGATCTTGAGGGGAATGGGCTGAGGCTGCAGAGTGCGGGCGGCGATGAAGCCCATCTGTTCGGCCAGATCTTCGATCTTGATCTCCCGCTCCTTAAGGCAGCGTTTCAGGGCCTCGTAGGAATAAAACCAGCGCAGCAGGTCGATGACATGGAGTATGAGGTAGCCGCCGTTGGCCCGGTGGATGGAGCCGGCCCGGATGAGCGTGAAATCGGTGACCAGGGTGCCGAACTGGGCCCGGCGCTCCACCCCGCCGAAGAGATTGGAATAATTGGGGTTATTATCCAGAACCACGGGAGCGCCCTTGGTTTCGGAGTTGTCCACGAAGACGTTCACCTGGTACTGGGTAAAGGTGGGTTCGGGCATGGGGAAGGGGAAGGGTCCGGCGGCGGCCGGCTTTTTCTTCAGATCGTCGATATTCTTGAGGATGTCCCCTTCCACCTCCCGGAGATAATCAACCACTTGGGGAATGTCCTTATACTTCTCCACCAATTCTTCGAAGAAATGACCCACGGCATGGAGGGCCATGTCCTGGTCCAGCTTCTTTTCCGCCTCCTGGAACTCTTTTTCCATCTTGCGGATTTTATGGATGGCCTCGTTCATCTGCTCGTGGAGGGCCGTGGAGCGCTGGCGCAGCGCTTCCCGCTCCTCTTCGCTCAGGGCCTTGAGCTCTTCTTCGCTTAAGGGTTTGCCGTCTTTGCCCGGGAAGATCATCAAGCCGGTCTGGGAGATATTGAGAATAAACCCTTCTTCCCCGGCCCGGTTATCCAGTTCCTGGAGGATGTTGTTGCGCGCCTGGGTGAACTGGCGCACCAGGGCCTCCCGGCGATGAGAGTAATCCTCGCTTTCGAAGACCTCGGGCACATGGACCTTCAGACTGTTGATGAGTTCTTCCATATCGCCCTTGAGGCTTTCTCCCCGGCCGGCGGGAAGGCTCAAGGCCTTGGGGCGTTCCGGCTCCTTGAAGTTATGCACGTACACATAATCAGGCGGCGGCGTCTCGGTGGCCGCCAGTTCCATGACGAAGGACTTGATCATCTCGGTCTTGCGGGAACGGGGGGGCCCGGCCACGAAGACGTTGAACTCCGGGTCCTCAATGCCCAGGCCGAATTCCAGGGCCCGCTGGGCCCGGTCCTGGGCCACGACCTTGAGTTTCAGCGGGGAGAGGTCCAGCGTGGTTTCAAAGCCCAAGGCATCGGGGTCGCAAACGGCTCGCAAGCTTTCCGGTTTCAGTTCCCAGAGGTTCGATGACATGAGGCCTCCTTCATGCAAGGTCGGAGTGGGTCTAGGGCGCAGCCCCCCGGGGCGCGCCGGCCAGGCTGATTTGATGCAAAGGGCATCTCTGGTGGTTGTGGTACCCCGGCCCTTCGGTTTGAATGGTCACGTGATTGAGGCCGAAGCGGTGCTCCAGCAGTTCCTCCAGTTCCCAGATGAGGCAGTCCCGGTCGTGGCCGTCCGCCACCCGCACATGCACGCTCAGAGCGGCCACGCCCGAGGAAATGCTCCAGATGTGCAGGTCGTGAACCCCCTGGACGTTTTTATGGGAGAGCAACGCGGCTTCCACCTCATCCAGGTCCAGGTGCCGGGGGGTGGCTTCCATGAGGATGTCCGCGGCCTCGATAACCAGGCGCCAACTGCCGGCCACCACCATGACGGCGATGAGCCCGCCGGCCACCGGATCCACCCAATACCAGCCCTTGAAATAGATGGCCAGGCCCGCCACCAGGGCAGCCACCGATCCCAGGGAATCGGCCAGCAGGTGCAGGAAAGCGGCCCGCAGATTCAGGTTCTCATCCCGGGCGGGGAAGAGAATCATGGCGCCGATGAGATTTACCCCCAACCCCAGGGCCGCGACGACCATGAGGGGAACGCCGCCCAGGGCCGGGGGGGAAAAGAAGCGATGGTACGCCTCATAAATGATATAGGCTGCGGTGGCCCAGAGGACCAGGCCGTTGAACAGGGCCGTGAGAATCTCCAGTCGATGGTAGCCATAGGTCTTGGTCGCGGTGGGAGGCTTGAGCGCGAAATGGATGGCCAACAGGCTCAGTCCCAGAGCCCCCACATCGCTGAACATGTGCCCGGCGTCGGCCAGCAGGGCCAGGCTGTTGGTGAGGATCCCGGCCACCAGTTCCACCAGGAAAAACAGGAACTGGGTGGCGAAGGCCCAATAGAGCCGCTGCCGGCTATTCACCAAAGAGGCTGAGGGAGGCCCGGCCGGATGGCTGCCGCTCATAGGTCATCCATCCTCATCTCCAGGATTTGATAGGCCCTCAGGCCGCCGGGGGTTCTCAGTTCCACCCGGTCCCCCAAAGCCCGGCCCATGAGCGCCCGGCCCAGGGGTGAAGCCAGGGACAGGCGTCCCTGGGAGGCGTCGGCCTCCACCGGTCCCACCAGCTTGAATTCCTGTTCCTTGCCGGTGGTCAGGTTGAGGAGACGCACCCAGATGCCGAAACGCACCCGGTCGGGCGGCAGGTTGCTGCCCATGAGGACCTCGGCGTTGGCCAGGATCTCCTGCACCTGCTGCAGACGCCGCTCCACCTTTAGGCGCTGGGCCAACCGGGCTTGCAGGTCTGCATCGCGGTCCCAGCCTTGCTGGGGGGAGGCCTCCAGGATGTCATGCACCGCGTGGGGGCGCTCCACCTGACTTAACATGGCCAGTTCCTTCAAGAGCTTTTCGTAGCCAGCCCGGGTCAGGAGAATTTTTTTCATACAAGCCCCGGCGCGTTTTCCCGCCGCCGCCCGTCATTTTATCTAACCTGAGAAATTTTTTGCCGTTTCTGCGATATTTTTATCCCAAATGGCCGGGCCGGTCAACCTCAGCCTTGTCTGGCAGACCAATTTGCCCGGCCTCCCACATGCAAAACCCCGTTTCCCCCGCCAAGCCCTTGAGGTAAACTGGATACATCTTTGCGCCGTGCTCCTTTGAAAACTTTTCGGGGAGGACAGGATGATCTGCCGGTTGCCAGGCGGTGTCGTGGTGCGCTCCTGGTGGCGGCCCTACCGGGCTGCGGCCGGGGAGCGGGTGCTCATTGTGCGGGCCGGAGGCGTGTTCCCGCCCAGCCACGCCAGCACCCGGCTCGTCCTCGAGATGATGGCCGAAAACCTGGTGCAGAGGCCCGGCGCCCGCGTGCTCGATGTGGGCTGCGGCTCCGGCATCCTGGCCCTGGCCGCCGCGGCCCTGGGGGCCTCTGCAGTTGTGGCCGTGGACATCTCCCGCCGGGCCGCGCGCCTGACCCGGGAGAACGCCCGGGGGACCCATGGCCCCTTGAACCTTACCGTCATCCAGGGCTCCACCGAGTGTCTCAAGGGACCCTTCGACCTGGTGGCGGCCAACCTCCCGGCCGCAGTGCAGGTGGCCAAAGCCGAGGACTTCCGGCGCCTGACGGGTCCGGGAGGCCTCCTCATCCTCTCCGGCTTCAAGGACACCCAGGAGGAAGAAGTGCAGGCGGCCTGTGACGCCGCGGGCTGGCAGCGCACCCAAAGACGCGCCCGGGACGCCTGGGCCCCGGAGTTGCCGCCGGAACTGAGCTATACCTGGATAGCCTGGCGCCTGGAGCAAAGGCCGTAAATATGACCCGGTGAGGGAAGAGGCGGGATCGCCAGCCACGCCCGCGTTTCTCCGCTCCCGCCAATCACCCATTGCAAGGAGACACACCCGACCATGGAATACAGTGAAGGCAAGGTGGGCCGCATCTTTGTGCTCAGGCTGGGGGAAGGCGACCGTCTGCCTGACGCCATTGAGGATTTTGCCCGGGAGCAGGGGATCGGCGCAGCCATGGCCATTTACGTGGGCGGGGCCAAAGACGGCAGCCGCATGGTGGTGGGACCGGACGCCCGCCGCCAGGACGCCATCGTTCCCCTGGTGCATACCCTGGTGGGCGTCCAGGAGGTCCTGGGGGTGGGCACCCTGTTTGCCGACGAGGCCGGCAAACCCGTCCTGCACCTGCACGCCGCCACGGGCCGGGAAGGCGGCGCCCAGGTGGGCTGCACCCGGGCCGGGGTGGACGTCTGGCTCATCGGCGAGGTTATCCTTCTTGAAATTTTGGGCAGCAGCGGCGTCCGGCGCCGGGACCCGGCCACCGGCTTTACGCTCTTGAGTGTGTAAGGATTTGCGGGAATGGGGGGACGTGGTCCCAGGCCACTCCCTTCCCGCCAGAAAACTCCTCCCCAGGCGCATGAGGCGCTGACAGGGTTGGCAGCGGCCTACTTTGGGACAGGGTTGATGGTAAGCACCGGGCAGGGCGCGTTTCTCACCACCTTGTCGCAGACGCTGCCGAAAAGGGTGCGTTCCAGGCCTTTGCGGCCGTGGGTGCCCATGATGATCAGATCAATGCCCTCCTGCCGGGCAAACTCCACGATTTTCTCTGCGGGCGACCCCACGGTTACGTGGGTGGCGACTTTGGGAAAATCCCTCAACATTTCCTTAGAAATCCCCGCCATCTTGTTTGTGGCCGCCTTGAGGGCCTGGTCCTGGAATTGCTGGATATTGCCATGGGGCACGTGGAAGGCGGTAAAATCGGCCAGGTCCGGGGTCACGAAAATGACATGGAGGGTGGCGCCGAATTTTTCCACCATGGCGGCTACCCAGGGAAGCAGGGCGTCGATTTTCTCCGAAAAATCGATGGGGAAAAGAATCTTCTGAATTTCTTTCACGGGCTTACCCTCCCTTCAGCGTGTCTTTTTTCGACAGCTTCACCCAACTCCATGAAATTTATATTAAATTAGTAATAAGCCGCATGGTCCCTGTCAAGTCCTCTCCCTGGTCATGCTGGTGAGGCTTTTTGCAGGAACGCTGATTTCAGCTTGACAAAAAATTCTTGCCAAATAAATCTGTGGTGAATATATTCCCCAGCGTTACTGTCGGCACACCACGAGAAAAGGGAAACCATGCGGATCGGTGAAGTGCGTTTCAGTCGGGACCACATCTGGGTCCGGTTGGATGATGATACCCAGGCCACCCTGGGAATGACCGACTTTCTCCAGGAAAAACTGGGGGAAGTTTACTCCCTGCGCCTCCCCGATGAGGGCGAAGAGGTCATCAAGGATGAAGCCTTCAGCGCCCTGGAGGCCCAAAATGGCCGCCGGGAGCTGGTTTCGCCCATTTCCGGGGAGATTATCGACGTTAATTACGAGGCCCTGGAGGTTCCGGAGATCATCAACGAGGACCCTCTGTCGGAAGGCTGGCTGGTGAAGGTGGAAATGCCGTCCCCTCTGGAGATGGAGGAACTCCTGACCGAAGATGAATACGAAGAGTTCCTGAGTGAAGCAGAATTGGAGGAAGACTGAGCCTGCGGCAGTCGGGAAGTCCCAAAAGCCTGACTATTCCTGGCTTTGGAGGTTTTAAACTTCCCTCTGGAAATTTTTTTCGGTATAATAATAATTTGTGTCAAGCGAACAATCTACCCCTACCTGGACTGCCCGGCTGTGGGGCGCCCTCACCTCCATCCGGCTGACAATTTTCCTCCTGCTGACCCTGGCTTGCCTCTCCATCCTGGGAACTGTCAAGTATGACCGGATTTATTATACCGTCTGGTTCCTGGCGCCCTTAAGCTTCTTCGCCCTGAATCTCACCGCCTGCCTGGTCCGGGGTCTCCCCCAGGCGCTGGCCCGGGTGCGCCAGCCCTTCACCCCTGAGGCAGCCCGGGCCCTGCCGGAGCGGGGCCGTTTCACCCTGGCCGGCGGCCCCGAAGTTCTGGACCGGGTGGCCGAGATTCTGCGTCAGGAAGTGGGCCGCCCCGCCCGCCAAACCACGGGCGGACAGGAGCTCTTCTTCCGGGAGCGGGGCCGCTACCGCCCCCTGGGGCCCTACGTGGTGCATCTGGCCCTTTTGTTCATCCTGGCCGGCGGCCTCATCGGCAAATACCTGGGTGTGGAGGGCCGGGTGACCCTGATGCCCAAGGAGACGGTGGGGACCTTCACTTCCCCCGAGGGGGAGCGCCCTCTTTCATTTTCGCTGACCCTGGACCGATTTCAGGTGCTGTATTACCAGGACGGCAGCACCCCCCGGGAATTCCGGTCCGATCTCACCTTTACCGGCGAAGACGGCAAAACCGAAAGAGTCATTTGCCGGGTGAACGATCCCGTCACCTTCGGCGGCTGGACCTTTTACCAGTCCAGCTACGGGCAGATCGTACGTCTCCAGGTGACCCAGGGGGAGACCGCCCAGGCGGTGGACGCGCCCCTGGGCCGGGTGGTGAACCTGCCGGGGGGAAAGGCCAGGCTCAAAGTTCTGGAGTACCGGGAAAATCTGGTGATGCCCATGGGCGGCAAGGCCCAGGCCCTGGGACCCGCCGTCAAATTGGCCTTCCAACCCGAAGGGGAACACGCCCGGGCCGTCTGGGTTCTCAAGAATTACCCCGAATTTGCCGCCTCCCAATCCGCTCCCTACCGGTTTACTCTGGCCGGCGAGCCGGTGGGCTTTTACTCCGTCCTACAGGTGAAACGGGACCCGGGGGTGATCTGGGTTTACGCCGGCTTTCTGTTGCTGTTGCCGGGATTTTACCTGGCCTTTTTCCGGCCCCCCCAACGCTGGGCCGTAGTGCTGGAACCACGGGCCAAGGGCGGATATGCGGGGCGACTCCTGGGGGCCAGCCCCCGGAACCGGGATGTCTTTGAGGCCCACAAGGAGAGCCTGCTGGCTCGCCTGGGCAAGGGAGGCAGCGCATGAGCAGCCTGATTCTGGGTGGGGTGATGCTGGTCTATCTGGCGGCCGGCCTGCTCTTTCTGGCCGCAGCCCTGCGAGGCGCCGCCCCTGCCCTGCTGGGGTGGGGCCGCAGCCTGCTGGGGGCCGGGTTGGCGGCGCATACCGCGGCCATGCTGGCACGCTGGTGGGAAAATTACCGCCTGGCCATAGTCCATGCCGCTTCTCCTGATTGGGGAGAGCAGGTGCGCACCCTTTTCCTGCATCCGCCCCTGTCCAACTTCTACGAATCCCTGGTCTTTTTCTCCTGGTGCCTCCCCTTCATGGCCCTGACCATCTTCCGGCGCCAGCGCCAGCCTTTCGTGGGCGTGGTGGTAGGGCTCATCGCCTCCCTCCTGCTGGCCTACGCCTCCTTGGGGGTGGACAGCCACATCCGCCCGCTGATGCCGGCTTTAAAGAGCAACTGGCTCCTCATCCACGTCATCACCTGCTTTTTGGGCTATGCGGCCTTTGCCCTGGCCTTCGGGGCGGCGGTATTGTATTTGAGCCAGAGGGGCGGCGGCAAGCCGTCTGTCAAACTGCCGGTCCCGGCCGACCTGGACCGCTTCATCTACCAATCCGTGGTTCTGGGCTTCATCCTGCTGACCCTGGGCATCCTCACCGGCGCGGTGTGGGCCGAATCAGCCTGGGGCCGCTACTGGAGCTGGGACCCCAAGGAAACCTGGTCCCTCATCACCTGGCTCATCTACGCCGCCCTGCTGCACGCCCGGCTGGTCAGGGGCTGGCAGGGCCGCCGCATCGCCTGGCTGGCGGTGCTGGGCTTCGCGGCCGTGCTTTTCACTTACTTCGGGGTGAGCTTCCTTTTGCCCGGCCTGCACTCCTACCTCACCTGAGAAGAGACTGCCGGGAAAAGTTCCTCGCCAGCGGCGGCGGGGTCTTCCAGCTTTTGGCCGTCCGAGAAAAAGGGCCAGGGAGCAACCTCCCAGGCCCTTCTTTTCTTTTCCCAAATTTCAATGATTCACTTCGTCCGGGGAAAGGCCTACTTGGTGACCTCCACGTTCACCTTCAGCATTTCCATGGGTTCCTGATTTTTCTCTTTGGGGTTGAAGAAGTGCACCGCCAGTTCGGTTTTCCCGGCGCCCACGGCCTCCAAGGTGAAAACCACCTGGCCCACATCCCCGGGCATCTGTTTTGATTTTTCGTGGGGCGTGACTTTGCGGCCCATTAGTTTCAGAACCTTGGCATCGAACTGCGGGTCTTTGAATTGGTGGCCGTCGCCAGGGTCGGGCACTACAATCCTGAATGTTTTCCCCACCTTGTAGGTATAGGACCGGCCGGTGTCCCTTTCGGTGATGACCTCGTCGGTGAGCTTGGGCGGTTGCGCCGCACACGGCAGCGCCAGGCAGAACAGGAGCAGCGACATTATCAACATCACCTGCATACCGAACCGAGATTTACCCATTCCGTGCAATTCCTCCATGCAAAAGATTTCTTGAGGCAAGGCCATGATAGCATCACGCCCCGAACTTGGCAAACCGCTTTTATCTGAGTGAAGTTCCATTTCATCGGTGGCACAGGCTTTCCAG
>CAZFWX010000032.1:0-20949 GCA_964522695.1 uncultured Desulfobacterales bacterium
GGGGGTCAGGGGATTTTTCACTTCGTGGGCGATCCTGCGGGCCACTTCCCGCCAGGCCTCCAGACGCTGGGCCCGCTCCAGTTCCGTGAGATCCTCGATGACCATGACCAGCCCGTGGTCCTCGCCCTGGTCGTCCTTGAGCACCGTGGTTTTGAACACCAGGTAGCGCACCCGGTCCGGCAGGATGAGGTGGATGGGCGTCTCCACGGTCCCCCGGGAGCGGCGGGTGGCGGCCATGGCCTCCTCCAGGCGGCGGTGCTCCGTCAGCGGCAGCACGGCCTGGATTTCCTGACCCAGGACGTCGGGCCACTTCACCCCCAGCATGCGGGCGGCGGAGTCGTTGACCCCGGTGATGCGGCCGGCCGCGTCCACGGCAATGACCCCGGCGGCCACGTTGCGCACCAGGATTTCCAGGTGCCGCTGACTGGCCAGGAGTTCACTGTGGCTCTGGCGCAGCGCCTCGTAGGTGGTCGCCAGCTGTTTCTGGCTGAGTTGCAGGTCCTGGGTCATCTTGTTGAAGGATTGCACCAGAAAGCCGATTTCGTCCCTCCCCTCCTGCTCAATGTGGAAGTCGTAGTCCCCCCCGGCCACCTTGAGGGTGCCTTCGGCCAACTGGCGGATGGGAGTGGTGATTTCCCGGGCCATGTAGAAGGCCAGCCAGATGGCGGCCATGAGGGTGAGGAGGGTCACCACCACCAGGGTCAGATAATGGCTCATCCGCACCGGCTGGATGAGGAGCTGGATCTGCCGGGCCTCACTTTCCTGGCGGGAGATTTCGGTGAGCTGATTCAGCAAAGCCCGGGGGAGAATCTGGCCCGCCACCAGGGCCAGGCCGGTTTCCGCGCCGGGGGGAGAGCGCAGCGGCAGGGTAAAGCTCAACAGCGTGCCCCGGGCCGCAGTTTGCCTATGGGCGTGCCCGGCGGCAGGTATCTCCCCCGTCCGGGGCGGCAGGGGCATTTCCCCTTCGGGTTCGAAACTGGCGGCCACCCGGCTGCCGTCGGGGGCCACCACGGCCAGGACCGAGAGATGATAGAGCTGGCGCAGAGTGGCCAGCCGGACGGCCAGGGCCGGCCGGCGGGACGGGGCCAGGGCCAGGGCGGCCTCCCCTTCCAGCTCCCGCTGCACTGTGAGCCCCGTGGCCCGGAGTTTATCCTCCAGCCCCTGGATAAAGGTGCGCCCCAGACTGAGGGTCTGGTCCAGGGTTTCCTGCATCTGGTCCACTCCCTGGAAGTCTGTCCGGCTGGCGATGAGCTGCCAGGCGATGAAGAACATGATCAGGGTGGGCAACAGGGACAGGGTGATGAAGGCGAGGATCAGCCGGGTGCGCAGGCGGGAGCCGAAGACCTTTTGGCGGCGCTCCACGAACAGCTTGGAGAGATGGCGGAAGATGAGAAAGGTAAAGAGGAGAAAGAGGATGGCGTTCAGATTGAGGAGCCCGAAGGCCAGCAGGCTTCCGGTCATGGGGTAGCCGCCCCGGCGCACCAGGAAAATCTCCACCCCGGTAAGGGCTAAAACGAGGAAGAGGGTCAGGAAGATGAGGAGTCGTTCCCGGAAGCGCTTGCGGTCTTCCGGGGAACGGCGCTGGGAATCTCGAGGCGGCACGGCGTCAACCGTTCTTGGGCAGCTTCACCATAAAGGTGGTCCCCTGGCCGGGGGTGCTTTCCACGGCCACGGTGCCGTGGTGGTCGGTAATAATCTTGTGTATCACCGCCAGCCCCAGACCCGAGCCCTTTTCTTTGGTGGTGAAGAAGGGGTTGAAGATTTTATCCAGGGATTCCCGGGGTATGCCCATGCCGGTGTCCCGGACCGAAAACCAGACCTGGTGGTCGTTGGCGCCGCTGGACAGGGTGATGGACCCTCCCTGATCCAGGGCCTCGAAGGCGTTTTTCACCAGGTTGAGGATGACCTGCTTCATCTGGTTGGGGTCGGCCTCCACGGGCGGCAGTGAGGCGTCCAGATCCCGGACGAGCGAGATGCCCCGGTTGTTCGCCTCGTTCTGCACCAGGTTTTCCACCTCGCCGATCACCTGGTTTAAATCGATGGGCCGTTTGGCGGGAGCCGCCGGGCGGGTGAAGTCCCGCAATTCCCCCAGGAAATTTTCCAGGCGCTTGACCTCGTTCTGGACGATGGTCAGCTTCTCCTGACTGGGCGGGTCGCTGGCCAGTTTGCGCTGCACCTGCCCGGCCAGGCCGCCGATGATCATCAAGGGATTTTTGATTTCATGGCTGACATAGGCCGCGGCCTCGCCGACGGCCGCAAAGCGTTCGGAACGCAGCAGGCGTTCATGGGACTGGAGCAATTCCTGGGTTTTCAGTTCCACTTCCCGCCTGAGGATGGTGTTCCAGCGCAGGGCCAGGGTGATGAAGCCGCCGCTCCCCAGGAGGATGGCCAGGAAAAAGAGGCCCACCAGGAATATTTCCTGGTGCAGCACTTCGCCCACCTGTCCGGAAACTTCCTCCACCGGCGCCACCAGGGCCACCCCCCAGAGATTGTGAGCCGGGTCTTCCAGGGTGGTGACGCCCCGGATGAGGCCCCGGTCGAAGCGGATGGGGGTGTAGGCCGCCAGCTTGGGGGTTTCCCCCAGGGTCTGCCGGTGCCAGCCGGAGACGTATTCGGTGGTTCCCTCCTGGCCGGCCAGGAGTCTCTCATGCATCTCTTTAACGCCCCGGAAAACGATTCTGGGATTGCGGGCCAGGCGCACCTTGATGGCGTCCTTGCCCACAAAGTCCTTCTCATAATGGGCCAGGTAGATGTTGTTCTGATCGATGATCCAGGGATAGCCCGTCTCCCCGGAGCGCACCCCTTCGGTCACCTTGGCAGAGATGAAAAACGGGTCGATGAGCAGTTCCAAGGAGCCGTCCGCCTCCGGGGCCTCGGGGCTGGCATAGAGCGCGGTGAGGAAGGGCATGACCAGGCGGCCCCGGTAGGGAGGTTCGGTGCTGGGCGCGGTCTTACCCAGAAAGAGGCGGCCCTTGTTGGCGGGGTTGGTGACCCACAGTTGTAGGTGTTGGGGCAGACTCTGACCCACCGGCGTAACGTTGCCGGGCCGGCCCCAGGATTCCTTTAACTTGCCGTCCCGGTCATACCAGCGGATTTCCAGGATGCCCAGGGAGTGCATGTCCCGGAAGCGGGCCGCCATATACGCCGAAAAATCCGGGGAAGGCGCCTTGATGACCTGGAAGCGGTACGGGTAGGCCAAAAGTTCGCTTTCCAGGTAGTCGAAATAGGACTCCACGTTATCGGCGATCTTCCGGGCCAGCATAAGCTGTTGCTGGTTGAATTGATCCCGGAGGATGGTTTCCACCTTGCGGTTGAGTTTATTCCAATAATTGGCGAAGAGAAGGGTGAGAATGATGGCCCCGGCCAGAATGGCGCTGATGGTGAGGCCCAGGGCGAAGGTGCCCCGGGGCGGTTTGTTGTTGAGGACCAAAGCTTGAGGAAAAAATCGTAACATCGCGGATACTCTATCATTCCTCTATTGCCTTGACAAGCGTGCCGCAAATCCCTTCAGCCCTTCGTTTCCTTGGCGGCCTGCCAGATGGCCTCCATTTCCTCCAGGGTGGCGGACTCCGGAGTTTTGCCCTGCTTGGCCAGGGTGCGCTCCACCACGTGGAAGCGCTTGATGAATTTGTACAGGGTGCGCCTGAGCGCCCCCTCGGAGTCGATGTTCAGGAAGCGGGCCACATTCACCAGGGCAAAGAGGAGGTCCCCCAGTTCCTCCTCCCGGGCCGGTCCGGGGCCGTCGGCCAGGGCCCGGCGGAATTCCCGCATCTCTTCTTCCACCTTGGCGAGGGCGCCTTCCACGTGGGGCCAGTCGAAGCCCAGCCGGGCCGCGGCCTCCCCCAGGCGCTGGGCTTGGACCAGGGCCGGCAAGGCCGGCGACACCTTGCCCAACGCGCCTTTCCGGGGTTTGCCCTCCTTGGCCTTGGCCTCGGCCCAGAGGCGGCGCAGCTCTTCGATGGTCTCCGCCTTTTCCTCCCCGAAGACGTGGGGGTGGCGATGGACCATCTTGGCGCTGATGCCCTGGATCACCTCTGCAAAGGTGAACTCCCGGCGCTCCTGAAAGAGGTCGCTTATAAAGACCAGATGGAGCAGGAGATCGCCCAGTTCTTCCCGGATTTTGGCGGGGTCCTGCAAATCCAGGGCCTCCACCAGTTCATAGGCCTCCTCCAGGACGTAAGTTTTCAGGGTCTCGGGAGTCTGCTGGGCGTCCCAGGGACATCCCCCGGGGCTGCGCAAACGGCGCACAATGGCCATGAATTCCCGGAGGGCCGAGCCGGCCCCCCGGCTATCTTGAGTATCAGGGTCTTTTGGGGAAAAGCCTTTCTTTTTCATAGTGGTCAGTGCCAGCCTACAATTTTTTGGAAAAATGCGTGGTTCCCCATGAGGTTAATGCCAGTTTTCGGAAAAGCGGGTGAAACGATGACCCCGGTGGCACAGGTGTCCTCACCTGTGCAGGCCCAGGTCGAAACTCTAAAGCCTAGACCTTCTCCATCCCGGTCCGTTGCATCTTTTCTGGCCTCTGCCACTGCTTCAGGTAATCCTGCAGCCGCTGCTTGAAGTCCGGCGGCAGATAGGCCAGGGTCTGCTTCGAGACGCTCAGCAGCCAGGGGGCGGTGCGGGATTCCTTGATCAAGGGTGTGTTCTTGGGCATCAGATGCCCCAGGAGCATGAGGGTGAAACCTAGAATGAGCACGCCTTTGACCAGGGCGAAGAAGGCGCCCAGGACCCGGTCCAGGAAATCCAGATAGAGGTGGAAAAGCAGACGCTGGAGCACATACGCCACCAGGCGCGTGAGCCAGTAGACCACCAGAAAGATGAGAGCGAAGGCGGCGATCCGGGCCCACATGGGGTTCTCCACCAGGCCCTTGAGCCTTTCCGCCAGCGGAGAATGGAGATGCGCAGCCACAAAGACCCCGCCCACCACTCCCACCAGAACCGCCAGTTCCTGGAAGAGTCCCCGGAAATACCCCCGTAAGGTGATGAGGGCCAGAAGGATGATGATGCCCAAGTCCAGCAGATTCATACAGTTTCCCAGACGGCGCTTATTTTGCGGGAGGGGTTTCTGGCGATTTTACAATCCTCTCCCTTGTGGGGCGCCAAAAATCTTTACAGAAACTCTGAAGCGGTAAATTCCCTCTCCCCTGGCGGGAGGGGGAAAGGAGGGGCAAGCCTATCTCTGCCTCACTTCATCTCAGTCCTCTTCAATCTTCTCCAGCCGTTGGACCCTGAGGTAGACGGCCCGGCCGCCCAGGGAGGCCACCTCGCCGTAGAGGCGCAGGTGGTCCAGGCGCTTGTAGCCGGGCGCCTTGATCTGGTCCGGGTTCATGACCACCCGGTTGAAATAGCCGTGCATCTGGGGGCTGCCGTAAAAGGCGTACCACCTGACCTGGCGCCAGGGCCGGGGATGGCCCGCCAGGTTGACATATTGGCGCACCATGAGGGGGTCATAGCTCAGTTGCTCCCAGAAGTAGGCCGGCACCACGACCTTGTCCCCGGGGGTGAGCCCGGTGGAGGTCAAAAGATCGTCAAAGCTGATGGGCCGGTAGGCCTGGGCTTCAAAGGCGGGAGGCGCTGCGGGAGGCACGCTGCAGGACCCGGCCAGGGCCAGCAGAATTATCACGGCCAGCAGCGGCAGCCTCAAAAGCGGCTTGGCGGCGCCGGGGGGGCCAAAACGAACTTTCCCCCGGGGATTTACAATTTTCAAGGTTTTTAGCATAATCTGAACCAAGATGTCCGGCGCGGGCTGGGAAACCGGGGCATCGGGCTATCCCCCCGGACTGTCAGCCCCTGCTTGCCAATATACCTGCGAGAGGGATTCATGGCCATACCTGTCATCATCCGCCGCCATGACGGCTTTCAATCCTACCTGGTCCTGGACGCCAACCCCCGGGAGCTCCTGCGCCATTTTGGCTTTCAGGAGGAGTTTGAAGTACGCCGCTGGACCGGCTCCACCGATCCCCTGGACGCCATGGAAGAATGGGCCGAAATGCTGGCAGAGGAAATTGACAATTACCTCATCACCGACGACACCCACCGGGACTATGTCCTGGACTGCCATCTGTGGGATAAATGCCAGAAATAGCCGTCTTCCCTTAATCGGCGGTGAGAAAAACGTGGGCCAGCACCTGGGCGTCGCCCACCAGCTTGTCCAGGGAACAGAATTCATCGGGTTGGTGGGCCGTCTGGCTGACGCTCATCCACACCGCGGCGGGCAGGCCGGCCTGCCGGAAAAAGGCGGCCACGGTGCCGCCGCCGATGCCCTGGGGCGTGGCCTCCCGGCCGTAGACCTCCCGGATGGCTTCCCGTAAGGCCTGCACCACCGGTGCGTCTGGGGAAGTGGACGGCGCGCTTTTCAGCTCCTGCACCGGCTCCACCGTGAGGCTCACCCCCAACGGCCGGGCCGCCTCGCTTCCCAAGGCCAGCACCCGCTCCTTGATCACCTCCAGATCGTAGTCCGGCAGCACCCGGCAATCCAGGTAAAAGACGTCCCGTCCCGGAATAGTGTTGATGTTGGGGACGTTGGCCTCCTTTTTGGTGGGCTCGAAAGTGCTCACCGGCGGCTCAAACAGGGGATCGGCCAAGCCGAACTCGGTTTTCAGCCCTTCCAAGGCGACGATAACCCGGGCCGCGGCGGCCAGGGTGTTTTTGCCCAGTTCGGGCCGGCTGGCGTGGCACTGCTTGCCGGTCAAGGTGAGCCTGAGCCAGAGGATGCTTTTTTCCGCCACTTCGATCATGGTGCCGTCCGGGCTGCCCGCGTCCGGGACGATGATCAGGTCGTCCGGCGAAAAGAGCTGCCGCTGATGCCGCAGAAGGTGGTCCAGGCCCTTGAGGTTGCCGGTCTCTTCATCGGCCACCAGGGCCAGGGCCAGGGTGCGGGCCGGCGTGTGGCCCAGGTCCAGCAGGGCCTTGGCCGCCATGAGCGAGGTGACGATGCCGTGGTGGTTGTCCTCGGTGCCCCGCCCGTAGAGACGGTCGCCCTCCACCCGCAGGGTGAAAGGGTCGGAATGCCAGAGGCTTTCGTCCCCCGGCGGCACCACGTCCAGGTGGCTCAGCACCCACACCTTGGCAGTGCTCTGCCCGGGCACCCAGGCCACCAGGTTGGGCCTGAGCCCGCCGGCCACCCGCTCGTCCGGGGCCGGGAAATTGTCCACCTTAAGCCCCCAGCCCGTGAGCAATGCCGTCAGAAAGGCGGCCTTCTCCCCTTCGCCGGGGCCGTCATAGTCCGGCCCCACCGCCACCCGGCGCACCAGTTCCCGCTGCAAGTCGATCATGTCGGGGCGCCGCCGCTCCAGGAGGGCCTTCGCTTCAGAAAAATTATCGGTTTTCTTCATGGGCATTTGCACCGCATGGGGACGGTTTAGATCGCCCCTGCCTTTACCAAGTTGAAAGATCCTTTATGCCCGCTCAGAGCGGAAAAGCTTTATTAATCCCCCTAAATCCCCATTTAGGAAAGGGGGACATAAAATAATGTTCCCTTACTTAATCAATGGCCTTTCCTTGTCCCCCCTTTTCTAAAGGGGGGCAACGGGGGGATTATGAAGCCTTTCGCCTTCTCAGAAAGGTCATCTTTGGACTGTTGCAGAGGTTGCCGTTTGCCTTTTCCCGTGCTGCGCCCGGAACACCCCAAGAATTTGCCCTTCAGGGTTTCCCCTCCGCTTCTCATCATATATAATGGCCGGGGTTAAGAGCAAGCACAGTTTGGGCCATCTCAATACTCCGGTTGCCCGAACCCAAGGAGGATTATCCATGAAAATCAAGCGGATTGCCCACCTGGGCGTCGCCATTAAGGATGCCGCTCTCGCCAAGAAACTTTACGGCGAGAATCTTCACCTGGAAAACAAGGGCGATGAGGTGGTGGCCACCCAAAAGGTGAAGGTGACATTCTTCCAGGTAGGCGAATCGAACATCGAACTGCTGCTGCCCACGGCCGAAGACAGCCCGGTGGCCAAGTTCCTGGAAACCAGGGGCGAAGGTTTCCACCACATGGCATTGGAAGTGGAGGACATCGACGCCGCGGTGGCCGAACTCAAGGCCGCGGGCGTGCGCCTCATCGACGAAACCCCGCGGGAAGGCGCGCACGGCACCCGGGTGGCGTTCATCCACCCCAAATCCACCTTCGGGCTGCTGCTGGAACTGGTGCAATACCCCCACTGAGCCGCAGATCCCATGAGCCTCACCGCCAAGGACGTGGCGGCCCGGGTCCAGGTGAACATCCCCTTCGGGTTCCTGGTGGACGGCTACCTGGAGCGGTTTCTCACCGGCGGCCTCAACCCGGAGATCGGCCTGGACGCCACGGCCTTGAGCCGTTATGCTGCTGAAACCTTCGCGGCCATCGGCCAGATCTTTGCCGCGGCCGGACGCCGCATCACCCTGCACGCCCCTTTCCAGGACCTGCTGCCCGGGGCTTTGGACGGCCTCATCCGGGAGGCCAGCCGGCAGCGCCTGGCCCAGGCCTTCCGCTTTCTGCCCGCGTTTCAACCCGCCGCCATCGTCTGCCATACGGGCTATGAGGCCCGCCTCTACCATTGGAACCGGGCAGAGTGGCTGGAGCACAGCGAAGCCACCTGGCGCCAGTTGGCCGGGGTGGCCCAAACTCATGGCGTGAGGCTGCATCTGGAAAACGTCTACGAAACCGACCCCACGCTCTTTTTAGACCTGCTGGGCCGCCTAAGCGACCTCAACAACGTGGGCTTCTGCCTGGACGTGGGGCACCTGCTGGCCTTCGGCGGCGGCGACTTCGACGCCTGGCTTAGGGCCCTGTGGCCGCACGTGAGCCAGCTGCACCTGCACGACAACCAGGGCGACGCCGACCACCACCTGGCCCTGGGGACCGGCCGGGTGCCCTTGGAGACCGTCCTCACCTTCCTGGCCCGGCATGATAAAAGCCCCATCGTCACCCTGGAGCCCCACCAGGAAGGCAGCCTGATCCCGTCCTTAAATTATCTCGCCGCCATCTGGCCCTGGGAGTGAAGAGTGGAGGGAGGGCCAGGGGGATGATCTCCTGGACTCCCTCACCCCCTCCCAACCCACATGCGAAAAAAATATGGAGCCGCCGCCCCCGGCGGCCAATACTGGGACACCCGAGGGCGGGTGTCCTACATTTTTCTCCATCTACGGGGGTTGGGGTTTGGGGGAGGGGGGAGGGGGTTCGCCCCCCTGCTCTCTCCCCCCAAATCTCATTTCAGACTCACAGCATATTCTGTTCGGCCAGGCTGACGTAGCTGTGGCGGGAGATGATGAGGTGGTCGTGGACGGTGAGGTTGATGGCCCGGCCGGCCTTGATGATGGTCTGGGTGAGTTCCGCGTCCGCGGCCGACGGGGTGGGATTGCCGCTGGGGTGATTATGCACCAGGATCAGGCCCGCGGCCTTGTGTTTCAGAGCCAGCTCCAGCACCTTGCGGGGATAGACCACGGTCTGGTTCACGGTGCCTTCCTGAATGATCTCCTCGGCCAGAATTTCGTTCTGGCTGTTCAGGAAAATCACCCGGAACTGCTCATCCTTGAGGCCGCCCATGGCAGTGCGGCAGTATTCCACCAGGCTGCTGAGCGACAGGATTTTCTGGCGTTTCAGGGCCTCTTCCCGCAGGTAGGTTTCGAAGCAGGCCTTGACCAGGCGGATGAGCGCGGCGGAAAATTCGGTGAGGCGCAGAGACCGGCCTTTGATGTCCTCGGCCTTGATATCCAGCAGGGCTTCCGCGGGCGCGTCCAGGACCTGGCTGAAGGAGCCGAAGTGGGCGATGAGGGCCTTGGCCAGGGGCTTGACGTCGGAGTAGGGGATGGCGAAGGTGAGGAGCAGCTCTAACAGCTCGTAATCCTGCAGCGCCGCGGCCCCGCCCGCCAGGAAACGGCCCCGGAGGCGCTGGCGGTGGCCGTGATAGTGGGGCTTGTCCGTCTTGCCTTGCATGCCTGCATATTACGGCATGTGGGTCAAGGAGTCAATTTCGCTGACAAAAGAGAAAAGGGCAGGGACATCCGATCCCTGCCCTTCCTGATGATGGTTGGCTGTATCACTGTTGCCGACAGTTGACGATGCCGCGTTAACCAGCCTTCCTGCTCGATCAGGCCGGGGAGCCTGCGCCCCCTCCCCGAAGGGATTGGGGGGACCTTGGGGGAGGGGTAAGGGGCTTGCTCCTGAACCCGCTGCCCCAACCCGTTGCTTGCCTTACACCTCTTCGGCGGCGTGGGCCTTTTCTTCCATTTCCCGGCGCATGGCCATATCGTAGAGCACGCGTTCCCGGGCCTTGTCGATCCCCAGCGCTTTGCGCTTGTTGTCGATGTGGGCGATCATTTTCTTAGCCGCCACTTCCGGGTCAACCTCAAAGTCCCACATGCCGCCGTAGACATCCTCCAGGCCCTTGAACAGGTAATCCGTCAGGATCTCGGAGCCGGTGGTGGGGAAGGTGACGCCGAACATGGTGTAGACGCCGGAGGTGACGAAGTAATGGCCGATGCTGATGGCCTTTTCACTCATCCACTCAGGCGCGGCGCCCGCGGCCGGCAGGTCGCTGATGTCCGTGCCCAGGCCGCCCGCCTTCACACACGCCGTGGCCGCCATGAGGATGCGGGAATTATCCACGCAGGCGCCCATGTGCAAGACCGGCGGGATGCCCACCGTCTCGCAGACTTCCGCCAGACCCGGACCGCAGTACTTGGTGGCCGCTTCAGGCGTCAGCAGCCCGTATTTGCCCGCGGCCATGGCCGCGCAGCCCGTGCTTAGCACGATGACGTCGTTCTTCAACAGCTCCTTGATCAGCACCATGTGGGAGGTGTCCTGGGCGGTGCGGCAGTTGTTGCAGCCCACCACGCCGGCTATGCCCCGGATGCGGCCGTTGATGACGTTGTCGTTCAGGGTGTAATACGATCCCCGGATGGAGCCGCCCAAGAGGTACCGGATGGTCTCGTAGCTGAAACCCACCACGGTGGGCATGGAGACGTCCGGAATCATCACCGGCGCCTTGCGGTTGGGGTAGTTGTCGATGGCCGTGCGCAAGACCTCCCGGGCCACGTCCAGGGCGTGGTGCTCATCGAACTCGATGTGCACGACGCTGGGATGCTCTTCAATCTTCGCCCGGGTGTCCGTGGTGACGATCTTGGTGTGGTAGCAGGAGGCCACGTTGGCGATGGACTGCATCTCGCACTGCACGTCGATGACCATGGCGTCCACCGCGCCGGTGATGATGCCCAGCTCCTGGTGCAGGTAGTTGCCCGCCACCGGCACGCCATGGCGCATCATCACTTCGTTGGCGCTGCAGCACATGCCCGCCAGCTGGATGCCCTTGGCCCCCTTGCTCTGGGCGTACTGGATCAGCTCCGGCTCCTGGGAGGCCACCACCAGCATCTCGGGGAGCAAAGGCTCATGGCCGTGCATGATGACGTTGACGTGGTCTTCCTTGAGCACTCCCAGGTTGATATCCCCGGCCACCGGCACCGGCGTGCCGAACATGACGTCCTGGAGGTCCGTGGAGATCATGGAGCCGCCCCAACCGTCGGCCAGGGCGCACCGGGTGGACTGCTTGATCAGGTTTTTGTAGTCCTGGTCCACGCCCATGTGGGTGCGGTGCATCAGTTCCACCACCTCGATGTCCACGCCCCGGGGCACCACGCCTTCTTTGCGCCAGATTTCCTGACGCTTCTTGGGGGCCCGGCTGATGTTGATGATCTCGCCGTCCTGCTGCCCGAACTGGGCCAGGGCCGTTTTGCCCACTTCCAGGGCGATGTCCGCCACCGGCCGGGGCTTGGCGTCGTCGCCTTCGCCCACCGTGGTGGCGATGCCCCAATCCTTGGCCAGGGTCTTGAGCTTGGTGGTGTCTTTGAGCTGGTAGCCCTGGGCTGCGCCTTTCGCCACTTCGATGAACAGCTTGGCCACGCCCCGGGCATGGTCGGAGTGGGCGCTGGTGCCCGCGGCCACCATGCGCGCGAAGTTCCGGGCGACAATGGTCTCCGCGGTGGCGCCGCACAGACCCATGCGCTTCTTCTTCTCTTCCGGCAGTTCCTCGCCGGCCTTCTTCTTGGGCATGGGCACCCGGCAGGGACCCTGGGCGCAGATGCGGCAGCAGGCGCCTTCAATGCCGATGGGACAGGGTTTCATCTTCTCGGCGCGGTCAAAGATCGTCTCAACACCCTCGGCCTGGGCTTTCTTGATCATCGCCTGCGCCGCTTCGTCCATGGTCAACTTCTCTAAATCGGCCATAACCCCTTCCTTTTCTTACATAATTATTTATAAAACATTTATTAGGTTTATCTATTTCTATCTAAACAGGTTCATGTGTAGAAGTCAAGAAAAATTATTTCTCTGGGGGAATTCTCACGACCCGGAAGCCGACAAAGCCGTCGGTGCTGGTGGGGCGGGAAAAACGCCGGGCGGCGCAGCGCAGCTCCCGGGCGCGGGAGTACCAGGAGCCGCCCTTGAGGAGGCGGGTGTCGCCCCGGGCGAAGGGGCTGCCGGCTTCGGGTGCCTGGACCCGGTCCAGGCACCATTCGGCCATGTTCCCGGCCATGTCGAAGAGGCCGAAGCCGTTGGGGGGGAAGGAGCCCGCCGGCGCGCTCCGGGCGAAGCCATCGGCCGCGAAGTCGCCGGGGTTGTAATTGGCCCGGAATTTCCCCCCGGCGTCGGGCGCGTCGCCGCCCCAGGGGTAAAGCTGGCCCGGGAGGCCCCCTCGGGCTGCAGCCTCCCACTCGGCCTCAGTGGGCAGGCGGTGGCTCAGCCCCGTGGCCTGGGTGAGCCACTGGGCAAAGGCCTGGGCGTCATGCCAGCTCACGCCTGCCACGGGCTGGGTGGGGGCGTTGAGATTTTTATCATGCCAGTACAGGGGCGGCCGGTGGCCGGTGGCCTTGAGGAAGCGGGCGTACTGGGCGTTGGTGATTTCGGTTTCGGCGATATAAAAGGATTTCAGGGTGACGGTATAGGGCAAAAGTTCGTGGGCGAAACGGCCGGGTTCAAAGGCGGGGCTGCCTAATTGATACACCCCGCCGGGGATGAGGCGGAACCGGATGCCCTGGTCTTCCACCACCGCCTGGCCGGCCGCGGAGTTGGTCAGTGAGGGAAGAATCAGCAGAACCAGGAGAAGGCAAAAGCACCCAACAAAGGATGGACGCCGGAAAGGGCGCCCGCACTGCTCAATCGGCATACTGCACCAGGGATTTTTTGAAGATCAGATAATCGGGGCGGTACATCTTCAAGGCGGCCCCATCCTTGTACCGGTATCCGAAAACCGTGCGGGTGTTATTGTCAGTCATGGTGTCGGCCAGGGAGCGCCAATAGCCGCCATCCTTGGCCCTGAGGGTGGTAAAGACCACGGTGCGGTCCTTGCCCCGCTGCTCCTTGCGGTCGGTGATCACCTCGGTGGCCGGGTCGGGCAGAATGTCCGAGGGCTCGCCGCTCCATTGGGGGGAATAGACGTAGAATTCCACCAGTCCGTCCGGGGAGGCGAAAAAGACGCTGTCATAGCCTTTGTTTGAGGTGGCGCTGGGCATGGACTCCCGCACCATGAAGCCCGCGGGGTATTTGATTTCGAACCAGGCGCCCCGGTAGACGTTCCAGCCCGCGGCGGCCAGGGCCTGGGCCGGAAAAGTTACGGAAAGAGCCGCCATCACCAACACGGCGCTCAGGGAATGCTTACGGAACATAGATCCTCCCACTTTGATGCAATTTAAGGTGATTTAAGACTCCCTTTTAGATCAAGGAGACGCTGCTGGCTCACCTTGATGAGCCCCCGGCGGGGCCGGTCCAGGTCAATGATCACCATCATGACCACGGCAATGAGCGTCGCCGCCATGGTGGTGACCAAAAAACTGCGGCGCTCTCCCAGTCCGCAGCCGTAACCGATCAGGCCCATGGCCACCACGCCCACGAAGTACAGGAGTAAGAGAATGATTTCCGGCACATGATTTTCCAAGGCGGTCAACCGCTTACTGTGCAGGTCGATCACTTCGTTTAAAGACTGGATGAACATCCCCGAGGTGATGGACCGCGGGTCTTTCTCGCCCAGGGCCGTGGCCTGCAACCACAGATTTTCATGCATTTTTTCCGCCGCGATAGTGGCCCGGTGCAATTTTTCCCGGTCATTGCGCGCCTCATAAAAGTCCAGCCGCTTATCCACATAATGGCGCAGAAGTTGGGAAATCTCCCGGCGGGGCGGTTCGGGCAGCAACTGGGCCCGGAGATAGGTGGTGCCGATGGCGTTGGCTTCCTCCAGGACAAGTTGCTTGCGGACTTCAAACCGGGACAGGGCCATGGAAAAGGTGAAACCCAGCAGGAGCGCCAGCATGCCCAGCATGGCCCCCTGGATGGTGCCGATCTCCGAACGCGCACTGTCAGAGAATTGCGCACGAACCCGCCGCCCCAGGCGGAAGCCGGCCTCGGTGACGGACAGAAAAAGGATGATACTGCCCAGCAGAATCAACCACAGATTTAGATCATAGAGAAGTTCAGCAGCCACCTATGGGAATCCTCCTGCCCGACATAAAAATGTGCCCGGTCAAAATCAATGATCATGGGACAATATTTTCCATGGCTCGCCATTATAGCATGACCGCCCGTTGGCAGGCGGTGAAATAGAGAAGCAGGCGGATCTCCCCCGGATCGGCCAGACCCAGGACCCGGGCCGCCATCTCCCGGTAGGCCGACAATTGGGGGCGATATTTTTCTTGTTCCCGGGCCAGAAAGTCATCCCAATCCTGCCCCGCAGGGGGGCGGGAGGTCTTGTAATCCACCAGCCACCACTCCTGGCCGTTGAAGACCAGGCGGTCGATGACGCCCCGGCGCACCTCGCCCGTTGAGCCATCCTCCAGGAGCCACTCGCTTCTGGCTGCGGGCCAGGAACTCTTAAGAAGGTCTTTCAGGAAAGGATCGTCCCGGCAGGCCCGCACTTCGGCCAAGAGGTGGGGCGCCGCGTCCTGGGCGAAGTCCTCAGGCACCCCCACCCGGCGCAGGGCTGCAGCCACGCCCGCAGCGTCGGGCAAGGGCTCATCCAGGGACAGGGTTTCCAGGAGGGCGTGAATTACTTCGCCCCGGGCCCGGGCGAAGGAGTCCGGCGCGGTTTCGTCAGGGGGCCGTTTTTCTTCTTCGGGAAGGGGACCCGGCGTCAGTTGGGAGGGGAAGACCAGCCGGTAGGGGGCTGGTTCCGGCCCGAAGAGCAGGGGGGGAGGCGTCTCCGCCAGCCTGGTCGGCGGCCGCGGGTTTGAGGAAGGCGTTGGCCCAACCTCCACCCATTCATCAGGGTCTTTCCAGAGGCCGGGACCGATCCGGTCCTGGTTCCCGTCCCGGTGATAATGGCTCCAGACCCAGCGCAAAGGGCTGTTGCCCGACGGGGGGCCTTGACTTGTCTTTTTGTTATCGCCCATGACGCCGGACATGACCAGGCGGGCCTTGGCCCGGGTGGCGGCCACGTAAAAGACCCGGCGGGCCTCGGCCACAAGGCGCCGGTCCCGCAAGCCCTGGAGGAGCCGGTAGTTGGCCCCCCGGCTCTGCTCCCAGTACGGCGGGGCCAGGGCCAGGCCGTGGGTGTTAGCGCCGGGGATTTCCTCCAGGAGGAAAGGCGGAAGCTGGCTGGCATTCCTTAAAGGCTGCCAGTCCAGGTAAGGCAGGAAAACGGTGTGGAACTCCAGTCCCTTGGCGCCGTGGACGGTGAGGATGTCCACCGGCGCTTCCTGGGCCCGGGGATCGGCGGCCTGGTAGGCTTCCTGGAAGGCGAAGTCCGTTTGCTGCAGGGTAAGCTCGGGCAGCCCGGCTTCGGCCCGGGCCAAGAGGTCCAGGTAAAGGCGGGCGTTGGCCACGCCACCCGGTCCGGCGGCCGCGGCCAGGGCTGGCCAGCCGTCCACCTGGAGGAGAAAATCGGCCAGGACCTCGGCCAGGGGCAGACGGCCCACCTGTTCTCGGACAACCGCTAAAGCGGCAGCCAGGGCAATGACGGCAGGCGGGACGCCGGGCGCGGCGGCGTAGCTTTCCAGTTTCTCGCACCAAAGCGTACCTGCGCTTTGGGCCACCTGACGCAGCACCTCCAGGCTGGCAGCGGTCCAGGGCGCCCGCAACAGGCCCGCCCAGGCCGCTTCGTCCGCGGGATGCACCAGGGCCCGGGCCAGATTGTGCAGGTGGGCCGCAGCCGGGCAGGCGCCCAGCCTGAGCCCCTCTCTGACCTGGGCCAGGACCCCGGCCTCCTGAAAAGCCTCCAGGTAAGTGGTCAGATGCGTCCGGGAAAAAAGCAGAACGCCGATCTTCTCTCCAGGCGGCAGATCATCCTGGGCCTGCCTCAGCTCCCCGGCCAGCCAGCGGGCCTCGCGCTGGCGGGCAGACTCTCTCTCGCCCTCCGTGGGGGGAAAAAGGGCCAGCCGGGGGGGCTCGCCCGGAGGCGCGTCCGGGGCCGGGGCCGCGGGGTGGAAGGCCACGCCCTCCATGGCCGCGGGGTCGGCCATGACCGTCTTGCCGAACACCTGGTTGACCCAGTCGATCAGGGCCTGGCTGGTGCGGAAATTGGTGGACAACAGCAGCGGCTCGGGGATCAGGGTGACGCCGGCGTCGCAGCGCAGACCCTCGCGCATTTCCAGAAAGAGGCGCAGCCGGGCCTGACGCCAGCCGTAAATGGACTGCTTGGGGTCGCCCACCACCATGAAGGTGCGGTGCGGGTCTCCCTGCCAGCCGGTCATGAGGCGGCACAAGAGGTCGCGCTGGTTGACGCTGGTGTCCTGAACTTCGTCCACCAGCAGATGCTTGAGGCGCAGGTCCAGGCGCAGGAGCAGACTGCTGGGGTCTTCCGTATCCAGGAGTTTCAGGGCCGCCTGCTCCAGATCGATGAAATCCACAGCCATCTGTTTTTCCAGGGACTTCCGGTAGACGTCGAGGACCTCCCCCAGGATCAGGACCAGGTCCTGCAAGGCGGTCACTTCGGCATCGCTTAATGGCGTCAGGTGAAGGCTTTGCACTTCTTTCAAGAGTTGGGCCGCCCCTTCGGGTAACTCCCTGATCATGGAGGCAAAGGGAGTTTTGCCAAAGTCCTTGGGGTAGCCGGCGCGAGCGTCCAAAGATTTGCGCGGCGTACCATCTTTCGTGAGCAGGGCCTGGGCCACCTGGCGCCAGAGGGGCAGGGCGCTGGCGTCCGCCCCCGGCAGGTGGGGGGGCAGGGCTGCGGCCAGGGGCGCTCCAGCTTCGCTTAAGCTGGCATGGAAAGAAGGCCACTGCCTGCCCAGGCCGCTGGCCTCCATGGCTGTTTTGAGAGAGGCCAAGGTTTCGGCAATGAGCCCGGAGGCAAGGCCTGTGAGGAGGTCCCGGTACTGTTCCGGTGAGCCGCTCAGGCTGGCCAGCCTCATAAATTCCGTCAGGCTATCCCGGCGGGCCAGAAGATCGGCCAGTTCCCGGGCCAGGCGGGGCCAGTTGTTGTTCAGGCGCACCAGGCGGCGCACCAGGGCCTGGCGGACGCAGTCGTCTTGCCGGCGGGCGGCCAGACCCCGCCGGGTTTCTTCCACCGTCTCGAGGGCCAGCCATTTGGCCTCCTGCTCATCCAGGAGGCGGAATTCCAGGGGAACGCCCGCTTCCTGGGGGGCCAGCTTCAGGATCTTGGCGCAGAAGCTGTGGAAGGTCATGATCTGCAGGCGGTCCAGGAGACCGGCGCCGAGGCTGTCCACGTGGCGCTTGAAGACCTGCTGCACCAGTTCCCGGTGGCGCCTTTCGTGGGGAGAGGTCGCGGGTGGCTCCTCGCGGCTCGCGAACAGCTCCATGATGCGGCTGCGCAGCTCTCCTGCAGCCTTGCGGGTGAAGGTGAGGACCAGAATTTCCTCGGGAGCCGCTGCCCGCCCCAGGAGGGTGAGGTAGCGTTCCAAAAGGACGGAGGTCTTCCCGGAGCCGGCCGGGGCCTCCAGATGCACGGAGAGATGGGGCCGCACCGCTTGCCGGCGCTGGTCCTGATCGGGCGGCAGGGCCGTCATGCTTCTGTCTCCCCGTTCACTCCCTCCCCGGCTTCTTCAGACTGCCGGCCGCACACCAACGGGTAGGGACAATGGAGGCAGGGACCTTTCCTGGGATCATCGAGGCTGGGGGCGGGGCGGAAATCCCCCTGGCCAAGCCTTGCGCCCAGGTCGGCCAGGCGGCTCGTCAGGGATGCCAAGAGATCCTCCCAGCGGTGCGCATATTTGGGGAAATCTTCGTATTTCAGGTGGGCGTCCCGGGGCGATTTGAGGCCGATGTAGCCCGCGGCGGCTTCCTCCCCTGGCTCGTCCAGATCGAGACACCCCTGCTTGAGGGCCAGGAGATAGCCGGCCAACTGGCAATCCCGCTCCTCATCAAAAATGGCCCCAGGCTTGGGGACCTCGCCGGTCTTGTAGTCCCAGATCATGAGGCCGCCGTCCGGGCGGCGGTCGATGCGGTCGATGCGGCCTTTCAGGGTAAAGGGGCAGTCCGTTATCTCCAGGCCGGCGAAAGGGGCCTCCACCCGGTCCCAGCGCCAGCCCTGTGCGAAGCGCTCGCCTTCGTGGGCCAGCCAGGCCAGCAGCAGCCCCGGCTGATCCGCCGCATCGCCAAACCAACGCTGCCACTCGGCCTGCCAGTGGGGGTCATGCAGCAGGTCCCCCAGAAGACGCCGCCCCGCATTCTCGAGCATTTCCCGGGCCAGGCCGGGGTCCCAATCTCCCTTTTGGTGCAGAATCTCACGAAATTCCTCCACAAATCTGGCCAAAAGACGGTGCAGGCGGTCGCCCCGCTCCAGGGGTGAGAGCCCCGCTTCGATCTCCGGCAGTTCCCGGACCCCCAGCAGCACTTCCAGAAGGAAGCGGCAGGGGCAGGACAGGGCCGTCTGGACCTGGGTGATCCGCAAAGCATCGGGCAGCGCGCAGGAGACAGGGGGCTCCGCGGGGGCGGCGGACGGCGCGGCAGGGGCAACCAGAGCGGCCTGCACCGGCGCGGCCAAAAGCCAGGCCGGCGAGGGCCGGCTCAAGGGGGTGCAGCTGGCTTCCTGCCAGGTGCCGAGCCACAGGGGGGTGGCCACCTGCTTTTCCTCTTCCGACACCTGAGGCCGGGTGAAGACCAGATAAGGGGCCGCGGCCAGGAGGTTTTCCAGCAGTTCCCGGGCAAAATGGTGCTGGCTCTCCCGGCTGCCCCCCTGCACCCGGGCGTTTTCCTGGGAAGTCAGCAGGGGATGGCCGCGGGCCGGGGCCGGGAAAGCGCCGGCGTTCAGGCCCAGGCAGAAGATCCGGTCAAAATCCAGCCCGCGCATTTCCAGAAGACCCAGGACCTGGATGCCGGCCTCTTCTGCGCCGGGGCCGGGGAGGAGGGCGCGCCGGGCCCCCAGCTTGAGCCAGGCCAGGAGATCGCTGCCGGACAGGAACCGGTCTCCCAGGGCCGTTCCCACATCCTCCATCAGGCTCTTAATCCTGGCAAACTGGCGCTCCTCACGGGCGTTGAGGCCGGCGGGGAAACCCAGCAGACGCCAGGCCTGCTCCAGCTTCTCCAGCCACCGGTAAGCCGGGGCCGTGGCCGGGGAGAAAGAGGCGAGGACTTCGTCAAGTTTTGCCAACAGGGCGGGGCCTCCCGGTTCCGGGGCCAAGGCGGTCTTTAGGATAGCCCGCAAGGCCTGCCAGCCCACATCCCGGCGGCCTTCCCGCCAGGCGCGGTCCGCCTGGGCCAGGGCCGGGGGCAGATTCTCACAGGCGCCGAAAAAGGGCGAGAGCAGGAGAGACACCAGGTCCAGGCGGCGCTGGCCCTGAACCGCAAATTGTAGAGGCAAAAGGGAGGCCAGAAACAGGGGCGTCTCCGCCAGGGCGGGTCCCCGGGAGAAGTTGTAGGCAACGGCGCCGTCCTGCTCCGGCGGCCCCAGAAGTTCGGCCAGAACCCGGCAAAGGGCGGGGGCGTACTCCTGGTCCAGGGTGGGCGAAGTGATGGCCAGGCGGTGCAGGGGCAGGCCCTCCCTGGAGGCCGCCTCCACCGCCTGGGCCGCCACCCACTCCACCTCCTGGCGGGGGTCGGGCAGGGCGACGGCGGCGCGCACATTTTCGGGGTGCCCCTGCAACCGCACCTGGCGAACCGGCACTTTGAGGGCGGCAGCGGCAAACCAGGCCTCCTCGGCCGGGGCCATGGCGGCCAGGCCCGCCAGACAGACGGCCCCAGGCAGGCGCAGGCGACCTGCTTCCAGGGCGGTAAGAAGATAGCCCGGCAACTCGCCGGGGGCGAGCCAATGGCCGGCCCGCAACAGTTCGTCATACCCGCGCATGACCTGCCGGCGCCAGGCGGTCAGGGGGGAGTCTGAGTCTGAAGGGCCATCTATGGGCAGGAGGTGGCGGGTGAGAAGAGTGTGGGCCTCATCCAGGGCCTCGGCCCAGGTCAGATCAGGGGTTATGTCCTCCAAAGGCGGGACGCCGGCCAGGGCCTCCTGCCAGAGGGCCAGACGCACCAAAGGCGGGGCCAGGACCACCGGGGCCCAGGAGGACTTGAGCAAATGCCGCCACCAGGCCTCCAGGGTGAGCAGGGGCAGGGGCTCCCAGCCGGCCCGGCCTCGGGCCAGATGCTGCTGCCGCTGCCGGTGCCACACCTGCCGGGCCAGGCGCTGGTGGGGGATGAGGGCCTGAACGCCGGCAGGAATCTCCCGGATCAAAAAGTCCTGGAAATCAGCGGCGGCTGTGAAGCTCCGGAGAGGAGAAGCCATACTTCTTTCATAACCGAAGGAATGGCGGAAGAAAAGAGGTTTGTGGCGGCAGGGGGCTTGTGGCCTCTTGAAGACGTTTCCCTTGAGCAGTAGTGTCCGGTAGAAATTTTCCTGTCACCGGCAAATTTGACATTATTTCAGCATGACCAGGCTTGGCTGGCTTCGGGGAAATGATGGGCCGTCAAGTATTCCCCCTCTCCCCCCGCTTTTTGGGGGGAGAGGGCTGGGGTGAGGGGGGACAAAGCCTCGCGGCCCCCCCCCCCACCCCAAACCCCGAGGCGGGGGGGGGGGTGTTTATGGCAGTTTATACATTTTTAAAACA
>CAZFWX010000032.1:20959-27028 GCA_964522695.1 uncultured Desulfobacterales bacterium
TCTCCCCTACTCCAACCCCTCCGTCGGGGGGGTTTGGGGGGTGTGGCCGGGCGGGGGCCCCCCCCACAAAGCCTCGCACCCCTCACCCTGACCCTCTCCCCTGTCAGGGGAGAGGGAATTTAGCTGCCTTTTCAGCCTTTTTCCAGAACTTGGGGGATCTCCTCTCCGGCAATCATTCCACAACTACTTTATCTGGCGCCAAACCTCACCATTTCAAGGAAATGGCTGAAGCAACAACCTTGCCGGACAGCTATTTTTCCTGAAAAAAATCTCCGATACTTAAAAACCCCCGCCCTCATTCCCCCGCGACCGGATGCTCATTCAACAACTCCCTTAATTCATCCCCCTCCAGGACCTCCTGGTCCAGGAGCACCCTGGCCACCCGTTCCAGGGTGTCCCGCTGGCTCTCCAGGATCTCCCGGGCCCGGCGGTAGGCCTGATCCACCAGGGCGGACACCTCGGCGTCTATCTGTTCGGCCGTGGCCTCGCTGTAATCCTTGGTGGGGGGCGACATCATGGTGTCCAGAAACAGGGGCCGGCGCTCCCGCTCGAAGGTGAGGGGCCCCAGCTTTTCGCTCATGCCGTACTCCCGCACCATGGAGCGGGCGATGTCCGTGGCCCGGAAAAGGTCGTTCTGGGCCCCGGTGGAGACCTCGCCCACGTGCAGCTCTTCGGCCACCCGGCCGCCCAGCATGACGGCCATGCGCTCCTGCAGCTCGCTTTTGGTCATGAGGTAGCGGTCCTCGGTGGGCAGCTGCATGGTGTAGCCCAGGGCGCCGATGCCCCGGGGGATGATGGACACCCGGTGCACCGGGTCCACGTGGGGCAGGGCTTCGGCCACCAGGGCGTGGCCGGTCTCGTGGTAGGCGACGATCTCCTTTTCCCGGGGATTCATCAGGCGGTTGCGCTTCTCCAGGCCCGCCACCACCCGGTCGATGGCCTCCTCGAAATCCTCCATGTTCACTGCCGCCTTTTCCTTGCGGGCCGCCAACAGCGCCGCTTCGTTGGCGATGTTGGCCAGGTCCGAGCCCACCATGCCCGGGGTGCGGGCCGCCAGGGTGGACAGGTTGACATCCTCGGCCAGTTTCAGGTTCTGGGTGTGAATCTTGAGGATGTCTTCCCGGCCCTTGAGGCTGGGCCGGTCCACCAGGATGTGCCGGTCGAAGCGGCCGGGCCGGATAAGGGCCGGATCCAGGATCTCCGGGCGGTTGGTGGCGGCCATCATGATGACGCCCTTGCGGGTGTCGAAGCCGTCCATCTCGGACAAGAGCTGGTTCAGGGTATTTTCCCGTTCCTCGTGGCCGGATAGGGGGCTCATGCCCCGGGCCTTGCCCAAAGCGTCCAACTCGTCGATAAAGATGATGCAGGGGGCCTTTTCCTGGGCCTGCATGAAAAGGTCCCGCACCCGGGCGGCGCCCACGCCCACGAACATCTCCACGAAATCGGAGCCGGTGAGAGACAGGAAGGGCACCCCGGCCTCGCCGGCCACGGCCCGGGCCAGCAGGGTCTTGCCGGTGCCCGGCGGGCCCACCAGGAGCACCCCCTTGGGGATCTTGCCGCCCAGGGCCTGAAATTTCTCGGGGTGCTTGAGAAAATCGATGATCTCCTTCAATTCCTCTTCCGCTTCCTCCACCCCGGCCACGTCCTTGAAGGTGACCTTGATTTCATCTTCCATGTAGACCCGGGCTTTGCTCTTGCCCACGCTCATGAGCCCCCCGGGGCCGGCCGAGCCGATCTTGCGGAAGAAGTACACCCAGATGCCCACCAGCAACAGGGTGGGGATAACCCAGGATAACAGCGCGGCGATCCAGGTGCGCTCGGCCACAGCCTTGTATTTAATCCCCTGTTTATCCAGGCGATCCACCAGGTCCTTGTCTTCCATTTTCACGGCTGTGAAGCGGATCTCTTTGTCGAACTGCTTTTTCCAGATTTCAGGCAGATTGGGTTCTTTGCGTTCCTTGGCCAGGAATTCCACTCCCGCAGGCAGGATCTTGCCGGTGAGGGAACCGTCGCTGAAGGTCAGGTCATCCACGCCTTTTATCTCAACCAGGCGGCGGAACTCGCTGTAGGTAATGGTGACCGCCTGGGTCGTGGCCAGGAAGGTTTGCACCGCCAGGAGGATCAACAGAAAACCCAGGACATACCAGATGATCAGGCGCTGATTGGTTAGAGCCATGCTTGCCTCGAAAGGTTTGGGTCATTTTTGCAAACTGATTCAAGTATAAGAATAGCCTGCGCTGATGGCAAGCAAACGCACCAGGGACAATGCGGGAAGTCCATGGGATTTTCTGTTTGCCTGTGCTAAGATGACCATCAATTCCTGAAATACTGAGGTTACGCCCGTGCAAGCCATGCTCCTGGACTTTCCCGCGCCCATCCGGGAGGCTCCCCTGCATCCCGGGGAGATCCCGCCGCCGGCCCCGGGGCCGGGCCAGGTGCTCGTCAAGGTGAGCGCCTGCGCCGTCTGTCAGATTGATCTGCAAACCGTGGAAGGGACATTGCCCCTGGAACGGCTGCCCCTCATCCCCGGCCACCAAGTGGTGGGGCGGGTGGCGGAAACGGGGCCCGGCGCCAAACGCTTCTGGGGAGGCGAACGCGTCGGCCTGGGCTGGCTTTTCCATGCCTGCGGCGACTGTTCTTTCTGTAAACAGGACCGGGAACACCTCTGCACCCAGGCCGAATTCACCGGCCTGCACCGGGATGGGGGGCTGGCTGAATTTGTGGTGGCTTTCGAGGACTTCCTCCACCCCCTGCCGGATGGACTGGCCGACGAGGTCACCGCGCCCCTGCTGGGCGTCGGTCTCCTGGCCTATCGGGCCTTGGGCCCGGCGGGGCTGGAGCCGGGCTCGCGCCTGGGCATTTTCGGCTTCGGGGCCGAGCAGCAGGCAGCCCTGGCCCTGGCCCGTTTCTGGGACTGGGAGGTCTACGTTTTCACCCGCAGCGCGGCTCACCAGAAACTGGCCCGGGAGCAAGGGGCCGCCTGGGCCGGGCACCCGGAAGAGCCGCCGCCGACCCTGATGGACCGGGCGGTGGTCTTTGCCCCGGCCGCAGGCATGGTGCCGGTGGCGCTCAGCATCTTGAGCCGGGGCGGCGATCTTTCCCTGGCGGGGCTGCACCTGGAGCCCCTGCCCACCTTGGGTTACGAACGGCACCTGGTCCACGAAAAAGCCGTGCGCGCCGTCATGGGGGGCTCGCGCCGCGACGTGCAGGAGTTCTTGGAACTGGCCGGGCAAATTCCCCTGGTGTCCGAAGTGAAGGTTTTTCCCCTTCAGGAGGCCAATGAGGCCTTGAGACGCCTGAAGACCGGCCAGACCACGGGGACGGTAGTGCTGAAGCCGGGTGCCTGAACGGGAAGGGGGATGATGGCATGACAGCCAGATTCTTTATGAACCCATTTGCAATTATTGTGAAGGTGGTACGCAACCGGCCTGGCCGCCTGGCCCTGGCCCTCCTCCTGCTGTCCCTCCCGTTTGCGGCTGGCGCAGCGGAACCGGAAAAGCCCGCCACCATGGAGATTGAAGCCTCAGGGGAAGTTTGGGCCAAGCCCGATGTGGCCACCCTGTTTTTTGTCATCGACACCCAGGCGGCCACCTCCCAGGAAGCCGGGCAGGCCAATGCCAAACTGGCTGAACGCTTCCGCAAGGCCATGAAAGAGGCCCTTGCCGGCGAGGAAAAGCTCAAAAGCGCTGATTACCGGGTCGATCCGGTGTATCACACCAAAGAAATGATCCAGGGCCAGGAAAAGGTCCGGGAAACGGTGGTGACCGGGTACCAGGTGCAGCACCTCTTTGAAGTGGAACTGCGGGACCTGGGCAAGGTGGGCAAGGTCATCGACCTGGGCCTCAAAAACGGCGCCAGCCGGGTGGAAGGGCCGGCCTATGACCACAGTAAACGGGAGGAATTGCATCGCCAGGCTGCGGTGGCGGCCCTCACGCGAGCCCGGAAATTGGCTGACGCCCTGGCCCAGGCCGGCGGCCTGCAAGTGAAGCGGCTGCAGTCCCTCACCACCCGCCCGGAATACCGCTCCCGGATAAAGAAGAAGGCCAAGGGAGGGGGCGCGTCGGCCGAGGAAGAGACGGCCACGGTGATGGAGGCGGGCGAAGAAAAGTTTGAGGCCCAGATCACGGTTATTTTCGAACTGGCCCCGTCCGGAGGATGAAAAAACGCCATGAATGACCGGTGCGGCTTTACATCAGATTTCTCTGTGGTTATCATTTTATAACGAAGCTGCGGAATAGAGATCAGCGGCAGGGACGTCTCGCATACGGGGAGCCTTTCCTCCTTTAAGTCCCCTTGCCTTTCTCAACATCCCGGCGAGCCATCTCAGCCCTGGAGGAAATACATGTCTGATTTGAAACCCCTGGTGGAACAAGCCCTGGCCAAGATCCGGCCGTTTTTGCAGCGGGACGGCGGCGACGTGGAGCTGGTGGAACTGGAAGGCGACGTGGCCAAAGTCCGGCTCACCGGCGCCTGCAAAGGCTGCCCCATGTCCCAGATGACCCTGAAGCAGGGCGTGGAACGGGTCCTGCTGAAGGAAGTCCCCGGCCTCAAAGAAGTGCAGGCGGTGATGTAAGGTTTTGTGGGGGAGGGGGCTAAGGGGCGCAACCCCTTACCCCCTCCCCCACACCACCACCCCCAAACCCAAACCCGTAGGGGAAAAAATGGGGCGGGTGGGCTAAAATGGCCCACCCGCCCCAATTTTTCTAAGCGGGTTGGGAGGGGGGTGTGGGGGGCTTAGGCGTCATCCCCCTGGCCCTCCCCCCACTTTATTCAAACATGATACGGGTGGCCGCTTCTGATGGTGGCGGCCCGGTAGAGCTGTTCCAGGAGGACCAGGCGGCTCAGTTCGTGGGTGAGGGTGAAGCGGGACAGGGCCAGGCGTTCGTGGGCCCGCAGGAGCATGGCCTCATCCAGCCCCAGGTGGCCGCCGATGAGGAAGCTCAGGGGCCGGCCGGCTTCCTCCCTTTTCGTCAGCCAGGCGGCAAATTCCTCCGAGGTCATTTCGCGACCGTGGGGGTCTAAGGCTATGACCCAGTCTCGGGGCGAAATCACCGAACGCAGGCGCTCCCCTTCCCGGCCTTTCAGGATCCACGGCGGCAGGTTTTTCCCTTCCTCTTCCTCCCGCACCACCTTCAACGATAACGGCAGGTAGGGCGCCAGGCGCTTCTCGTAAAAGGTCACGCCTTCCCGGATGAAGCGCTGCTTGGTTTTGCCCACCATGAGGATGTTGACTTTGAGCATGGCTGGAAAATGGAACGCCGCCGCCCCCGGCGGCTCACCCCAGACACCCGAAGGCGGGTGTCCTCCACCATCTTTTCCCTTCACTCCATTCCCGCTAAGAGACCTCTGAGGAAATCATGTAGAACAGCCGCCCCCGGCTGTATATTGCAAGCGAGGGCGCCTGCTCCACATTACTCTGTGGTTAAAACGACACTCTGGCAGATCAGAAGCGATGTTCACAAAGGTCTCCTCCAAGGGGTTGGGGGACGGGCAGGGGTGGCACAGGCTTCCCAGCCTGTGGAAGCCCCTGGCCCCCTCCCTCGCATCATTCCTTCAACAACAGAAACCGGCTCTTGCCCGAAGCGATGCGCTGGTTGTCGCTCACCCGGCGGATTTCCGCTTCGGCGGAGCGCCGGGAGCCGTCGCCCCGGGTGAGGACGCCCCGCACGGCGATCTCCTCGCCGGGTTTTAAGGGGTGGTGGAAGCGCACCTCCATGCTCAGGGTGAGTCCGGGGCCCGCGAATTTCCAAACCGCGTGGGCCATCATTTCATCGAGCAGCGTGGACAGGATGCCGCCGTGGATGACGTCGGCCCAGCCCTGGTACTCCCGGGGCAGGGTGAGGGCCGTCTCCGCGGCCAGGGCGTCGGGGTAATAGCGCACCTTGATTTTCAGGCCCCGGGGATTGTCTTTGCCGCAGACAAAGCAATAATTGTCGGCCACGGGCGTGACGTCAGGAGTTCTCGGGGTGTATTCCCGGTCCGCGGTCATGGGTTTAACTAGACATAACGACATTAATTCATGCGCATAGACCAAATTCAGTCTGCTTTTGTCATTCTGAGGCGCCGGAG
>CAZFWX010000033.1:0-26875 GCA_964522695.1 uncultured Desulfobacterales bacterium
CCCCTGATTTTTTTCTGGCAGACCTGCTGTAGGGCGGGTTTTTGTAATAATGTTTTTTTGAGGGAGGGGGCCAGGGGTCGCGGACCCCTGCCCCCTCCCTCAAGCTCCCTCCCCCAACCCCTGTAATGTTTTAGGGGCCGGGCAGTCAGGGCCGAAACCCTGACCGCCCGGCCCTAATATGCGGGTTGGGTGGGGGGTGTGGGAGGGAGGGCCGGGAGGTCACCCCCCTGGTCCTCCCCCCACAATCATGGTATAAAATTGGCATCCCCTTATGTCTTTCACCTTCATTCACACCGCCGACCTGCATCTGGACAGCCCCTTTGAAGGGCTGACCGCCGTGGCCCCCGATCTGGCCCAGGTATTGAAAGACGCCACTTTCAAAGCCTTTGACCGGGTGGTGGACCTGGCCGTGCAGGAAAGAGCAGCCTTTCTTCTCATCGCCGGGGACGTCTATGACGGGGCCGACCGCAGCCTGCGGGCCCAGCTCAAGTTCCGGGACGGCCTGAGTCGGGCCGCCGCCCACGGCGTGGCCGCTTACGTGGTGCACGGCAACCACGATCCCCTGTCCGGCTGGGAGGCAGGGATCGCCATGCCCCCGCAGGTCCACCGCTTCGGAGGCGAGGCGGTGGAGGAAGTGGCGGTGAGGCAGGGCGGGGAGACCCTGGCCCGCATCTTTGGCATCAGCTACCCTGTCGCCGAGGTCAGGGCCAACCTGGCCGCCCGCTTCCCCAGGGTCAAGCCGGGGCCCTTCGCCATCGGTCTGTTGCACGGCAACGTGGGCGGCAATCCGGCCTGCGACAATTACGCGCCCTGCTCCCTGGCAGATCTGGAGACGGTGGGCCTGGACTACTGGGCCCTGGGGCACTTCCACACGCGCCAGGTCCTTAGGGAGCGGGCGCCAGCCGTGGTCTATCCCGGCAATCCCCAGGGGCTCTCCTGGCGGGAGGAGGGGCCTCGAGGCTGCTACCTGGTGCGGGTGGATGACCACGGGGGTATCGACCTGAAATTCTCGGTCGCGGATACGGTGCGCTGGCGGCGTAGGTGCGTGGATATTAGCGATCTTTCCACCCTGGATGCGCTATTGGAGGCCTTGCACCGCCTAAAAGACGACGTGCGCCGGGAGGCCGGGGGCTCGGGCAGTCTGCTCAGGGTCCAAATGACGGGGCGGGGCGAGGCCCACGGCCTTTTGCGCCCCCTGGATTTGGGCCGCGACCTGGTTCAGCCCCTGCGGGAGGGGGAGGCGGAGCGGGCTGATTTTGTCTGGCTGGATTCCCTCGCAGACGCCACCCGGCGGGTCCTGGACCTGGAGTTGCGCCGCACCTTCAAGGATTTCGTGGGCGACTTTTTGGCCGCGGTGGAAAATCTGCGCCGCACACCCGAGTCTGCTGCGGCCCTGCGGCAGATTCTGGCGGAACAGCCGGGTTTCCGGACCGTCGCCCGGGAACTGGACGATGTAAGCGATGACGAACTGCTGGCCATCCTGGGCGACGCCGAGACCCTGGGGCTGGACCTGCTGCTCACCGAGGGCGAGTGAACCGTGTATCTGAGCGGCTTCCATCTGGACGGCTTCGGCATCTACCACGGGCAGACTCTCACCGGCATCCCGCCCGGCCTGGTGCTGTTTCTGGGAGACAACGAAGCCGGCAAGACCACCCTCATGGAGTTCATCCGGGCCGTCCTGTTCGGGCTGCGGAAGCCAGGCAAGGAGAATCACTATCCGCCGTACCGGGGCGGCATCCATGGCGGGCGATTGCAGGTGGTCATGGCCGACGGGCGCAGCTTCACCATAGAGCGTTTGCCCAAGCGGGTCGCCATCACCGGCGCGGACAGCACCGTGGACAAGACGGAACCCGCCCACCGGCTCCTGCACGGGCTGGACCGCACCACCTTTGAGCACATCTTCGCCATCGGCTTAAAAGAGTTGCAGGGTCTGGAGGTGTTGAGCCACCGGGACGTGCGGGACCGCCTCTTTTCGGCCAGCGCCGGCCTGGGATCGGCCTCCGTGCCCGACGCTTTGAAATTTTTGCAAAAAGAACTGGACGACTTGACCACTGGCCAGAGCCGCACCAAAAAAATCGATCTGTTCCTCAAAGATTTGCACGCTCTGGAGCATCGTTTGGGGATGTTGAAAAAGGAGTCGGCCCTCTATGCCGACACCCGGCAGCGCCTGGAGTCTCTGCAAGCCGCAGTGAAGGAGCGCCAGGCCCAGATCCAGGCGCTGGGACAGCAGCTCAACCGGCTGGCGCAATTGGAACGCGCCCGTCCGGCCTGGATCAGCCGGGAGACAGCCCGGCGCCAGGCTGCGGAACTGAAGTTCGCCCGGGACTTTCCGCCCCAGGGCCTCTCACGCTGGGAGAAACTCACTACCGCCCTGGCCGGCGTGGCAGAGGAACTGGCGGCCAAAGAGAGCGAAGCTGACAGGCTGCGGGAGGAACTGGGCGGGTTGGCGGTGGATGAAGCCGTTCTGGCCCAACGCCAGGCCATTGAAGAGCTGTGGGGGGGGAAGGATCGGCTGGCCGCTGCCCTGGCGGGTTTCCCCGCGGCGCAGCAGCGGCTGGAGCAGACCGAAAGCATCCTGGCGCAGCGCCTGGCCGATTTGGGACCGGGCTGGGATAAAACGCAGTTGGAGACGGTGGACACCTCGGTGGCGGTGCGCCAGGAGGTGCAGGAGTTCGGCCGGCAATGGCAGGATGCCTCCCGTGAGGTCCGGGAGACCGAAGCCCGGGTCAAGAACCTGGACCAGGCCGCAGGCGATGCCGAAAGGGAAGCCCGCCAGGCCCAGGAGGCCTGGGAAGCTCTTCCCGCCCCGGGGGTGGCTGATGCCGCTGAGCTCAAGCAACGGGAAGAGGCCCTCTGGGGTCTGCGGACTTTATTAACTCAGCGGGAGAGAGCCGCCACCCGCCGGGAAGACCGGCAAAACTCACAGGCCGAAGCGCAGCGCCGGGCCGACTCATTGGCCCAACAGGCCGCCGCGCCTCCGGACCTGACGCCGTGGTGGCTCATTGTGGCGGCTGCGATTCCGGGACTGGCCCTGGGGGGCTGGTTCGCCTGGCGGGCCGATTGGTGGGCCGCCGGCCTGACCGCGGCCGCCGCGCTCCTGCTGGCCGTTATTTTCCTTGCTTTCAGACAGCGCCAGAAACGGCGCGCCATAACGCGCCGGGAGGATCTGGCCGCCGAGGCGGCCCGGGAAGCGTCCCTCGCGCAAAACCTGGCCCAGGATATCGGCCGCCTGGACCAGGAGCTGGCCCGCCTTGAGGAAGATGCAGGGCAAACGGCCCGGGGTGCCGGATTGCCGGTTCCCGCGGACTTGCCCCACCTGGAGGAAATGGCCCGGGAACTGGCGGCGGTGCGGGAACAGTGGCAACATTGGCGCCAGGCACGGGAGGCCGCGGCGCGCGGCGGCCAGCGGCTGGCTGAAGCGAGGGACCGCCTCGCCGCGGCCGAAGCCGAGGCTCAACGGGTCAAAGATAGTCTGGAATCCCTGGCAGCGCGCTGGACCCTTTGGCTCACCCGGCGCGGCTTTGCCCCGGAGGTGCGGCCCGAAGGTTTCACGGTGGTGCTCCAGGCCGTGGATGCAGCCCGGATCGCGGCCAGCACCGTGGAAGAATGCCGCCAGCATCTGACTGAGTTGGACAAGTATCTGACCGGCCAGCGGCAGCGGCTGGCCAAGGTGTTGGCCGAGTGCGGCCGCTCCCCTTCGGGGGCTGAGCCGGGCGTGGCCGATCTGGAGGCCCTGCAACGGGCCTTGGCGGAAGCCCGCCTGGCCCAGGAGCGGCAGCGTTCTTTAGAAGAATCGTTGGCCAGAAGCAACCGGGAAGCGGCGCGTCTCCTTGCCCTGCGTGAGACAAAGGAGCAAGAACAGGCGCAGCTTTTGGCCCAGGCAGGCGCCGACGACGAGGAGGACTTTCGGCGGCGGGAGGCGGCCCACCAGGAGTGGCTGCGGTGCCGGGAGAAAATGGCCGCGGCCCAGGAAACCTTGCTCAATGAGGCTGGTCATGAGGCCGCGTTAACGGCCCTGGAGCAGGACCTGCGGGCCACTGATCCCCTGGAGCTGCAAACCGGAAAGCAGGCCAAGGAAGCTCTTAAGCGCGAATTAGAAGAGACCCTGGCCGTCAACCAACGCGAACTGGGGAGTTTGAGCCAGAAACTGGCGGACCTGGCCCAAAAAGAGGAACTGAGTGATCTGTTATTGAATCAGCGGTGCCGGCGGGAAGAACTGCGTCAAGCCGTCCGCCGCTGGGCCACCCTGGCCGTGTGCCGCCACCTGATGGAGGAAACCCGGAGCCTCTACGAACGGGAGCGGCAGCCTCCGGTGATTCAGGCCGCAAGCGGCTTTTTCCGCACCATGACCGGCGACCGCTATCAACTGGTGGCTTCCGTGGGCGCGGCCACCCTGCAACTGGAGGACGCCGCCCTGCAGCGGACGGACGAAGTTTGCTGGAGCGCCGGCTTGCAGGATCAGGTGTATCTGGCCCTGCGGTTGGGATTGGCCCGGGAGTTCGGCCTCCACGCCGAGCCCCTGCCCCTGATCCTGGACGATGTTTTAGTCAAGTTCGACGCCCGGCGGCGCAAGCGCACCGCCCAGGTCATCCTGGATTTTGCCCGGCGGCAGCAGGTGCTCTTTTTTTCTTGCCACCAGGAGTACCGGCGGATTTTCATGGAACTGGCCGGGGCGGCCCCGCCTCCGGCCCCCCCGGTCACCTGCTACACCATCGCCGACGGGGTGATCGGGGCGGAAAATCGGACATGATTTTTTAAAAAAATAGAGAACAGTGCCTGAACACTGCGGATTTACCCATGAACGCTATCAAAAGGATTTTCGGTGAGTGACCACGATCATGATACCCAAATAGCGGCCCTGGGCAGGCTCTGCCACATCGCCCCCCGCTATTGGGACAACGGCGGCAACCTCAGGATCACCTCCACTGCCACCTATGAGGCCCTGCTCACCGCCCTGGGGGTGCCCTGGGAGGAACGTCAACTGCTGGCCGCTTCCCTTGCGACCCGGCGGGCGCGGCTCTGGCAGCGGTTCCTGGAGCCGGTGGTCATCTTCCGCCAGGAATCGGAACCCGGCTGCCTGCATGCCGTGCTGAAGTCGGCCCGGCCGGAGATTCCTGATGATCTTTCCGGGTGGATCGAGATCACCGGTGAAACTGGCGAGGCCCGCTCCTGGGAAATCGACCCGGCCGCCGTGCGGCTTCTGGGAGTCCGGCCCCGGGAGGCGGAATTTAGTCTGCGCCTGACCCTGCCCCTGCCTGGGGATTTGGATTTGGGGTACTACGATCTCACGCTGCACCTGGGTAGCGGCGGCCAACAGCAGCAAGGCAGGTCGCGACTTATCGCCGCCCCGCCCCGGGCCTATCAGCCTCCTGCCCTGGCGGCAGAAAGACGGCTCTGGGGGCTGGGCGCGCCCCTCTATGCTCTGCGCAGCCGCCGGAATTGGGGCATGGGGGATTTTCGCGATCTCCACACATTGACCACCTTGGCCGGGGAGTTGGGCGCGGCCTTCGTGGGGGTCAATCCCCTGCACGCGTCAGCGCCGTCTCACTTAGCCGACATGAGCCCTTACGCCCCCACCAGCCGGGTGGCCGTCAATTTTCTTTACCTCGATCTTGAAGCCGTGCCCGAGCTGGCCGATTCTCCCGAGGCCCGGGTCCTGGCAGCTTCCGCCGATTTTCAAGAATCTCTGCAACGCTTACGTGACAGCCGCCTGGTGCAATATCCGGACATTTTCCGCCTCAAACGCCGGGTGCTGGGACTCTGTTGGCAGGGCTTTCTGGACCGCCACGGCCCGCCGGAAGCGCCCCGCACCGGCCGGGGCCGGGAATTTGCCCGGTTCGTGCAGGCTGACGGCATTCCCTTGGAAAAGTACGGCCGCTATGCCGCCCTGGTAGAAATATTGAAGCAGGCGGACTGGCGCCGCTGGCCGGCAGGCTTCCACCATCCAGACGGCCCGGACGTAGCCGATTTTGCCGCCCGGCACCGGCAACTGGTCCTCTTTCATCAATATGTCCAATGGCTCACCGCCTCGCAACTGGAGAGCGTATGGGCCGCAGCCCGGCGGGCCGGTCTCCCTTTCAGCCTTTACCAGGATCTGGCCCTGGGGTCAGGGGCAGGCGGCTTCGAAACCTGGGCCCATCCCGGCCTGTTCGCCCGCGGCGTCTCCATGGGCGCGCCGCCAGACGCCTTCAATCTCCAGGGGCAAAACTGGGGCCTCCCCCCCATGATTCCCGAAAAATTGCGGGAGTCGGGCTACCGCCTCTTCATCGACACCCTGCGGGCCAACTGCCCGCCGGACGGCATCCTGCGCCTGGATCACGTCATGGGCATGTTCCGCCTCTTTTGCATACCCGCCGGCGCCGGCGCGGACCAGGGGACTTACATCTACTACCCGGCCCGGGAGTTCCTGGCCATCCTGGCCCTGGAAAGCGTGCGCCGGCGCACCCTGATCATCGGCGAAGACCTGGGCACCGTGGCCCCGCGGGTCAGGAAAGAACTGGCCCGGCAGGGCATGTATTCCTACAAGGTCTTTTATTTCGAGCGCACGCCCACCGGGGCCTGCCGGCCTCCCGGCGACTACCCGCGCCAGGCCCTGGCCACCATCACCACCCACGATCTGCCCACCCTGGCAGGCTACTGGGAAGGACGTGATATGGAAGTAAAGGAGCGGCTGCATCTCTATCAGTACCCCGGGCAGGCAGCCGCCGACGCCGCGGCCCGCCCCGCTGAGCGGGAGCGCTTTGTTCAGGCCCTGGCCGGTGAGGGCCTCATCCCCCCCGGCCGGGAGCCGCACCTCAAAGCCGCCCGCCGCTGCCCTGAGGCGGTGCGCTTGGGAGTGGCCCAATTCCTGGGGAAAAGTCAGGCCGCCCTGGTGGAGATTCGCCTGGAAGAGGTCTTGGGGGTGCGCTTCCAGCAAAATCTGCCCGGCACCATCCGGGAGCACCCCAACTGGCGATGGAAGCTGCCGGCGCTGCTGGAAGACCTGGCCCAGATGCCACAGCCGCGCCGCCTGGCTCAGATCATGGGGGAGCGTAAGTGGGAAGCGGGGGAAGGACCAGGGAGATGACCCCCTGGTCCCTAACCCCTGTGCCTGTGCCTAACCGCGAATTGCCAGAATAATGCTTGGCCCGCCTTCTCCGCGAACATTCCAGGGCGGGCAGTTCAATGTAGCGTGGGCGCTGCCCATCATTTCCTTGATCCTGGACACCCGGAGGCGGGTGTCCCACACAAGGTAAGGTATTGACTTTTTCCATGAGGTGTTCATGTCCAAGACGGTATTGATCTACAATCTCTTCCCGCCCCTGGTGGGCCCCATCCCCCGCTGGGAAGACCACCTGGACCGCATCGCGGCCATGGGCTTCACCTGGATTTACCTCAACCCGATCCACACGCCGGGGCTGTCGGGCAGCCTCTATGCAGTCAAGGATTACTTCGGCATCAATCCCTTGTTTGCTCCGGAGGATGGCAGCGACGCCACCGCGGCCCTGGGCCGTTTCCTCAAAGCCGCCAAGCGGCGCGGCATTAAAGTGATGCTGGACCTGGTCATCAACCATACCGCCATTGACTCGCCCCTGACATTGGAGCATCCGGAGTGGTACGCCCATGACCCGGACGGACGCATCAAGAACCCCGGCGCCATCGACCCTGCGGACGCCACCAAGGTGACGGTGTGGGGCGACCTGGCTGAACTGGAATACTGGCCGGTGCCCGACCCCGACGGACTGCTGGAGTACTGGGAAAGAGTCGTTACCCATTACCTGAATCTGGGCTTTCATGGCTTCCGGGCCGACGCGGCCTACAAGATTCCGGGCTGGTTCTGGGACCGCCTCATCGCCGCCGCCAGGTCCCGGCACCGTCAGGCCCGCTTCTTCGCCGAAACCTTGGGCTGCCGCCTGGACGAGTGCTCGCAGTTGTCCACCGCGGGCTTCGATTTTCTGTATAACAGCTCCAAGTGGTGGAATTACCAGGACGACTGGTGTCTGGAGCAGTACGCCCTGTTCCGCCGGGTGGCCCCTTCGGTGAGCTTCCCCGAAACCCATGACACCGAGCGGGTGGCCGAGGCATCGGACGGCGACGTGCGCCTGGCCCGCCAACGGTATCTATTTGCCGCCTATTTCTCCACCGGTCTGATGATGCCCCTGGGCTACGAGTTCGGATTCAGAAAGAAACTGCACGTGGTGAACACCCGGCCCGGGGACTGGGAAGAGCCGTCTTACGACCTCACGGACTTCATCACCCAGACCAACCGTATGAAGCAGGACTGTCCGGTGCTCCTCGCCGAAGGGCCCCAGGTGCGGCTGAACCCCAAAGGCGAGCCCGTGGTGCTCCTGGCCAAGGGCCGGGACCAGCGGCCCGGCCGGGTGGCGGCCCTGATCAATACCACTGATGCCCCCCAAACCGCCACCTACAAGGATCTGGCGGCCTGCCTGGGGCCGCCCTCCAGCGCCTGGACCGAACTGACCCCCGGGGTTCATACCCTCCTTTTCCGGAAGGGTCAGAAGTTTTCCCTGAAGCCCTTGGAGATGCGCCTGTTCTACAATCCCCAGGCTGCGCCCCTGCCGGCTGAAAAACCGGAGCCTCAGGGCTAATGGCGGGATGCGCTCCGCTTTCCCGCCCTACCCGGGCTACCGGGCTTGCCTGTCTCTGTAATTGGTGGCGCAGGCTTTCCAGCTTGCGCACACCTGATTGGCGGGCGAGACGCCCGCCCTACCCCCCTTTTCATGGTTTATGGGTGGAACGAAGATCCATGAGGAGATTTTGTGAATGGTTTGTGTAGGACACCCGCCCTCGGGTGTCTCCGCAGACTTCTTGGTATTACCACGTACTGGAGCACCCTATGACGCAAGCTTTGGCAGCCTATAACCAGCACGGCCTGGTGCTGGCCACGGACAGCCGGGCCACCCGGTTCGATGACCAGGGCCGGCCGGAATTTTTTGAGGTAAGAAAACTCTTCCCCTTGGGAACTCACCTGGCCGTGATGAGCGGCGGCGCCGGGGTAAGCGTGCCCCTGTCTTTGGCCTTAAAAGCCGAGGTAGGAAAACGGCGTGGGCTGGATGACCCCGAAGACCTGGCCGACTTCGCCCTGCCCTTTCTTTCCCGGGCCTACGGGCAATATCTGCACGTCCACGGCCCCGGCCCGGAAGGGCTGCGCCGCATCTACTTCATCCTGGCCGGCTATTCGCCGGAATCGCCGCCGCCGGGCTACCACCTCTATCTTGTGGGCAGCGAAGAGGGAGAGCCGCCCCTCATCCCCATGGCCCGGGGCAACCTCATGATCATGCCCCGGAACCTGGGCATGGAAATGCGCCTGGTCAAGGCCCTGGCCGGGAATCTGCCGGTGCCGGAACTTCTGGAAATAAGCCGGGAATTCCTGGAACAGCAGGCCGAAAAAAAAGAGGAGGTGGCCCCGCCCTTCTACTTCGCCACCATCACCCCGGCGGGGTATAAGGAAGTTGGGTAATGGATGTGGGGGGAGGGCCGGGGCCCTGCGACCTCTGGCCCTCTCCTTAATGCTATCCTCCCAACGCCTCACAAAGGCGCGGGATGAGGTGGTCGAAGTCGCCGTTGGACATGACCAGGACCACGTCGCCGGGGCGGATTTCGTGTAAGAGTAAGGCCAGGAGTTGGTCGGTGTCGGGCAGGGCCAGGGCGCGTTGCCCCTGGGCGGACAGGTCCCCGGCCAGGTGTTCAGAGGAAAAGCGGTCGCCTTCGGGAGCCTTCCAGATGTCCGGTGGTTCCCGCAGAATCACCAGGTCGGCCGGCCCAAAGGCCCGGGCATAGTCGGCCTGGAAGATGGCCCGGCGGCTGGTGTTGGTGCGGGGCTCGAAGACCGCCACCAGACGCCGGCCAGGGTGCCCCTGGCGGATGGCCGACAGGGTCGCGGCCACCGCGGTGGGGTGGTGGGCGAAGTCGTCCAGGATAAGAATATCCCTTATTTCGCAGGCTTTCTCCTGGCGCCGCTTCACCCCCTGAAAGCCCGTCAGGGCCTCCCTGATCTCCCCTGCCTCCAGCCCCACTTCCAGCAGAGCCGCCAGGGCCGCCAGGGTGTTGAGGACATTGTGCTCTCCCCAGAGGGGGACGAAAAAATCCCCCAGGCTGGAGCCGTTGCGCAAGGCGGTGAAGGCCATGCCGCCCTGGCTGGCGCGGATCTCCGCCGCCTGCCAGGCCGCGCCGCTGTTTTGGCCATAAAAGGCCACAGGGGCGCCCGATTTCCCGGAAACCCGGCGCACCAGGGGCGCGTCCCCCCAGGCCACGAGACGAGAACCGGACGGCATCTGGCCCACGAAGCCCTCAAAGGCGCTGACCACGTGGGGCAGGTCGGCGTAGATGTCGGCGTGGTCGAATTCCACGGAGGTAAGAATGGCCACCCGGGGCCGGAAGTGCACAAACTTGGGGCGCTTGTCGAAAAAGGCGGTGTCGTATTCATCCCCTTCCAGGACCACGAAAGGCCCCCGGCCCACCCGGTAATTGCTCTGGAAATTTTTTGCCAGCCCCCCCACCATAAAACCCGGGTCCCGCCCTGTGGCGAAGAGCAGCCAGGCCAATAGGGCCGTGGTGGTGGTCTTGCCGTGGGTTCCCGTGACCACGAGGCTCTCCCGGCTGCCCACGAGAAAACGGTTCAGGGCCTCGGGCAGGGAGAGGTGCGGCAGGTCACGGTCCAGCATCGCCTGGGCCTCGGGGTTGTCCCGGCGGATGACGTTGCCCACCACCACCAACTCCGGCGGCGGCTCCAGATTCTCCGGCCGGTAGCCGTTGTCGATGGGAATCCCGAGGTTCTCCAAAAAGGTGCTCATGGGGGGATAAACGTGCTCGTCAGAGCCGCTCACCTCATGCCCCAATTCTTTTAAAATGCCGGCCAGGGCCGCCATGCCCGTGCCGCAAATGCCCAGAAGGTGTATGTGCAAAGCAGCCTCTTGTTGGTGGAAGGAATATGATCTTGAGGGAGGGGGCCAGGGGGCGCACCCCTTCCCCTGCCCCCAAAAAATGTTCAACTTCGGAAAGCCTTCCCACATCCCAGGGCCTGGGAAGCGGCTTCGTGGAACCGGGGGCGAAATGAACTGATCTCAGTCTTATTATTCCGGCCCAGATGCACCCGGTTGGTGAGTAAGATTACCATCTGGCCCTGCTCCAGGTCCAACCAAAAAGAGGTCCCGGTGAAGCCCAGGTGGCCGACGCTCTGGGGGGAAAAATAGCGCCCCGCAGAGCAGGAGGCGGCGTCCATGGCGGGCACGTCAAAGCCCAGAGCTCGGGCCCCGGGAGCCACGGGCGAGAAAAACTGCCGCACCAGACCGGATGGAAAGACCGCGGCGTTGGCGTCCTGGTAGGATCGGAAAAGCTGGGCTACCAGGGTGAAGACTTCCGCCCCTGAGCCGAACAGCCCGGCGTGGCCGGCGACCCCCCCTGCGGCCCAGGCGTTTTCGTCATGCACTTCGCCTGCCGGGGGCCGGTTGGGGATAAGCCCCGGTTCCGTATGGGCGATGGGCTGCCCCTGAGCGGATATGCAACCCAAAGGACGGTAGCCCAAGCCGTTCAGGCCCAGGGGGCGGTAAATTTCCCGACGGCAGAAGGCGTCAAGACCCTCCCCGCTCACAGTCTCCACCACTGCGGCCAGGAGCATGAAGCCCAAGTCGCTGTAAAGGGTGGCCTTTTCCGGCTCATATTCCAAAGGTTCGGCCGCGACCAGGCGCGCCAGCAATGAAGGCCTTTCGTCCGCTGCGACAGACAGGAGTTTGCGGTAAAACGGCCGCCAGGCCGGTAGTCCCGCCCGGTGAGCAAGGAGGCTCTTGAGGATTAAAGGGGCTTTCCCGGAGGGGAGCCAGGCGGACGGCAGAATCTCCCCCAGGGAAGCGTTAAGCTCCAGCCGGCCCTGCTCCATCAGTCTCAGCACTGCCAGGGCCGTGGCCAGGGGCTTGGTGAGGGAGGCCAGATCGAAAACGGTGTGTAGAGTGGCACGGGGCGAGTCTGCATCCCGGCTCAGACGCCCCGCGGCGCCTTGCCACAGGAGGTCGCCCTTGAGCCCCACCAGGGCCACGGCTGCAGTGTAGATCCCCCTTTCATATCCTTCCCGGAGGAAACCGGCCAGTCTGGCGAACCCTTCCGTCATGGTGAGGTCATGGTGAGGAAGAAGAAGGTGTTGTGCACAGTCTGGAAAGCCTGTGCCACCCTACTGCTTCCGGATTGGGATAGAACCGTGGAGAACAGCTGCCCCCGGCTGTGCTTTTCAGAGTGCAGGCGAGGGCGCCTGCTTTACATCCCGGCCCCCCCCATATCGTCCTACTTCCCTTCCCGGGCCAAGTCGATGAGCGTGTCCAGGAGCCGGGTGAAGGTGATGCCCGCGGCCGCGGCCGCCTGGGGAAAGAGGCTGGTCGCGGTCATGCCGGGGATGGTATTGGTTTCCAGGACATAAATCTGGCCGTCTCTGATTAGCATGTCAGTGCGGCTGTACCCCCGGCAGTTCAAAGCCCGGTGCGCGGTCACCGCGCAGGCCTGGGCCCTTTGGGTGAGTTTCGCATCCAGGCGCGCCGGGCAGATTTCCGTGCTGGCCCCGGGCAGGTACTTGGCCTCATAATTGAAAAAGGGGTAGTCTGCCGCGGGAACGATTTCCACCAGGGGCAGTGCCGTCAGCGTGTCGTTCCCCAGGACGCCGCCCGTGACCTCGGTGCCGGTGATGTGCTCTTCCACCAGAACCCGGCGGTCGTGGCTGAACGCGGCCTGAAGCCCCGCCTCCAGGTCCGCCACGGTGCGAGCGCAGGTGATGCCGATGCTGGAGCCTTCGTTCACGGGCTTGATGACCGCGGGCAGACCCAACTGATTGGCGATGGCTTCGGCCGCGGGGGCCTCTTCCCGGTTGAAGAACAGGGCCTGGGGAACCTTAAGCCCCGCCTGCTGATAGAGAATCTTGCTCAATTCCTTGTTCATGCCCAAAGCGCTGCCCAAAACGCCGGAGCCCTGGTAGGGGACCCCCACCAGGTCCAGCAGGCCTTGCAGGGTCCCGTCCTCGCCGCCCCGGCCGTGCATGATGATGAGGGCCGCGTCCAGGCCGCCGGCCTCCTGCACCAGGCGGGCCAGATCCTCTTTGGGGTCATAGCGGCGGATCTCGTACTTGGATTTATCCAGGGCCTGAAAGACTTGCTCACCACTTTTGAGCGACACCTCCCGCTCTGCGGACGTTCCCCCGGCAATCAGGGCCAGGCGCAGCTTGTTCATGGCTCCCTCCACCAGTGATTAATGTTCAGCACATCCTGGGGCTGGGCCGGCAAGGGCGAAAACAGCTTATGTTCCAGCTCCAGGGTCTGGGTCTCCAGCAGGTTGAGACGGGCGATGGCCTCGGCGGTGCGGCCGTAGCGCACCTTCAGGTCAGCGAAGCGCTCGGCCACGCTCACCACCCGGTCGTGCAGCACCCGCTTGTCGGCATAATGGACCACCTCCGCCTCGCGCACAGCCCGGGGGTCGGGGGCCCTAGATAAATAGATATGTTCCCGGACAATCTCCGCCAGGTCTGTCAGGCCCAGTTTTTCTAAAGCCCGCGCCCCCCATTCCGCATGATTGCGAAGGCTGCCCAGGCAGGCGGTCTTGCCCAGATCGTGGAGCAGGGCCCCGGCCTCGATGAGGTCCAGATTCAGGACGATGCCCGCCTCCTGGAGCTCCCGGCCCAGCCACACCGCCACCTCCGCCACCACCAGGGAGTGCTCCCAAATATTGGGCAGCATGCCATGGGCCTCCATGAGGGCCAGGCATTCATCCCGGGAAGGGGCCGGAGAATTGAGCGAGTAAGAGGGCACTTCCTTCATCCCTTAAGCTTTATTCTGATAAATCTATTATATAATCCCCCTGAATCGCCCATTACACAGGGGGGCTTACAAGTCCCATTTTTGAGGGACCGCCGATAAGTCTGGCCCACAATTCCCCTCTTTTCCAAGGAGGGATAGGGGGGATTTTCATTTCCTGAGCGGAATGGCCTGTAGGGCGGGAAAGCGGAGCGCATCCCGCCATTAAGCCGCCAAAACCAGGATATGGCCCGCAGTGCGCACCCTACACTTTTTCCACCAGCGCCACGGCCAGCGCGGCAATACCCTCGCCCCGGCCCGTGAAGCCCATCTTTTCCGTGGTGGTGGCCTTGAGGCTCACGTCCTCCGGGGCCACCCCCAGGATGGGGGCCAGGTTGGCCCTCATCTGGGCCACATGAGGGGCCAGGCGGGGCTGCTCGGCCACGACGGTGGCGTCCACGTTGACCACCCTGTATCCCCGCTCCCTCACCAGGGCCACAATGCGTTCGAGCAGAAGCAGACTCCTGATGTTTTTGAAGGCTGGGTCGTTATCGGGAAAATGCCGGCCCAGATCCCCCAGTCCTGCGGCCCCCAACAAGGCGTCGCCGATGGCGTGGGTGAGCGCGTCCGCGTCGGAATGGCCCAAAAGCCCCAAAGGATGGTCGATTTCCACCCCGCCCAGAATCAGGGGGCGTCCCGGTGCAAAACGGTGGGCGTCCATACCCAAACCGACGCGCATCATGAGCCTTTCCGGACCACCGGCAGCAGGGCTTCGGCCAGAAGCAGGTCCTCCGGGGTGGTGATCTTGAGATTGAAGGGAGAGCCGGGCACCACCACGACGGGGAGCTTCAGGGCCTCCACTAAGGAGGCCTCGTCGGTGCCGTACAGGCCGCGCGCGTAAGCCTCGGCAAAGGCCCGGTGCAAAAGATTCGCCTGGAAACCCTGGGGGGTTTGCACCTGCCGCAAATGTTGGCGGTCCACAGTCTCCACCACCCGTCCCCGGGCATCGACCCTTTTCAAGGTGTCCTGGACGGGTATGCCGGGAATGGCGGCGCCGTGTTTTCTCGCCCCCTCCAGCACCCGGCGCACCAGGGCCGCATCGGCAAAGGGCCGCGCCCCGTCATGCACCAGGATAAGATCCATTTCATCACTTTGCCGCATTTTTTGCAGGCCGTGATAAACGCTGTCCTGTCGTTCCCTGCCCCCCGGCACCAGACGCAGGACCTTGGTAAACCCATACGGATCGATGACTCGGGACCGACAGTAATCTAAATCCTGGGGATGCACGACCACCACCACCTCCCGGACTTCCTCCAAACCTTCGAACAGGTCCAGGCTGTGGGCCAGGATGGGTTTGCCGGCCAGGGGCAGGTAGGTTTTGGGAAGATCGCCCCCCATGCGCTTACCCACCCCGGCTGCGGCCACCACCACGGCCACCCTCATGCCGGCCCCTCGCAGGGCCCCTGGCAGGCCACCCGGCCCGCCCGGCCCGGCAGGCGTTTCAGCGAAATACAGCACACCGGCAGGGCCTCGGGATGCTCATTCAGTTCCCTGGCCCAATCCATCAGGCGGAAGAAGGCGACTCCCCGGCTTTGGGCTTCATCCAAGAAACTGGCAAAATCAGTGCGAAACGGCCCGCCCTCCAGTTCAGCATGCAGGGTCAGGACCTGAGGCCGTGGCGATCCCAACCTTTTGAGAATCAGACGGTAATAGTCCCGGGCGTCACAGTCATGAAAACCCAGGAGTTCATCCAGGGTGGGCAGCGTCGTGGGAATCTCCAACAACGGCGAAACCTCTTCGCCGAAGCGGGGCCGGTAGGGGCCCTGCCCCCGGGTATCGCTGGCATAGAAAAAGCCCTGGTCGGCCAGCACGGCCCGGCTGGCCCGGCTGGCCTGCCACCCCGGCGCGGCAAAGGTTGTGGCCGGCTTTCCCAGAGCGGCCAGAAAAACCTCCTGGGCCGCGGCCACCTGGGCCGCCACCTCGCCATAGCTCATCTTCACCAGCCGGTCGTGCCACCGGATGTGGTCATAGCCGTGCATCCCCACTTCATGCCTCGCGGCCGCGATCCTGGGCAGAATGTCCGGGGCAGCTGCGCCGATAAAGGGCGCGGGCAGCACAGTGCCATAGAGCATGGTCCTGAGCCCATAGACCGACGGCGCCCGGGTGCGCAGCATCTTCTCCAAAAAGCCTTCCTGGGTAAACACCCGGAAGATGGCCCGCCCGGAATTGTCCGGACCCAGGGCCAGGAAAAAACTAGCGGTCAAACCTCGCGCCGCGAAAATTTCCAAAAGGGCCGGCACCCCTTCCTTGAGCCCCCAAAGCGTGTCCACATCCACCTTCAACCCCAACCGCATAATTACGCCTCGCTGCGGCATTCTTTGGGAGAGGGGACCAGGGGTCACAGACCCCTGCCCCCTCTCCCAAACCCACACCCCCCACCCCCTATCGTATTTTTCCAGGGCCGGGGAAGTGGGATGTATGTCCCGCTTTCCCCGGCCCCAATAAAGGGGGTTGGGGAGGGGGTGTGGAGGGAGGGCGGGGGAGCTGGCTCCCCCGGCCCTCCCCCCACGAATTTTCACTCTCCGCCCTTCTCCCGCACCTCGTCCAGGAAGGCGTCCAGGGTGTGTTTGAGGGAGGTGGTGAGGTCCGTTTGCGGATCCCAGCCCAGGAGTTGCCGGGCCTTGGCGATGCTGGGCTTGCGGCTGGTGATGTCCTGGTAGCCCTTGCCGTAGTAGTCGTTTGCCGTGACCTCGATGATCTCCGAATACGCGCCGTCGTTGACGTGATCCGGGTGCTGGCGGAAGAGGCCGCTCAAAATTTCCGCCAGTTCCCTGACGGAAGCTTCGTTCTCGGGATTGCCGATATTAAAGATCTGGCCGTCTGCGGCGCCGCCCGGATTTTCAATGATCTTCATGAGGCAGTCGATGCCGTCTTCCACGTACGTGAAGCACCGCTTCTGGAAGCCGCCGTCCACCAGGCGGATGGGCTCTTTCAGCAGCAGGTTGAGGATGAACTGGGTCACCACCCGGGAGCTCCCCTCCTTGGCCGCGTCCAGGTCGTCCAGCTTGGGGCCGATCCAGTTGAAGGGCCGGAACAGGGAAAACTGGAGCTGCCCGGCCTCTCCGTAAGCCCAGATAACCCGGTCCAGCAACTGCTTGCTGCAGGAGTAGATCCAGCGCTGCTTGTGGATGGGTCCCAGGATCAGGGGGCTCGCGTCCTCGAAAAACTCCGGGTCGGTGCACATGCCGTAGACTTCGGAAGTGGACGGGAAGATGATGCGGGTGCCGTATTTGACGCACTGGCGCACGATGCGCAGGTTTTCTTCAAAGTCCAGTTCAAAGACCGACAAGGGCCTCTTCACGTAGGTCATGGGCGTGGCGATGGCCACGAGCGGCAGGACCACGTCGCATTTCCGGATGTGGTATTCGATCCACTCCTTGTTGATGGCGATGTCGCCTTCCAGGAACTTAAAGCGGGGATGGCCCAGGGATTCGGCGATCTTGTTGGCATAGAGGTCCATGCCGAAGACTTCCCAGTCCCGGGTGGCCAGGATGCGCCGCACCAGCGCATTGCCGATAAAACCATTGACGCCTAAGATAAGAATTTTCATGAGGTTACCCGAATAAGACAGGCTGGGGTCAGCCCATCTGATATTTCCCGGAGAGAAGTTCTATGGCAAATTGCAACTAAAGGGGTCTTACCGATTTTGTCATACTGAACGGAGCGAAGCGGAGTGAAGAATCTATATTCTTCGCTACGCTCAGAGTGACATGCTGCTTACCTGATCGCAACATGGTCCTAGCGCTTAGAGCCCTCTTCCCGGTGTTGGCAGGCATTATAGACGATTTTGCTGAAAATGAAACGGCGGGCACTCCAGGCCCGCCCCACCAGTTCTCTATCCAGAGGGACCAGGGACCATTATCCCAGCCGCTTCCCCGCCAGGTGAGTGAACAGAGCCAGCACCGGCCCCAGGAACTCGGGCTCGCCCTCAAGCTGGGCCTGGGTGATCAGAAATTGCCCCTGGCCGGTGGCGACAATGAGGCCCTCTCCCGGCGCCGCAGCCGCCACCTGGCCGGGCGGCCCGCCCGCGGGCCGATCCAGCGGCCGGCCGCTCCAGATGAAGAGACGCCGTCCCTCCATCATGGTAAAAGCCCCGGGATAGGGGCGGGTGACGGCCCGCACCAGATTATATATCTCTAGTGCCGGTTTGGTCCAGTCGATCCGGCCGTCTTCGGGCCCCCGGCCGCCGAAATAGGAGGCCTGGGAGTGGTCCTGCATGATGCGGGGCGCGGTCCCGGCCCGGAGCAGGGGATAGGTTTCCCGCAAGAGCTCCGCCGCGGCCGCGGTCATTTTGCCAAAAAGCGTGTACGCCGTGTCCGCAAAGTCGATGGCCACCCGCCGCTGGGCCACGATGTCCCCCTGATCGGCCTTGGGGACCATGTAATGCAGGGTGACCCCCGTTTCCGTCTCGCCGTGCACCAGGACCCAGTTCACCGGCACCCGGCCCCGGTATTTGGGGAGGAGGCTGCCATGGAGATTCAGCGCCCCCAGCCGGGGCAGGTCCAACAGAGGCCCCTTCAGCATATGCCGATAGTAAACCGAAAAAAGGAAGTCTGGTTCCAGCCGCGCCATGGCCGCGACAAATTCCGGGTCGTTGGGGTCCTCAGGCTGATAAACCGGGAGATGGTGTTGAAAAGCCAGGTCCCGCACCGAGGCGAACCAGATGTTTTCCTGGGGATTGTCGGCGTGGGTCACCACCGCGGCGATCTCGTCGCCGTACTCCCGGCACATCTCGATGAGAGACTGAAGGCAAAAATAGCCGACGTTGTGGTAACCGCAGAAGATGAGGCGCATAATGGAATTTCTCAGGGGGCTATTCCGATTATAACTAATGGAACTGCTGGTACTCCTCGACCTTGCCTGACCACATTGTAAAGCTCACCTTCATAATAAGCAACTCCAGAACTCATTTGGGATTGCAGCGATTTCATGGGAAGGATTTCTATACCAACATCAATGTAATCGCCGACATAAAAAGCGAGATGTTTTACAAAAAGATCATAAGCAACAAACGAATATTTTCCAAATTGCACCTCAACAGCGACACGTTCTTTAACAAAATCAGTTTGATTATAGCTAAATATTGCAATCTCTCCTGCTGCTTCGATTTCCTTCTTCTGTTCTTCAGATGGTAATGTCAATGTCTTTCGAATCAATTTTTCGCTCTTTGTAACCCAATATTTTACTCGACTTTCTTGCCAGTCTTTTTCTCGAAGAAATTCTCCGAAGGTTTTATTAAGGGCAATTGGGCTATATAATAACTTCCCCTTCATAGTTTTCTCTTTAGATATCTTGACCTTACATCCTTCGGCATCTACAAATTTAATAACTTCCTTGATTTCTTTCCATAATTTTGGTTTATGGACTAACAAAAATTCCAGCCCATTCAGATGTGAAAAAGTTTCAACAATGTTCATTTGGTTGAATATCTCCTTGATTTTTCAAGTAACTTCATTTGTCTTTCTTTTTGTTTTTCTTTCCAAGGAGGACTTGTCAAACTTTCTCCAGCATCCTCAGGATCATAAATAGGCTTATTCATTGGACGGGTTTTTAATGTTCCAGCAATCTCTTGCGTAATCCTCTGCCTTGCCAAATCAACATAGCTTGAAATATTCTCAGCCCCTGCCCCTCGGCGATTGTTACGTATTGCTGCAATTATTGATGTTCCAGTTCCCAAGAAAGGGTCTAATACCCAGTCACCTTCATTTGTCATAGATAAAACTAATCTTTCAATAAGTTCTACCGGAAATTGACATGGATGATCTGTTTTTTCAACATGATTACATTTTACGTTAGGTATTAGCCATAAATCTCCAGGGTTTTTACCCAAGGGGTTGCATGAATACTCCCCTGCCTTCGGCCCCTTAAAATATTTTTTCCCCGGGTATTTCTGCGGAACTCTCACAGGATCTAAATTAAAAATGTATTTATCTGATTTTGTAAACCAGATTATTGTTTCGTAACGACCGGAAAACCTTCGATTACAATGTAAACCATGTTCAAAGTGCCAGATTATCCGGTTACGCATCTTTAACCCTAAATTATTAAAAATTGGATATAGAACTGTATCAAGTGGGACAATAGCTCCTTTTTCCACATAGTTACCAACCTGCCAGCAAATACTTCCATGAAGTGATAAGCAGCGGAAACACTCTTTAATGACTTCTGCCTGCTGATCCACATATAAATCAAGATTTAAGCGTCTCTCATATTCCTTACCAATATTATAAGGCGGAGAAGTAACAATTAGCTGTATGCAATTATCAGGTATGGTCTTCAAAAATTCAATACAATCTCCTAAATATAGAACAATGTTCTCTGATAATTTAAAATTATTAGTTAACGTTTTTTGTCCGAGCATCTTTCTTAATCTCCTTCACCCAAAGTTTGCCTGATCACGTACCGCGGCCGGCCCCGGACCTCCCGGTAGATGCGGCCCACGTATTCGCCCACCAGGGCCAGGCCCAGGGTGTTGAGTCCCACGAAGACGAAGAGGATGGCGAAGAGGGTGAAGACGCCCTCCACTTCGGAGCCCACCAGCAGGCGGCGCAGAAAAAGGAAGACGCCGAAGGCCAGGCCCAGGACGCCCATGGCGATGCCCAAAAAGCCCACCAGGTGAATGGGCAGGTGGGAAAAGCCGGTCATCAGGTCGAAGTTGAGGCGGATGAGCTTGACGAGATTATACTTGGACTTCCCCCGTTCACGTTCAGCATGGCCCACGGGGATCTCCGCCACCCGGCCGGCGAAGAGGTTGGCCAGGGCGGGGATGAAGCTGGTGGTCTCCTGGCACTGGTTGATGCCGTCCACCACCTCCCGGCGGTAGGCCCGCAGCATGCAGCCGTAGTCCTTAAGCCGCACGCCCGTGACCCAGCCCATGACCCGGTTGACCAGAAGGGAGGGAAAGGTGCGGAACCAGGAGTCGTGGCGCTGCTGGCGCCAGCCGCCCACGGTGTCATAGCCTTCGTTGAGCTTATCCACCAGCCGGGGGATTTCTTCGGGCGGGTTTTGCAGGTCCGCGTCCAGGGTCACCACCACCTGGCCCCGGGCGGCCTGAAAGCCGGCAAAAACCGCGGGGTGCTGACCGAAATTGCGGAAGAAGCGCACCCCCCGGAAATGGTCGGGGTGCTCTTGGTGCAGGGCGGTGATAAGTTCCCAGGAGCGGTCCGTGGAGCCGTCGTCCACCAGGATGATCTCAAAGGACGCAAAGCGGGGATTGAGCGCAGCCAGCAGCCGCCGGCCCAACTCCGGGAGGTTTTCTTCTTCGTTGTACACGGGAATGATGACGGAAAGCTCGGGGGCGGGGAAGGGTTCCCGGGAAGGCAAGGCTAATCCGGTCACGTCATGCTCCTCTCTGGTTCCGAAGGGGGAGGGAAAAGGGGGACAGCTCGCCACCTCCCCCCTCTCACCTTATCAGGACAAAATGAAAAAGCCGCGCAGGGGCGGGACCGTGGCCGGTCAATCCGCCTCTCGCGGCCGAAAAGCTGGCGGAGCAGGCCATAAGCCGGGTTCTGTGCCGGTTGTTGCCGGTGATGATCATTCCTCTGGGACCCCGGTTGTCCGGGGCCTCGCGCGACCTACCCGGGAGCTTGAGCGGGCCACTCTTGGCGCTCCCCTATTTGGTCTTGCTCCGGGTGGGGTTTTCCAAGCTGCCGGCGTCGCCGCCGGCACTGGTGAGCTCTTACCTCACCTTTTCACCCTTACCGTGGACGTACCACGGCGGTCTGGTCTCTGTGGCACTTTCCGTGGGGTCGCCCCCCCTGGGCGTTACCCAGCACCCTGCCCTGTGGAGCCCGGACTTTCCTCCAGCCGCAGGCGCGGCCAGCGATCATCTGTCCGGCTCCGCCAGCCCTCATGTGTTATTGTAACTCCCTGGCCGCGCCTGGTCAATGGCCTGGCGGGCCAGCCGGTCCGCCTCGCTGTTTAAGGTGCGGTCCACGTGGGCGATGGTCCAGGCGTCAAACTCCTCCAGGGCCTTTACGGCCGCCTGCCACAGGGGGAGCAGTCCCGGGTGGCGCACCCGGTACCGCCCGTTGAGCTGATGCACCATGAGCTCGGAGTCGGCCAGGATGCGCAGACGCCGCACCCCCTTTTCCCTGGCCAGGGCCAGGCCCAGGAGCAGCCCCTGGTATTCGGCCACATTGTTGGTGGCCCGGCCCAGGGAGCGGCTGCCCCGCTTCTGCACCTGCCCCCGGGGGTCATACAGGACGGCCCCGGCCCCGGCCGGCCCGGGATTCCCCCGGGAGGCCCCATCCACATACAACAGCCAGTCGCCGTCAAGGGCCTGCCAGGCAGACGCAGCCTGGCGTAGAAGCTTCTGCAACTCCTCCCGGCTCAGGCCGAAGCGCTCCATGACCTGAAGCGGGTCCAGGGTTTCGGCCAATGCCGCGAAAATCTCCGCCGGCCGGCTCACCGCCTGCCTCAGCCCTTGGAAGCCCGCCGGGAGGGCTTGTTCTCAGTCGGCGCTTCCCCGGCGTTCTCCTCCGCTTCGCCCAACCAATAGAGGATGCGCTGGCAGTTGGGGCATTGCAGGATCTCCGCGCCTTTCTGCAAGTCGATGAACTGCTGGGGAAGAATGTTCATGTGACATCCCAGGCAGACGCCGTCGCTGACTTCGGCCAGGGTGGTGCTGTTGTGGCGCTGGCGGATGAATTCATAGCGTTTGAGCAGCGTTGCGGGGATGGCCTTGCGGATACCCTGCCGCTGTTTTTCCAGGACGGCCAGACGCTCCTGCAAATCCGCCATCAGCACCTTGGCTTCGCTCTCTTTCTGGCCATAGAGTTCCTGATCCGCGGCCAATTGCTCCTTTAAACCGGCCATCTCCTGTCTCTGGGACTCCATGGCCTCCAGAAGTTCCAGGATGCGGGTCTCTTTCTGATCCCGCTGATCCTCCTGAAAGGCGATCTCCTTGAGCATGGCCCGGTATTCCAGGTCTTTTTTAATCTCCATAAGGCGGATGCGGCTCGCCTTGATGGAAGCCTCCAGATCGGCCATTTCCGCTTCCGTCTCCCGGTGCTGCCGGCCTAAATCTTCCAGCATTTGCACCCGGACCGCCTGTTCTGCGGCCGTATCCTCCATCGTCCGGGCCAGGTCGGCCAATTCCTGAGGCAGCCTTTCCAGATCCCTGCTGAGCTCCAGGATCTCCCGGTCGATCTCCTGCAAATCAATGAGCCTGCTTAACTCCGGTAACAATTCCCCCTCCTCCCTGAACGCCGGGACGGCGTCTATCTTGACATGGCAATACACATGAGCCGGGGACTCATGCATGTGGTATAAAGATCGTGCCCTTCAGCCAAAGATGAAAGGCGGTTTTTCCCGTTGCGACGCAGCCACCGCCAGGGTGAGGCCGCGCGACGTAAAAATTTGTTGCAGTTGCCGGGCCCAGGCCGGCATGAAGACGGCCTCACTGGCAAAGTGACCCACTTCCAGCACGGCGAAACCGGTGAGATCGCCGGGATTGACCTGATGATGCCGCACCTCGCCGGTGACGAAGAGCTGAGCCTTCGCCCGCCGGGCGGCGTCAATGAAATCGCCGCCGCTGCCGCCCAAGACCGCCACCCGCTTCACCGCGGCAGGCGGCTGGCCCCAGAGACGCACCCAGGGCACCCCGAAGGCCTCTTTGATCCGGGTCAGGGCGGACGCAAAAGTCAGATCCTCAGCCCAGCGGCCGACGCGGCCGTAGCCCAGGACGCGGCCGGCCCGGGCCAGGGGATAGATGTCCCAGGCCACTTCTTCGTACGGGTGGGCCGCCTGGAGGTGCGTCAGGGCCCTATCCAGGCAGTTTTCCGGGACAACGGCTTCCAGGCGCGATTCCTCGGCCCGGAAGAGTTCCCCCACCTCTCCCCGAAAAGGTTGGGCGCCGGGCAGCGGCCGGTAGGTCCCCTGCCCCCGGGAGGCGAAAGTACAATGGGAATAGCGGCCGATGACACCCGCCCCGGCGTCGGCCAAGGCGTTCCGCACCCGGTCCTCATAGCCCACAGGCACAAAAACGGTGAGCTTATAGGCCGGCTCCCGGCGGTTTTCGGCGAAAACCGCCACATCCTCAAGTCCCAGGCGTCCGGCCAAAAAATCGTTCAACCCGCCCGGGGCCACATCCAGATTGGTGTGGCAGGCCGCCACCGCCACCTTCGCCCTGATGGCCGCCGCGCAGACCCGGCCCACGGGCTCATCCTCCCGGATGGCGCTGACGGGGCGGTACAGCAGGGGGTGGTGGGTGAGAAGCAGCCCCGCCTGCAACTCCCGGGCTTCGGCCACCACTTCGAGACTCGCCTCCAGGGCCACCAGGACGCCTGTCACTGAGGCCTCAGGGTCTCCCAACTGGAGTCCCACCCGGTCCTCCGTGGCGGCCCAGGCGCGGGGGTAGCACTCTTCCAGGAGAGCCATGATGTGGCTTAGCGGTGCACTCATGGGACGTAAAAAGGGGGTGCGCAGTCTGCACCCCCAGGTATGCTTCAAGGTTTAAAAAACTGAGTCAAAAATCGCGTGAGAATAATTCTCCTCCACGGGAATCTTCCCAAAACCGGCGCCAACCCCTCAGCCTGGTGGGCCCACCAGGATTTGAACCTGGGACCGTCCGGTTATGAGCCGGTTGCTCTCACCACTGAGCTATGGGCCCAAAGATTCCCCATCGACTCTTTTTATTATATTCCTCCGCCCCCGGCTTCACAAGGGGGCAGGGGGCAGAAGGTTACGACTCCATGAAACTTTTCAGGCGTACGCTGCGGCTGGGGTGCCGCAGTTTCCGCAGGGCTTTGGCCTCGATCTGGCGGATGCGTTCCCGGGTCACCTCGAAGTCCCGACCCACTTCCTCCAGGGTGTGGTCGGTCTTCTCGCCGATGCCGAAGCGCTTGCGCAGGACCTTCTCTTCCCGGGGGGTGAGGGTGGACAGCATGCGGGTGGTCTGCTCCGCCAGGTTCAGGTTCACCACCGCCTCCATGGGCGTGCAGATCTTTTTGTCCTCAATGAAGTCGCCCAAGTGGCTGTCCTCTTCGTCGCCGATGGGGGTTTCCAGAGACAGGGGCTCCTTGGCGATCTTCAGCACCTTACGCACCTTCTCCAGGGGAAACTCCATTTTTTCGGCGATTTCCTCGGGAGTGGGCTCCCGGCCGATCTCCTGCACCAGGTAGCGGGAGGTGCGGATGAGCTTGTTGATGGTTTCGATCATGTGCACCGGAATGCGGATGGTGCGGGCCTGGTCGGCAATGGCCCGGGTGATGGCCTGGCGGATCCACCAGGTGGCATAGGTGCTGAACTTGTAGCCCCGCTCGTACTCGAATTTTTCCACGGCCTTCATGAGGCCGATGTTGCCCTCCTGGATCAGGTCCAGGAACTGCAGACCCCGGTTGGTGTATTTCTTGGCGATGGACACCACCAGGCGCAGGTTGGCTTCCACCAGCTCCCGCTTGGCCGCCTCGGCCTGGTGCTCCCCTTTGCGGATACGGGCCAGGGCGGAGAGCAGCCGGCCCGGCGACAGTCCCGCAGCGTTTTCCCATTTGGCCAGGAGACGCTGCTCCTTGGCCCACATTTCCTCCAGTTCCCCCAGACGCTCCGGGGTGACGGCCACCGGCAAAGCCGGTTCCAGGCCGTTTTTCCGGTCCCGGCGCACGGCCCGCCAGCGGGTGGCCGAGACCCCGACTTCGGCCAGGATGGCTTGCACGCGCCGCTGACAGTCCCGGATCTGGCGGCCGAAGTACTCCAGATGCCGGAGGATCTTTTCCAGGTGATGGCTTTCCAGGCGCAGGCTCTTGAGCGCGTCGATGAGACGCTGGCGCAGGCTCACCAGGCGGTTTTCCAGGGCCGTGCGCTGTTCCGTCTTGCCTTTTTCCGCGGTCAGTTCCTTCTGGGCGAGGCGGAACTTCTCTTCGAGCCCCCGAATCTTCTGGATAATCTTTAGGATGCGGGATTTGTGGGTGCTCTGGTCCAGGTCCAGGTCGTCTTCCCCGAAGCCTTCCAGGCCATTGTCCGGAGAAAGTTTATCCATCTCCAGCCGGTTGACCAGGGCCATAATCTCCCGAAAGGCGAAGGGAACCTCCACCAGGACGCTCAGAATCTCTTTTTCCCCCTCTTCGATGCGCTTGGCGATTTCCACCTCCCCCTCCCGGGTCAGCAGAGAAACCATGCCCATCTCTTTCAAATAGAGGCGCACCGGGTCGTCCAGTTTGGCGCTGGGTTCTCCCTCCAGATGCAGTTCGCCTTCCCCCTCGTCCAGATCCAAGGGGGCCGTCAGGGCCAGTCCCCGGGGGACCTCCGCGCCCCCCAGGTCCAGGTCGTCAAAAATCAGAATGTCCTTGACCGGTTCGCTCAGAAACGGTTCAGGAGATAAGGAATCCCCCAATTCCTCCATGATGATTATGCCGTCCTCTTCCCCAACCGGCATAATTTCCGGAAAACCGTCCATGCCCCTTCCCTTGTTCATCCCCCTTCTCCTCTCATGCGGCCTTGGGACTTCAAGGCCTCAAGTTGACGGTCCACCTCCTGTTTTTGAGCCATTAGGACCAGGAGCTCCTCCCCCTGCTCCTGGTGATTCACCTGTGCTAGTTTTGCTATTAGCTCTCGTACGGCTTTTTCTAAATGCCACTTGTTTATGGCCTGACGCCAATCTCCTACCAGATCGTCCCCAGGTTGGTCGGCGGGTGCCGTTTCTTCCAGGGCCAGAGCACAAATCTGCTGCCGCAAATTTTCCTCCTCCACTCCCTGGATCAGCAGACCCAGGTCCAAGGCGCCGTGCGTCCGGCGGCATGACACGATGAGGTCCATGATCTCCCTGAAGTCGGCCCCCTCCACTTCCTGGGCCCACTCCTCCAACTCGGACAGAGACACGCTGGTGGGGTGATGGAGGATGTAGCGAAGTAAATTGCGTTCCAGGTTGACGGCCAGTTTGCGGCCCGGGGTCAGCCGGGCGAAGGGCGTTGAGGCCGACACGGCCAGGCTCTGGCGCAGGCTGCCTTCGTCCAGCGTCAGGCGCCCTGCGGCGAAGCGCAGCCACAGGTCCCGTTCGACCGGGTCCGTGAGGCTCTGGAAGGCGGGGCGGAATTCGCCCAGCACCCGCAGGC
>CAZFWX010000034.1:0-26442 GCA_964522695.1 uncultured Desulfobacterales bacterium
TTGACCACCGGCACGAACACGGTTTTGCCGATTTTTACCGCCGCGTCATCGTAAAGAGCCGCTTTCGTTCCCGGTTGAATGTAAGTATCGGATAAACAGTAGATATTCTGGTTGATTTGGACGGCCTCGGGGTTGCCGTTGTAAATGAGGTCTCTGATGGCCGTCGTGCTGTTCACCTCTTCAAAAAAGGAAGTCCACTGCCCCGCCTCTTTGGCATCATAGTGGTAGTCGGAACCGATATAGAAAGAGGTGGGGGAGCCAGTGCTGGTGTACTGATCGAAGTATTTTTTAACAAAATCATAATTGATGGCGACGGGGAATAGACTTTCCGCTGGCGCCGTGGAGGGGCAGGAAATCATGGCCGTGGACTGGGCGCTCACATCCACCAGGTCCTTCCCCAGGAATCTGGCGAAAAACATGGTGACAGGTCCCGCGTTGTTTTCCGCAGACCGGAAGATCCGCACCGTCACCGCCGGGCTGTCAAAAAAAGTCGGCGTAATGCCGGTGGACAGAAGCTGCTTGCTGATGAGATTCCAGTAGCCCACTTGCACCTGACAATTCGTCAGCGTGGCGGCATCCGACTTGTTCAGCGAGATGGCGCCGGAGGCCGCGGTTTGGGCGCTGGACCAATCCGGGGTGGGTGGCGCGGCGCTGACATAGGGGACGAGCTTTTGCGCCCCGGCCATGGCGCAGGCATCCGCGGCATTTTGCAGCTCGTTTTTCACCACCATGAGATGCCCCACATCAATCACCAGGGCGGCCACACCCAAAACCACTACCAAGGCGAAAGCCGTAATGATCCCGATTGAACCTGAATCATCACGCAGAAAGGATTTTCTACTGGTCACCATGCGGAAAATCTCCTGGTACCCAAAGTTTGTGCAGGACGCCCCGCCCCGGTTTTCCCTGAGGGCGGGGCCTCCTGTGCCGCCGGATTCTGGATGATTGTGCCAGAGCCTGCGGCTCATACTGAACCGGCCTGAAAAGAAGTTCCTCAATTTTCCCTAATCCAGATACAGGCAAGGATCATGCCAAAATTCAAATATAATATTCCCAAGAAATTTCAGCAGTTAGTTAATGGGGCCATGAGGTTTTTATTGAATTCCAATAATTTTGCAGGCCATCCTTAAAATACTGAATAATTTCCCAGGGAAACCCTGAGAGCGCCTCGGGGATTTCCTGACAAGAGAGAGCTGGTTTGGTTGAAAATTTCCCTTCTCCGCTTTCATCAAGAAGGAGGAAAAGTCAGGGCGACATCTTCTCTACACGTATTCATCCAGGCATGGCCCCCGATGACCGCTCAGGCCCAAGATTTTTAGTAAGATGAGATTCCTCTCGGATGTGAATCAGTGGCGCGGCGTGCTTAGCGGCCAGGCAACCGCCGAAGGTGGCGGTTTTTCATTTTGTTCTGCGCTGTGCCCCCTGGTCATGATAGGGTGCTTGGCAGGACACACCGCCTGCCTTGAAAGTGCGGCAATGCGTTCTCAACGTCAAACCCATCAAAAGGAAAAACCATCCTGGTTGACTGGCTGATCCATAACGCCCTGGTGCTCACCCTGGAGCCCGGCGCCGCCCCCATCTCCCCCGGCTACGTGGCCGTGACCGGCAGCCGGATCGAGGCCCGGGGCCGGGCCGACGCGGCCAGCGAACTACCCCCCGCCCGGCAGCGCCTGGACGCGGGCGGCCGCCTGGTCATGCCCGGCCTGGTGAACACCCACTGCCACGCCCCCATGGTGTGGTTCCGGGGGCTGGCCGACGACCTGGCCCTCAATGACTGGCTGAGCCGCTTCATCTTTCCCGCGGAGGGCGCCTGGCTCGATGGCGGGAAGGCTTATTGGGGCGCGCTGTTGGCCGCGGCGGAGATGATCCGGGGCGGCATCACCACCGTGGCCGACGGCTATTTCCATGAGGCCCAGGTGCGCCGGGCCCTGGACCAGGCGGGTCTTAGGGCCGTGTGCGCCCAGGGGGTGGTGGATTTCCCGGCTCCGGGCGTGCCCGACCCGGCCCGCAACCTGGACGCGGCCCGGGCCTTCCTGGATTCGGCCGATGACGCGGACACGGGCCGCATCACCTCCACCCTCTTTTGCCATTCCCCTTACACCTGCGGCCCCGAGACCTTGACCGGGGCCAAGGAGTTGACCCGTTCCCGGCATCTTCCCTATTTTCTGCACCTGGCCGAGACCCGGCGGGAGGTGGAGGATTTAATAGCCCAAACCGGCCTGAAACCGGCCTTTTACCTGGACCGGCTGGGGGTGCTGGACGGGCTCACCGTGGCCGTGCACGGCGTCTGGCTGGAGGAGGACGAATTGGAGCTATTGGCCCGCCGCGGGGTGAACCTCAGCCACTGCCCCGAGAGCAACGCCAAGCTGGGCGCAGGATTGGCCCCGGCGCCAGCCATGCTGGCCCTGGGGTTGACCCTGGGCCTGGGCACCGACGGCGCGGCCTCCAACAACAACCTGGACCTGTGGGGGGAAATGAGTCTGGCGGCGCGCCTGCACAAGGCCAAGGCAAACGACCCCACCGTGCTGCCCGCCTCCCAGGTGGTGGGCCTGGCCACCCGGGACGGGGCCCGGGTGCTTAATCTTCATGGCCAGACCGGCACTCTGACGCCCGGCAAGGAGGCCGATCTCATCATCGTCGATCTAAACCAGCCCCACTTAACGCCCTTGTATGAGCCGTTCTCCCACCTGGTCTACGCCGCCCGGGCCGCGGACGTCACCGACGTCATGGTGGCGGGCCGCTGGCTGCTGCGCGAGCGCCGGCTCACCACCCTGGATGAAGGAGAAATTTTGCAACGCCTGGCTGATGGCGGCCGGGAACTGGCCGCGTTCGTGCGTTCTCTGCCCCGCCCTTGACCCGGTCCCGTCCATGGGGGACAATATAATATGGAGCAAGATTTCTTGAAAATTCCTCCACTCAGAACCTTTTGAGTGGGCGAAAGTCGTTATAATCCCCCCTTCCCCCCTTTAGAAAGGGGTGGTGAAAGAAAAGATGTGGATAACTATCAGGAAATATTTTTAAAGTCCCCCCTTTCTTAAGGGGGATTTAGGGGGATTATGAGAGCGTTTCTTTGCCGAAAGGGCTGTTGCAGATCTCTCTGAGCACCTCAACCTAAGGTTGTTAAAAGACCCCAAACCTACTGCCCATGCCCAAGAGCCGTTCCCTGACCGTTCCCTCCTTCCTGGAGCAGTTGCGCCACCTGCTCGACACCAGCGAAGTGGTGCGCCTTATCCAGGACGTCACGGCCTGCCGCCTCATCTGGGATAAGGAAGCGGCCGCCGCGGCAGAGCCCAGTCCGGGGGTGGAACTCTTTCCCTGCTTCACCCTTTACTTTCATCAGGAACTCCTGGAGATCCGGGGCGCCGTCATTCCCAACATCTCCAACGGCGACACCCTGACCCACCGCCTGCGTCTGGAGCTGGGCGGCCGCCGGGTGGACATGCTTCTCGAAACCACCCAGACCACCTTTCTCCTCTCCCCCTTCCACCTGCGCTTTTTGAGCATGCTGTTCGGGCGCATCGTCCTGCACTTCCTCTCCCTGACCCCGGAGGGCAGGCGGGGCCTGGCCTCCTTCACCCCCTATTCCCTGGAGGAGCAGGTGGTGGCCAGCTACCTGCAGAGCCTGGAGGGAGCCCCCTGCGCCACCATCAAGCTGGACTCCCAGGACAACCCCTATATCGGCTCCCTGCTCTACCGGCAAACCGACCTGAAGCGCTGCGAAATTCCCGGCAGCCCCCGGGAGGAAGGCATTATCCGGGCCTGGCGCCTGTTCAAACGTCTGCTGTACTTTCCCATCGAAGGGGAGCGGCTGTTCACCGGGTTTGTGCTCATGTCGCCCTTGCGGCCCCTGGCCTATTACCGCCAGCACTGGCCCCACCTGCTCCTCTACCAGGAAGCCAATCATGTTTCCCTGGACGAAGGCCTGCCGGCTTTGAAACAATTTCTCCTGAACGCCGACGGCCGCCAAACCTTCCTGGCCCTCCATGGCGCCCAACTGGTGGGGCTGATGCGGCTTCCCGAGAATCTGCCGCGGCATCTCAGCACCCACCAGGCCTGGCGCGCGGCCCTGCCCCTGGCCACCATCTCCGCCCGGGGCCGGGTCAGCTTCTGGCTGCCCCTCAAGGGCCGGCAGAGCGCCAGAATTCCCCTGTCGGTCCTGGAATACCGCCATGGCCATCTGCACATTCCCCTCTTCCAGGATATTTTCTGGCGGGAATTGGAAGCCCAACTGCGGGACCTCTGCCCGGACTGCGCCCAGCCCTCCACTTTTCAGTCCCTGAAAAAACTCCTGAATCTCTCCCGCCGGGCCGGCCACGGCGGCATCCTCATCATCGGCCTCACTGCGTCCCAACTGGCTTCCCCCGATCTGCCCATCGAAAACCAGGTCTTCCTGGCCACGCCTGTCCCCCTGGAAGAACCCTGGCTGCGCTCCCTGTTGGGCCTGTCCAAGTCCGACGGCGCCCTCATCGTGGACGAGCACCTCCGGGCCGTCCAGTTCCGGGCCCGCCTCAAGGCCGCCGGCCCTCCCCTGCCTCTGGACCGTGACGACCTGGGCAGCGGCATGCGCCACCAGGTCACCCGGGAATTCACCGCGTACCTCCCCAATGTCCTGGGCCTGACCATCTCCCAGGACGGCCACATCTCCGTCTACCGTCAGGGCAAACTGGTGAGCCGGTTGTTTTAGGAAGATAATGGTAAGGATATTGAGGGAGGAGGCCAGGAGGCGCAGAGCTCTGACCACTCCCTCAAATTACCGCCTTCAGCCGGCCTCTTTGGCCTCGATGGGCGCTGCGGTTTCGAAATCGCAGCCTTCTTTGGGGCAAATGAGTTTCTTCCCCTTTTTCTTGAGCCAGGAGAAGTCGCATTGGGGGCATCGTTGGGGTACGGGGGGCTGGTTCGAGGTCTGGGAGCATTTGGGGTAGGCGTTGCAGCCGAAAAAGACGCCTTTGCGGGAGCGTCGCTTCACCAGGTAGCCGCTGCAGCCCGGTTGCGGACAGGGAAAAGACTCATCCGCCGCCTTGTCAGCCATGACGGCCTTGCCGTCCGGCCCCCAGGTGAAATCCCCGGTGAATTTGCACTTGGGGTAGCCGGAGCAGCCCAGAAACTCTCCCTTGCGGCCGCTCCGGATGACCAGTTCTTTGCCGCAGGTGGGGCAGGCAAGACCGCTGGGCACGGGTTTGCCCCTGGCCGGCTGGGGCCGGGCGGGGGCAGCCCCCCCTCCCTCCGCCGCGGGGGGCGCAGGGGGCACCAGGTCCCCCTGGGCGTCCCGCTCCAGGTCCTGGGTGAAGTCACACTCCGGGTAGGCCGAGCAGCCCAGAAACTCTCCGGCCCGGCCCCAGCGGATGACCAGTTCCTGGCCGCACGTGGGGCAGGAAAACCCGGTGGGCAGACTTTTCAGCCTGGCCATGCCGCCCCTGGCGGCCGCCAGTTCCCGGGCGAAGGGGCCGTAAAAGCCCTGCATGACCTCCAGCCATGAAACCTTCCCTTCGGCGATGCGGTCCAGGTCGGTTTCCAAAGTGGCGGTGAACTTGGGCTCCATGATGTCCGGGAAATTGGCCACCAAAAGATCGCTTACCGCCATACCCAGTTCCGTGGGCCGCAGGCGGGTCTTCATCTTGAGGACATAGAGCCGGTCTTGAAGGTTGGTAAGAATGGTGGCGTAGGTGCTGGGCCGGCCGATGCCCTGGACCTCCAGCTCCCGGATGAGGGTGGCTTCGGTGTAGCGGGGCGGCGGCTTGGTGAAGTGCTGCTGGGGGTCGAAGTCGATGAGGGTGAGCGCTTGCCCCTGTTTGAGCGCAGGCAGCTTCTCCTCCGGCTCCTCCTCATCCCGGGCCTCCTGATAGACTGCGGTGAAGCCGGGGAATTCCAGGACCGAAGCGGTGGCCCGGAAAAGATAATCGCCCGCAGCCACGTCCACGGTGGTGAGCTGGTAAACGGCTGCGGCCATCTGGGAGGCCACGAAGCGGCGCCAGATGAGTTCGTAGAGCGCCAGTTCGTCCTTCTTCAGAAACCGGCGCACATCTTCGGGACGCCGGGTGACGTCCGTGGGCCGGATGGCCTCGTGGGCTTCCTGGGCCCCCTTGGGGCTTTTGTAATGGGGCGGAGATTTGGGCAGGTACTGGGGGCCAAAAGTGCTCTCGATAAACTGGCGCGCCGCGGCCTGGGCCTCCCCGGACACCCGGGGGGAGTCGGTGCGCATATAGGTGATGAGGCCCACAGGACCCTCGTCGCCCAGGTCCATGCCTTCATAGAGGCGCTGGGCCAGGCGCATGGTGTTCTGGGGTGAAAATCTGAGCTTGCGGTTGGCTTCAATTTGCAGGGTGCTGGTGATGAAAGGCGGCACGGGATTGCGCCGCTGGGGCTTCTTCTCCACCTTGGCCACCTGGAACTGGGCCTCTTCCAGATCATCGAGAATGGCCTCAATCTCCGCAGCGTTGCCGGGCTTGATATCCTTGCCCCGGTGCTTGAAGAGACGGGCGGCGAAGCGGGGCGGCGCCTTGCCCTCCAGGCAGGCGGTCATGGTCCAGTATTCTTCCGGCACAAAGGCCATGATGGCCTTTTCCCGATCGCAAAGAATACGCAGGGCCACGGATTGCACCCGGCCGGCGCTGAGTCCTGATTTCACCTTTTGCCAGAGAAGCGGACTGATCTGATAGCCCACCAGGCGGTCCAGGATGCGCCGGGCCTGCTGGGATTCAAACCGCGAACGGTTGAGCTTCACCGGCGCCTTGAGGGCTTCTAAAATGGCCTTCTTGGTGAGCTCGATGAACAGCACCCGGCGGTAGCGGTGCTCCTTCTCCCCCAGGGCCTCGGCGATGTGCCAGGCGATGGCCTCCCCTTCCCGGTCCGGATCAGGCCCCAGATAAACGTCGGTGACGCCTTGGGCGGCCTTTTTCAACTCCTGGATGACCTTGGCCCTGCCGATGATGGTGACGTATTTGGGAGAGAAATTTTTTTCCAGGTCCACGCCCAGCTCGTTTTTGGGCAAATCCCGGATATGTCCCTTGGTGGATAAGACGGTGTAATCCGCGCCCAGATATTTCTGCAAGGTGCGGGCCTTGGTGGGCGACTCCACAATAAGCAGCGATTTGGCCATAGTCTTTATTAATAATGGGTGGTTTTTGATGAGGGGGGCCAGGGGCTTCCAGTTCTTGAACTTCACCCCGAGACGCTTCAGGGGATTTCCCCGAGAGGGGCAGACGGCCCGCCTGTAAGTTTGTCTGATCGGCCTTGCCTTTGCAAGGGGCTGGGATATTTTGCCGGAAAAGGGCCGAAGAGTTTGAGGCCCCGTGGCGAAAAGGTGGCCCGGTGTGGATTTCGGACCAGACTCGCGTTGCGCTTTTTTTCTAGAGGGAAGAATCCGAAATGAGATACAATTATTTCAGGCAGTGCTCAAGGGTTTTCTCACCATTACCGCAGGCTGCGGGCCAAGATTCACCCGGCCCTGGCCCAGGAGGATGACAATGCGAACGGAAATCCGGATGCGCGTCAAGGGCATGGCCCAGCAGGGAGGTTTCACCTGAATAGGATGTCCGGACGCCGTGCGCGCCGCGCTGCTGCATGTCAAGGGAGTTTTGGCAGTCACCTACCACCTGGACCAGGATTATTTCGACGTGCTGTTTGAATCCGTCCTGGCCAATCTGGAGGCCATCTTCGCCGCGGTCCATCAGGCCGGCCGGCAGATGGACCGGGAATACCTGCCGGAGGTCATCTCCTGATGCCGGCGCCGCCCGCGGTCAGGATGGCGTTGACCAGGACCGGCCTGTCTCCGGCCTGTCTGATAAATCTGATAAAAAAAACCCTTCTGCCGGGGCAGATGACCCACCCCCGTCAACCTGCCGTCAACATTTGCGCCCTCTGCAGAAATTTCGCCGCGGGTCTGCTGAAGAAGGACTCTGGACCGTATGTCCAAGCCCCAGGCTGCGCCCCGGCTTCAGGAAATTAGGAGGAAATTTTGCCGCGTCAGCAGGGAATTATGTTTGAAATAAGACCCTGGAAATTATTTTGAATATATGAAATTTCTTGACTGATCGCAGCTAATTTTTTATTCTGTTTTAAATTTGGACGTCACCTTTGGAAGTGCCAAAAGACGCTTCCAACTCCCCACCCAGCACCGCTTCCGGAAGAGGACCCTTGGCCCAAGGATCTGCTCCCCTACCCGTTGCGCCTTCCCTGAAAACCGCTGCCGATTCCTACCGCACCATGGTGGAACTGGCCCGGGAAGGCATCTTCATCGTCGACCCCCAGGCGAATTTCACCTTCGCCAATCATTTCTTCGCCCAGGCCCTGGACCTCACTCCCGAAGACCTGCAGGGCCGGTCCCTGTTCAATTTCCTCTCCCCCGAAGGCCGGGAGGTGGTGAACGCCCAACTGGAGCGCCGCCGCCAGGGGAAAACCGACACCTATGAACTGACCCTGGTGAAACCCGACGGCTCGCTGCTGCCCAGCCTCATTTCTGCCACCCCCCTCATGGTCGAGGGTAATTTTATCGGCTCCCTGGCCATAGTCACCGACATCAGCCAGCTCAAGGCCGTGGAGGGGGAGATCCGCTCGGCCAAGGAATTTTACGAGACCATCATCAACAGCATCACCGACAACCTGGTGGTCATCGACCCCCGCACCTACGCCCTGGTCCTGGCCAACGCCTCCTTCCTGGCCTACACGGGCAAGTCGCCGGATCAGGTGCTGGGGCGGCCCTGCTATGCCGTCATCCGGGGCCGCACGACGCCCTGCATCAAGGATGGCCTGCACTGCCCCGCCCGGGAGGGGGCTCGCCTCAAACGCATGATCTTGAGTGAAAGGCCTCTGATCAACTTCCGGGGGGAAAATCGCACCTTCCAGGTGGCCACCTTCCCCCACCTGGACCCCCAGGGGAATGTGGACCTGCTGATCCGGCTGGAGCGGGACGTCACTGACCGGCGCCAGATGGAAGAGACCCTGGCCTTCCGCTCCCGGCAACTGCAAAAGACCCAGCGGCAGTTGGCCCGGCTGGCGGAGATCGCCCGGGAGCGCACCGGCCCCCGGTCTTTTCCCGATTTGGTGCACTTTCTGCAGGACCGGATCCTGGAAACTTTTCCCTTCTCCGATCCCATCTTCCTCATTTTGGATCCCCGGCAGGACCAGTTCCTCTCCCTGAAGGATTGCTCCCCCCATGCCACCGAGGCCTTGAGCCGTCTGTTGCTGCATTTGGAGCAATCCCAGCAGGTGGCCCCGTTCTGCCAGTACCTGCGCCACCTGGAGGACCCCAACGGCGTAACGTCGGCTGACCATGAGAACCTCCCCCCCTTCTTTCAGCCCCTCTGGGAAATCTATCCCAGCTGGTGCGGCCTCCCCCTGTTCGCCCAGCAGCATTGCCTGGGCTTTTTCGTCCTGGGATTCCATATGCCCCAGGCCTTTTCCGGGGAGGACCTGCATTTCCTGCAGGCCCTGTTCGCCCAGGTCGTCTGCTACCTCCGCTACCTGCTGCGACGGGAGGAGGTGACCGGAGCCGAAGGCCGGCCCCCGGCCCCCAAGACTTCTTTCGGCGACCTGATCGGCCAGAGCAAGGAGATGCAGGAGCTGTACCGCTTCATCGACCAGGTGGGCGGCACCGACGCCCCGGTGCTCATCCTCGGGGAAAGCGGCACGGGCAAGGAATTGGCGGCCCGCACCCTGCACCGTCACAGCAAGCGCAGCCGGGAGCCTTTCCTGACCGTGGCCTGCTCCGCCTCCTCCCCCACCCTGCTGGAAAGCGAGCTCTTCGGCCACGAAAAGGGCGCCTTCACCGGGGCCATCCGCCGCCATAAGGGAGCTTTGGAGAGGGCCCACGGCGGCACCCTGTTCCTGGACGAAGTGGCGGACCTGCCCCCGGCCACCCAGATTCAGCTTCTGCGTTTCCTCCAGGACCGCATTTTTGAACGCGTGGGCGGGGATACCACCCTGGAGGTGAATGTGCGGGTGGTGGCCGCCACCGCCAAGGACCTGCACCTGGAAGTGCAGGCCGGCCGTTTCCGGGAAGACCTGTACTATCGCCTCCACATCACCGGCATCCACCTGCCGCCTTTGCGAAAACGCCGGGAAGACATTCCGTTGCTGTGCCAGCACTTTCTCCACCGCCTGAGCCTTCGGGAAGGCAAACGCCTGACCCGCTTCTCCTCCAGCGCCTTGCAGGTCCTCATGGATTTCGACTGGCCCGGCAACGTGCGCCAGCTGGAAAATGTCATCAGCCACGCCGTCACCCTGGCCTCGGGCGAAGTCGTCCGGCGCCACCACCTGCCCCGCTTTCTCCAGGGGGAGGATGCCGCCGAGGCGCCACCCGCTTCCCTGGCGGACGCGGAAAGGCAGGTGATCATCCGGGCTCTCAAGGAGTCGGGGTGGAACAAACACGAAGCCGCGCGGCGCCTTAAGGTAAGCCGCAGCACCTTGTACAGCAAGATCAAACGCTATGGTTTACAAGAGTTCCTCAGGGGAGCAGTCGATTGAAGTCTGTTTTTTGGACAAATGCAACTGCTTGATTATTTAATATAAATTTGTATCAACTGCCGCCTGATGTATTGTATTTGGACACATTGAGAAAATTTTCCCAATAAATTTTTCATTTCCTTAAAAAAATTGTTTGAATTTCTTAGGCAATTTGTTAAGGTGAGCTTCGACTCTCCATGAAAAGCAAACTTTTTTCAGGTTTCCGGAGGTTCAGAGCCCTGCCCCAGCGGTTGCTCTGACGCCGCGTCACTATGGTACAGTCCTTTTAATCATTACTGTAGAAACGATTGCGCCCAGTTTATGCTGAGAAAGGAGGTGAGGGAAAACACGGTGTGCCTACCCCCCCCACCCTTGGGGGGCAGGCGGTCCCAAAAGGACGGAGCACCGGAACTTCCAGGGTTGTAGGGGCCGGCACAACGGCCAAGATGTGAGCGGCAAATCCGCAGCAAAGACAGTGGATGTGAGTTTTGATGAACAACCTTGCTGAATGGGAGGCCGAAACATGGCGAAAGAGAAAAGGGACATTGAAATCAACAGTCGGGCTGACACCCTGCCGTTGATGGGGCCGGATGTTCGTCCCTGGCCCGTAACCCCGCCTCCTTCTCCGGAAGAGTGCGCGAAAGTGTACGAGAAACGGAAGGCGGGCGAGTTTGGCAAATTCCTGGAAGACAACCTGAGATTAGACTACCGTTTTGACAAACCGGAAGCCTTGCAGGGCGTGCGCATCATGTGCATGGGCATGTGGCGCATGGGCAACAAGTTCGCCTCAGGGCTCCTCTCGGAGTTGGGCGCCGAGCTTGTGAATATCGAACCGCCCACCGGCGATCCTCTCCGGGAACTCACCCCCTTCGGGCGGGAAGAGTACATGCTGAAGGACACCTTCGGCACCCCCTGCGGCATGGACTTCCTGCACGAACTCAGAAACGCCCAGTCCATCACCCTGAATATCGAAACCCAGGAAGGCCGGGAGATCTATAAGAAGATGTCCATGCTGGTGGACATCCTCATTGAAGAATATCCTCCGGGCTACATGGACTCCCTGGGGCTGGGCTACCGCCACCTCTCCAAGCTGAACCCCAAGCTCATCTATTGCTGGATCGGCGAGCGCGGCCAGTGGGGCCCCATGAAGGACGAGGTCTCCCGCTACGGCCAGTGGATGCTGGATCCCTTCGGCATGGCGGCCTGCTCCTGGGTGCACAACACCGGCTTCCCGCCCGACCAGTGCCCCCGGGGCGGCAAGGGCGGCGACCCGGTGCGTTCCGGCGTCTGGCTGGCCGACTACGTGGCCGGCGAACAGGCGGCCAACAGCATCCTGGCGGCCCTCTACTGGCGGGACTGCCTGGGCAACGGCCTGGGCCAGTTCATCGAATGCACCGCATCTGAAACCTTGATGGACATCCTGGATTTCGACATCTGCTGGTACGGCTTCAACGCCTCCATCAAGGCCAGGACCGGCGCCTGGGACCCCAACCTCAACCAGTACGAGTGGAACCCCTGCAAAGACGGCTACATGATGATCGGCGGCCAGACCGACCGGCTGTGGTACCGCATCGGTATGTGTATCGAGCGCGACCTGCCCATGTTCGGGCGCCTCATCCATGAAGACCCGCTTCTGAAAGAAATGGCGGCCCGGAACGCCCTCCAGGCCCTCATCAAAACCTATACCGTGACCACCAAGTGGCTTAGGGACATTAACCGCATCGAGGCCGAGCAGAAGCTGATGGAATACGAAATCGCTGCCGGCCCGGTCCTGTATATCGATGAAGTTTCTGAATTCCCGCACTTCAAATACCGTCCCTGGGTCAACACCATCGAGGACGAGCAGTACGGTACCGTGCTTTACGCCGAGTCCACCAACGCCTATCAGCACCGTACTCCTGCCCGGGTGAAGTCGCTGGGTCGGCCCTTGGGGTTTGACAACGGCGAAATCTACAAAAAGTACCTGGGCTATGGTCCCATGAAACTCCGGGAACTCAAGGCGAAGGGGGTAATCTAAATGTACCAAGATGACATCAAAAAACTCAAAGTTTGCGACTTTGATGAGCTCCCCGGTCCTAAGAGCAAGGAAGAACTGGATGAGATGAAGGCCCCCTTCGAAGAATACTGCAAGAAGGTCTTCGATGTGGGCAACGAGTTCGTCAAACCGGACGCTTTAAAAGGCATCCGCTGGATGAGCACCACCATGTACATCTTCACCCCCCACTCCGTCACCAACCTGGCGGAACTGGGCGCCGAGTGCATCAAGGTGGAGATGCCCCGCATGGGCGACCCCATGCGTCACACCTCGCCTTTCAACGAGGCCTATCTCTATCCCTTGCATGACACCCGGCCCATGAGCGGCACCGGTCTGGGGTTCACCAACGCCAACTCCAACGAGTACTACATCACGTTGGATTACCACGTGCCCGAGGCCAAGCGGCTCTATTACAACCTGGTGAAGATGAGTGACGGCTTGACCGAGTGCTACCGCCACGGCACCTTCGACCGCTGGAAGCAGGGCTATCGGGACCTCATGGAAATCAACCCCCGGTTCATCTACGTCTGGGGCGGCGGTTTCGGCTACGGTCCCAAGATCTTCGGCGGCTCCTACGACATCCTGGGGCAGGCCCATGCGGGTCTGGCCAGCGTCACCGGCGCCCATGAAGACTTCGGCGGCCACGCCACCAAAGCCTCCAACTGGTGTATCGACTGGTACTCCGGCTCCCAGATCACCACGGCCATTCTGGCGGCCCTCTACTGGCGGAGCAAGACCGGCCTGGGCACCATGATCGAGTTCTCCCAGGTGCAGGCGGCCACCCGCTGCCTGGGCTACACCGTGCCCCTGTACGGCCGCTTCGGCATCGTCCGGCAGCGTTGGGGCAACTGGGACACCCAGCTCTGCGTGCACGGCATCATCATGACGGGCAAGACCGACTTCCCGGATGCCCAAAACCCGCAGGACAAGTTCGAATCCCGCTATGTCGTGGTCTCGGCTTTCCAGGACGCCGATTTCAAGGCCCTGTGCGATATCATCAATAAGCCCGACCTTTTCAGCCAGTACAAGACCCACAAGGAGCGTGTCGGCGCGCCGGCCCAGATAGAGATCTACGGCGCCATCGAGGCCTGGGCCGCGGATAAGACCCGCAGCGAAGTGGTGCGCATCTTGAAGGAAAACGGCTTGCTCGCCGCCCCGGTCATGAACGACCGGGAAGTGTACGAGAGCGAACACTTCCGGCAACGGGGCACCGTACGCTGGAACGACGATCCCCTCTTCGGCGACGTGCTGATCCAGAGCGGCTACAGTTGCGGCCTGATGTCCCGAACCCCCCGCAAGCACAAGTGGCTGTGGCGGCCGGTGGGCGCGGACAACGTCAAGATCTACCACGAGCTCCTGGGCGTGCCCATGAGCAAGATCGAAGAACTGTACAACAAGGGCATCCTCTAAGCGGAGGGGTGACTAATGACTGATATCATCTGGTGTAAAAAAGAAGTGGGCGGCAAGGTTTGCAATACCGTCAACTATCTGGACCCCTACTGCTTCTGGAACTGGGAAGGCAAGACCGCCTGCGCCGAGTGCGGCACGGTCTATTACATCCACATGATCCAGGGGCACATGTACTCAGGACCCGATGAGAAGCCGGGCGAACAGCCCGACATGCGCCCCCTGTACGCCGACAAGCCCCTGGAGGGATACGCCAACTATCTCCCGGGCATCGAAGGCCGCACCCGGCCCTACCACTGCCTGCCCCGCCACATCTACCTGGGCAAGGCCGACATGGTGAAGTTCAGCATCCGGGGCCGGCCCGTCCGGGGCTGGCGGCCCCAGCCTCCCTCTGCTGGCGTGGCCGGGTCCCAGGGATATTTCTGGGACCTCCAGAAGCTCTCTCCTGAGGTCTGGGAAGAATATCAGGAGAAGATCAAAAAAGGCGAAGTTAAGGACTGGTAAGGGAGGGAGAGCGCATGTCCGATAAGAAAAGAACTCCGGCTGAATTTCTGGCCCATGTGTTGACTCCGGAAAAGCAAACCGACCACATCTGCTGGAAATGCAAATACCTGAAATGGGTGCTCAAGGGTTCCGGCTTCCCGCCTGCTGACATCATCGGCTGGTGCAAGAAGATCCATTGGCCCCATTACTGGTGCATCTCCGAGATGGACGTGGTTAAGAAGTGCTATGCTTTCGAGCAGATCACCTGATATGGATCCGGCGGTCGTCCGCCAGCACGGCCTGGAGGAACTGGAACACCTGCGCGCCCGCATAGGGCTGTGGCGGGATGACTATATCCGCCACGCCACCCCGGGTGCAGGGGAAGAGGAACTGTTCCTGTGCAAGGATTTCATTAACGAAATCGAGGAATATCTCTACCCCTACCTCCGGCGACTGGTGGAGACCAACCATATAACCCCGGAAGAATGCGTCACCTTTATGGACTACTGCTACGCGCAAGTCCTGGAAGTGGCCAAATATCTGGGTCTGGAAACGGAATTTCCCCATTGAGGGGAACCTTGGTGGAACTAAGGATAATTCTTCAACCCAAGGCTACTTAGGAGGGTCAGCATGCCCGAAAAAGTCCGTGTCAGCGTGTGCGGGTTCGATCCCATGCTCGTCAAGGGCTATGTCAAAACAGGGTACCGCGCCCTGTGGTTCTATCTCCCTGATGAGCTCTTTGAAGATTATAAAGTGCAAATCGGCGATAAAATCCAAGGGAAGCTGTTGGCAGTGATCAATCCCAAAGAGGAGCGCACTGCGGAGCCCAAGGAGACGTTCGAGTGGCTCGCCAGCAAGGAAACCGGCTACGCCATCCTTATTCCCGCGGAAGCTATCACCAAATACGAACTCACCGAGTTTCACTTCGTTGAGTTGGAACTGACTCATATCGTCCGGGGTGACAAGATCATTGACATCTACCCCGGTGAAACCAAACAGCGCAAATGGTGGCCCGACGGCAAGATGAAGCTGAGCTACTTCTTGCCGTACGCCGCTCCGTAAGCAAACTTAATTCAATCCTTATCCCGGTTCTCTCCCGTTTTGCGGGAGAGGACCGGGCCGCCTTGGCCTCCCCCCGTCCGGTATATTCTCCGCAATGCGCCGATATGTCCTTGTCCTACGGGAGTAGTGGGCCGACTGGGGCGACGAGAGATCACTGTCCATGACTGAAATTGACTTCCCTTCCCATCAGGGCGCAGAAACCTGGGAGAGTTTGGCAAAGCTCACGGAGGTTTCCAACCCTTTATTTGATAAAACTCTTTTTTTGATGGGGTACGATTTTTCCTCCAATTTGTACCTCATCCAGGGCGAATACCACTCCCTCATCGACGCCGGCAACGACTATACGGCCTTTATCCATCTCCGGGACTTGGGCATCGACCTGCGAGATATTAAAAAAGTGGCCCTAACGCACGGCCACCCTGACCATGTCATGGGGGTCTTAGAACTTTTTCGCGGGTATCCCGGCTTCCAGGGCATGCAGGTGGAGGTCTTCCTGCACGAGGCCGGTCCCACAGAATTCCGGAAGATCGTCAACATTCCTGGAGTCCGCTTCATCGACCTCAAGGGAGGCGAGACCATCAACCTGAGCGGTTTCGACTTTGAAGTGATTCACACTCCGGGGCACACCATTGATGGTCTTTCTTTCTACCACGCTCCCACCGGCTCACTTTTCTCCGGTGACACGGTTATGCCCCTGGCCATGGCCGACATGGACAAGGGAGCCGGGGGCAACCTTGGCCATTACTTCTATTCCCTGCGCACCCTGCTCAAGCGGAAAATCGACCACGTCATGCCGGGCCACGGCGGCGTGGCCCCCAAGATCGGCCGCTGGGTGACGGAGGAAACATACGATGGCCTCATCAAGAAGCTGGTCGGCTTTCAGGCTTCTTTCATGGAAGGAGCCGGTACCCTGGCTGAACAGGGCTATCTGGAAGAGGCCCTGTTCTGTGTCGACAAGGAGTTGGCCGAGAACGCCGATAATCTCCGCGCCCTGGAATTCAAAGCCTTTCTTTTAAACGATCTGGGCCGCAATGAGGAAGCCCTGCCGGTTTTTGATCAACTTCTGGACCAGCCCAAGATCCACCCCTATCTGCTGGTGGGCAAAGGCTGCGCCCTGTTGGGCCTGGGCCGGTACGAGGCCAGCCTGCCCCTCTTTGACCAAGTCATTGCCGGCCACCCGGAAATTCAGGAGGCCCAGGTCTATAAGGGCATGGCCTTGTATCTCTCCGGCCGCCCCGAGGAAGCGCTGGAAATTGAAGCTTTCCGCAGGGAATACACTGATCGCCTGCAAAAAGAGTTGACGTCAAAATCGGAAGCCAAGACGTGATAAGGGAAATTGAAAGGCCGTGGGGACCACGGCCTTGAGTTTCTTCCCTTGATTATTGGGGTTATCCAATTTTCCATGGTGATTCCATGCTCCTGCCGGTGGCCTTGACCGCTTTGGTCCTGTTCGTCCAGGACGCCGAAGCCCTCTCCGCCCTTCGGGATTTCCTGGACGAACATCAGTTGCCCACCATCGCGGCCGACGCCCTGGCCGACCTCATGCAGATCCTCAAGGGGGGGCCGGAGACCACCGTTTTCGTGGACTGCCAGGCCCTGCAAACGTTCGGGCTGGGGCTTTTGGCGAAAATCCGGGTGGCCGCCCCGCCGGCGCGGCTCGTGTTGCTCTGTTCCCGCAGCCACCCGCACCGCGACCTCATCCGGGAAGCCCTGGCCCTGGGAGCTTACGCCTGCGTTTTGGCCCCCTACCAGGATTACGAAGTCCTCACCCTGGTGCGCCTCAACCAAAACCGCAAGCCCGTTAAACGCTCCGCTTCCCGCAAGCGATAGGGCTGGGACACCACCTGGCAGGTTGGGACCCCGCCCCTGCCCCCTTTTGCCTCTTATTGGTAAGGGATGGGGTCAGGCAGACCTGCTTCGCTAAAGCCTTTGAGGCGCAAGCGGCAGGAGGAGCAGCGCCCGCAGGCGGCCTCATCGTTCACATAGCAGGACCAGGTGAGGTGCAGGGGAGCCCCCTTGTCCAGACCCAGGCGAATGATCCCCGCCTTGTCCAGGTGGATCAGGGGCGTCATGATTTGGATGCGGGTTTCGGGGCGGGCCCCTAACTGGATAACCTTCTCAAAGGCCTGGAAGTACTCCGGCCGGCAATCGGGGTAGCCGGGATTGTCCAGGACGTTGGCGCCAATGAAAATGGCCGCGGCCTGTAGCACCTCAGCCCAGGCCGTGGCCGCCGCCAGAAAGAGGGAGTTGCGGAAGGGGACATAGGTGGGCGGGATGCCGGGAGATTCCTCTGCCGCGGTGGGCACCGGCAGGGATGCGTCAGTCAGGCTGGAGCCGCCCATGTCGCCCAGAAAGTCCAGATTAATGGCGAGGGTGCGTTGCGCTTGAAAAAACTCGGCCTGAGCCTGAAAGGCCCTGAGTTCCCGGGCCACCGTGCGCTGCCCGTAGTTGGCGTGCAGCAAAGCTAAATCATACTTCTCCCTTGCCACCGCCGCGGCCACGCAACTGTCCAAACCGCCGCTGGCCAACACCACCGCGACAGGCTTGCCCGCCATAAAGGTCTCCTGGTCATGATCTGGTGGGGACAGGGGGTTCCCCTCCTGGCCCCCTCGCCCACACGATCCTGTCAGCCGTTTTCACACACCCCGCGTCTGCGGGTGCCAAATGTACTTATGGAGTTGCAGGTTGAGGCGCAAGGGCAGATCGCTGGCCAGAATCCAGACCGCGGCCTGGCGGGGGGGCAGCAACCCGAAGGCCGGGGAAATAAGCACCGGCGTTCGCTCCAGCAAACGGTACTCTTTCACCACCTGGACGGTGAACGTGAAGTCCGCCTCATCGGCCACCACGAATTTCACCTCATCCCGAGGCGTCAGGGCCTCCAGGTTGGGCCAGTGGTTCTGCTCCGCCATGCCGCTGCCGGGGCATTTCACGTCCACGATACGATGCACCCGGGTATCCACCCCGGCGATGGGCCGCGACCCGTTGGTTTCCAGGAGCACCTGGACCCCCGAGGCCAGCAGGGCTGCCAACAGCGCGCCCGTTTCCTCCTGCAACAAGGGCTCCCCGCCGGTCACCAGAACCCGCGTGACGTTCAGTTGCCGGGCCGTCTCCGCCAACGCGGCAATGGGCCGCATCTCTCCTGGCTCCTCCCGAGCATAGGCCGTGTCGCAGTAGCGGCAGTTCAGGTTGCACCCCGACAACCGGATGAAAAAGGCCGGCAGGCCGGCGTGGGTGGACTCGCCCAGGAGACTGACAAAGGTTTCGCAGACCCGGATTGCCGTCATGGTTGTCCCGCTCTGGCCCAAAAAGGCTTTTCCGTCCTGGAGGCCAAGACCATGGCGCCCTTTAGCCTCCTGCTGGTTTTTCTCCTTCCGCCACGGTGACCTCCAGTTTGCCGATGCCCTGGCCGCCGGTGATCCTGGCCAGCGCGCCGCACTTGGGGCACGGCGACCCCATGGCCAGGTCTGCGGGGTGGACGTGGTCGCCTACCTCGTAGGCCTGGGCGTGTCCGCACGAGGGGCATTCCAACATGGGCGGGAAGACGCTGAGGCGAAGCCGGGCCTGTTCCAGAGGAGTGCCCTTCGTTAGAACTTCATAGGCCTGCTCCGCGGCCGCCACGGAGTGCACCTCCAGCACTCCCACCCGTAAGACCACTTCTTCCACCGCTTCGGTGACGCCTTCCTGCTTCAGCGTCTCCAGAATGGAATTGACGATTCCTTGCATAAAGGTGTATTCGTGCATAATCTCGCCCTCGTGGGGGGATACGGTGCAGGTCTCAGCCTCGAAGGGCCGCGGCCCCCGGGGGCCTGGCGACCTGCGCTTCTCTGGCCATCAGCTTACCACAGGCTCATGACGAGGGAAACCCTGGCCGTCACGGCCGTCCCCTGCCGGGCACTAACATCGCCATCGGCAGGTTCTTCATGTAAATTCAATGAGTTGACCTGATTACACGATGGTATCATGTCCAGCCTTCCACCTTCTATACATTTGCAGGCCGCTAACTGTGCCAATTTTCACATGATTTTTTCATTGCAGGAAAGCTCATCCTCTCATACAATGAGCCGTCTGTTGGGGAATGCCATGAGCAAACCCGCATCCCCGTTGCCGGTAAAGCCGGTGGTGAGCCTGATGCTGGCCCGGATGGATTTGGCAGCTGCGGCCATCCGGCGCCTGGCTGAGTTTTTCGGGCCGCCGGACCTGGTCAGCCCCATCTGGCCCTATGAGGCCACAAATTATTATCAGCCGGAGATGGGATCATCACTGGGCCGGCAACTGGTAGCTTTCCTGCACCTGGCCGACTCCAGCCGCTTACCCGACTGGAAAATCTTTACCAATACGTGGGAAAGCCGCTTTTCCCTGGGGGCCCGCCGCCTGGTGAACCTGGATCCGGGATACCTGACCCCGGACCGCCTGGTCCTGGCCACCGGGAAAAATTACGCGCACCGGCTGCATCTCGGCCAGGGCATTTTCGGCGACCTGGCTTTGCAGTACCGCGCCGGGGAATGTCACCCGCTGCCCTGGAGCTATCCGGATTACGCCCAGGGGCCCTTGCCCGCCTACCTTCTTTTGGCGCGGCGGAAATATCTTTGGCAACTGCAACGGCTTCGAGGATTTTGAGTGATATTTGGCGTCTTTGCGCCGTGGCGAGGAAAAATACTCGCGCCAGGACGCCAAGTATCACTAACTTCATTAAAAAACCATGATCAAGAGCATGACCGGCTATGGCCGGGGTGAGGTGGAGGAAGGCGCCCAGAAGTGGGTGGTAGAATTAAAAAGCGTCAACCATCGCTTCCTGGAGATTTCCCTCAATCTTCCCCGCAGCCTGTGGGCCCTGGAGGACCGCTGCCGCAAGCTTGTCAAGGCCAGGGTTAACCGGGGCCGGGTCGATGTGCAGCTCACCTGGGAGGTGCAGACCGAGGCAGGCCCTGCCTGGCGGCTGGATCCTGCCCTGGTGGGGGAGACCCGCCGGGCTTTAGAGGTGCTGCGGGAGGCGGCCGAGGTGGTTGAACCGCTGCGGCTGGACCACTTCCTGCCCTTTTTGGAAATGGTGGTCACCCGGGAGAAGCCCCAACTGGAGGCCGAGGCCACCTGGCCCCTCCTTTCCCAGGCTTTGGAAACGGCCCTGGGCAGCCTGGAGGACATGCGTCAAAAAGAAGGCGAAGCCCTGGTCGCCGACCTGACCGTTAATTTGGGACTCATCCGCCAGGGATTGGTTTTTCTCAACCAAAGAGCCCCCACACTGCCCGCCCTCTGGCGGGAACGGCTCAAGGAAAGACTCAGGGAGGTGGCGGAAGACCTAAGCGAAGTGGATGACAGCCGTCTGGCCCAGGAGGTGGCCTATCTGGCCGACCGCCGGGATGTAGCCGAAGAATTGGCCCGTTTTGAGAGCCATGTCGAACAGTTTGCCCAGGTTATGCAGGAACCCGGGCCCGTGGGCCGCAAGCTGGAATTTTTGTTGCAGGAAATGTTGAGAGAAGCCAACACCACCGGCGTCAAGGCCGGAGACCAGGACATCTCCCAGGTGATCCTGGACATCAAGGGGGCTTTGGAGAGGCTCCGGGAACAGGTCCAAAATATAGAATAAACAGGGGGAATTATGGAAGGCCGCCTTATCAATATCGGTTTTGGCAACACAGTCATATCCAGCCGCATCGTCGCCGTCATCATGCCCAACTCCGCGCCCAGCAAGCGCCTGCGTGAGGAGGCCCGGGGGGACCAGCGCCTCATTGACGCCACCCAGGGCCGCAAGACCCGTTCCATCATCGTCACCGACAGCAATCATATCATCCTCTCGGCGGTGAACGGGGAAACCATCTCTCAGCGCTTAAGTGGCAACCACAACAGCCGCCTGGAAGCCATTGCCAAAGAGGCCTGAGTGGCAGGCGATATTTTTGTGGTCAGCGCCCCTTCCGGGGCCGGCAAGAGCACTCTGATCAAAGAGCTCATGGCCGCCGACCCCCGGTTGCGCTTCTCCGTTTCCTTTACCACCCGCACCCCCCGGCCCGGAGAAGTTCCGGGAGAAGACTACTTCTTCGTCTCTCCCGAGGAATTCCGGGATCTCAAGGCCCGGGGCGGCCTGGTGGAATGGGTGGAGCAGTTCGGCCACGCCTACGGCACTTCCCGAGCCTGGGTCCTGGAACACCTGGCTGCGGGGGAAGACTTGCTCTTCGACCTGGAGCCTCGGGGGGCGCGTCAGCTCAAATCCCATTTTCCCGATGCCGTGTCCATCTTTATACTCCCCCCCAGCCTCCAGGTCCTGAAAGAGCGCCTGGCCGGCCGGCACCGGGACATTGACCCCGCCGAACTGGCGGCGCGCCTGGAGCAGGGCCGGGCCGAACTGCAGGAAGTGACTTGGTATGATTTTCTCGTGGTCAACGATGAATTCCTGCAGGCCCTGGAACTCCTCAAGGCCATCATCGCCGCATCCCGCTGCCGCACTTCCCGCCTCTGGCCCCGTCTGGCCCCCGGCTTCCGCACCTGACGCGGTTTCCCTGGCCGGCCGTTTCTGCTATCATAAGAATTGAAGGATGAAAAAACCCTTATTCCCAGAGTTTTTCGTCTCATATTTTTGGTTTTGCCTGAAAAACACATCTCCTTGTGAGCTAAAGACGTATCCTATGCGTCGCCATAACCTTGGGCCGGCGGCGGCCACGTGACGCCTTGCCCCCAAGCTTTCATCCTTGCCTCTCCCTTGAGGTAGTCCCCATGGCCAAAGAAATTCCTCCACGCCTCTCCGCCTCACCCCGTGTCCGGGAGGAAGAGCAGTGCCTCGAAATTGCCCTGTTCAACCAGATCGCCACCATCACCGCGCACACCATGGATCTGAACGAGATCGTCAAACGAGTCCTGGAAGCCGTGGTGGACTTTCTGGGGATCGACGCCGGCCTCCTGCTGCTCTGGGACCAGGAGCGGCAGCACCTCGCTTCTGCCGCGGCATTGGGCTTTCCCGACCAATATCTTCAGCAATTATCCGTGGGGCATCTGGAAAACCTTATCGGCCCTTACCTTTCCCGGGCCACCTTGCCTTTGGTCATCCTGGACGTGGATAATGATCCCCGGCTGGCCACCTCCACCTTCTCCGAGGTCATCCGTCATGATCGCCGCTTCAGGGCCGTGGTCAGCATCCCCCTGAAATACCGGGAAGAAGTCTTGGGTTTCCTGAACCTGGCGGCCACCCTCCCCCGGAAGTTCATCCCTTTCCGCCAGACTTTTTACACCATCTTGGGCAACCAGATCGGCTTGGCCATCGCCAACGCCCGCCTCTACCATGACCTGTTGCGTTCGGAACGGCGCTACCGCCGTATCTTCGAAGGCTCCATGGACATGATCTTCGTTACGGACGCGGATGGCCGCCTCCTGGACATCAATCCTGCCGGCATGGACCTGTTGGGCTTTTCCCGCCCCAAAGACGTGGCCGCCCTCCCACCCATGCGGGACATCTTCCAGGATCCTGGCGACTGGGCGGACTTTCTCAACCGGGTGGAAGCCGAGGGCTTCGCCCGGGACCTGGAGGTCACCCTGAAGACCCAGAGAGGCACCCCGGTGCCGGCGCTGCTCACCGGCATCGGCCGGCGGGACCGCTATTGGCGCCTCACCGGGTATGAAGGCATTGTCAAAGACATCACCGAACTGAAACGCAGCGAGATGGAACTCGTCCGGGAAAAAAAGACCACCGAGGGCATCCTGGAGGGACTGCCCATTCCCACCTTCGTCATCGACCGCCAGCACCGCATCACCTATTGGAACCGCGCCTGCGAGAAGCTGACCGGCCAGTCCCGGGAAGAGATGGTGGGCACCTACAGCTACTGGCTGCCTTTCTATTCCCATGAGGGCCCCAGCATGGCGTCTTTGGTGGTGGAACAGAATTTTAAAGCCCTGGAAAAATTTTTCGGGGACAAAAACCTAAGGCGCTCCCCCAATCTACCCGTGGCCTTCGAAGCCTATGAATATTTTCCCGACTTCCAAAACCGGGAGCGCTACTTTTACAACACCTCCTCCCCCATCTACGACGAACAGGGGCAGATTCAAGGGGCAGTGCAGGCCATAGTCGACGTCACGGACCGGGAACTCCTGGCCCGGGAACTCAAGGACTCGGAGGCCAAGTTCCGGCGCCTGGTGGAAACCTCCCTGGACGGCATCGTTCTGCACCGGGACTTTCAGCTTCTCTATGTCAACCAGGCCTGCCTGGAGATGTTCGGCTACCACGACCCCAAGGAGATGCTGGGCCGGAATCTTCTGGACTTCCTGGAACAGCCCAACATCCCCGGGGTCTCCCGCCGCTTTCCCAAACTGCTGAAAGGCTCCAGCCGGCCCCGCGTCCTTGACATGAAAGGGGTCAAAAAGGACGGCGCCACCTTTGACCTGGAGGTCCTGTCCATCCCCACCACCTACGAAGGCCAGCCGGCCAGCCAGATCCACTTCCGGGATGTCACCCACAAAAAGCACCTGGAAGATCATCTGACCCGCACCGAGCGTCTGGCCTCCCTGGGGCAGTTGGCCGCAGGGGTGGCCCATGAGATGAACAATCCCCTGGGGTCCATCCTGGTCCTGAGCTACCTGCTCCTGGAGGACCTGGACCAAGGGCGGCCGGAATGGGTTCAGGTGGAAAAGATCGTCCGGGAGGCCACCCGCTGCAAGGAAATCGTCCAGGGGCTTTTGGAATTTTCCCGCCATATGCCCAGCAAGTTCGTGCCCCTGAAATTGAACGACCTTTTGGAAGAGGTCCTCTCCCTGGTGGGTGACCACCTCACCTTCCAGTATATCGACATTATCAGGGATTTCAGCCCGGACCTGCCGCCGGTGCTGGGCGACAAGACCCGCCTGGAACAGGTTTTCATCAACCTGTTGATGAACAGCGGGGACGCCATGGAGGGCATGGGGCGACTCACCGTCACCACCGCGCTTACGGAAAACCGCGAGGAAGTGGAAATCAGCTTCAAAGACACCGGTCCGGGCATTCCCGAATCCTTTTTGTCCCGAATATTCGACCCCTTTTTCACCTCCAAGGGGGTGGGCCGGGGGGTGGGGCTGGGCCTGTCCATCAGCTACGGCATCATTGAAAAGCACCTGGGGCGCATCACCGTGGCGGACACGGGCCCCCAGGGCACCACCTTCGTGGTGAAATTGCCGGTACATCGCGAAAGCTGAAGCCAAAGGAAAAAGCCCGATAAAGAAAAAATGCACAAAAAGCACCCGGTCCGGCGCCCCGCCCCCGGACAGGGCGCCACACCCTAGATTTTTGTCTGAGTGAGCAATAGTTTCATATTCTTTGACATTCCTCTCCCTGCCGGCCCCCGCATTTTTTCTTCTTGCCAGCCTGGCAAAAAATATTGACTTGCCCCATGGGGTATGATAGGTACGCTCATGTGAAAAGAATCATTTAGTGCCTTTTCAGTACGCCAGGATGGATAGGTGAAGGAAGACACCAAGAAGTTTTGGAAAGAGCTCATGAGTGGCGGCTACCGGGCCTCAGCCATCGGGCTCACTTTGGTCTTCGCCATTTTCATCGGTTTTTTTTTAGGGTATTGGCTGGATAGTACCTTTGGCACCGGATTTTTTAAGTATATCGGTTTGCTGGTTGGCATCATCGCCGGCTTCCGGCAGGTTTACCTCATGGGCCAGCGCCTGACCAAGTGAGGGTGCCATGGATATTCTGGCGCCCCGCGCGCTGAAGGCCGCCAGCTGGTTGGTGATGGCCGCTCTGGTAAGCCTGGGCTATCTCTGGCAAGGCGGAGAGTTCGCCCTGGGGGTTCTGGTGGGCGGGGTGGTGGTGGTGGTAAATTTCCATCTCCTCCATCGCGCCTTGCGCGCCTTATTGGAAGGCGTCCCCCAGTCGTCAGCCCACGAACAAGGTAAGGCCAAAGCATTTTTTGCCTTCCGGCAGATCTTGCGCTTCACCGCCTTGCTGGCCTTAATCTTTATTTTGGTCGCCTATGATTGGGTGAACGTTCTGGGCATGCTCTTGGGCCTGTCCACCGTGGCTTTCACCCTGATCCTGGTGGCCATTTACGAAACGATCAAGCTTAAGCACAAGGAGGCAGATCCTTCTCATGGAACATCCCATCCTCTTTCTTGATCTGTTGATGGAGAAATTTCACCTGCACATCCCTCCCCATGTGACCTACGCTTGGCTCATCATGGCCATCCTGGTGGGTCTGGGCATCCTGGCGTCCCGCCGCATCTCTTTGGTGCCCGCGGGGGCCCAAAACGTCTTTGAACTGGTCATCGGGGGTCTGGAAGAGTTCATGGTGGACATCACCGGCGAAGAGGGGCGGGCCTTTTTCCCCTATATCGGCACCTGCTTCCTCTTTATCCTCTTCTGCAATCTGATCGGTCTGTTGCCGGGGTTCTTCTCCCCCACCGCCAACATCAACACCACCTTGGCCATGGCCCTGTGCACCTTCGTTTTCACGCACTACCTGGGGATCAAGTATCACGGCGTCAAATACATTAAGCATTTCCTGGGACCCATTCCCTGGCTGGCGCCCCTGTTCTTCCCCATCGAGATCGTCGGCCACATCGCCCGGGTCCTTTCCCTCACCCTTCGTCTTTTCGGCAACATCATGGGCGAAGATTTGGTCCTGATGATCCTGCTGTTCCTGGCCGGCATGTTCCTGGCGCCGCTGCCCATGATGTTCCTGGCGGTGTTCACCAGCCTGGTGCAGGCGTTTATTTTCACCTTGCTCTCCATGATGTACTTTGCCGGCTCCATGGAGCACGCCCACTAATCACGGAAGAAGGCCACCTTTATTACACCTAGGAGGTTTGGTTCATGAAATACGTAGTGACTCTGTTGGTTTCCTTGCTTTGGGCTTCCCTCGCCATGGCCGCTGAGCCTGCTGGCGGCGCCGCCGCAGGCCTGGGCAGCTTCTTCAGCTATGCCGTCGTCGCCGCCGGCTTCGGCATGGGCATCGCCGCCTTCGGCACCGGCATCGGCCAGGGCCTGGCCGTGAAGAGCTCGGTGGAAGGCATCGCCCGCAACCCCGAGGCTTCCGGTAAAATCACCGTGACCATGC
>CAZFWX010000035.1:0-26274 GCA_964522695.1 uncultured Desulfobacterales bacterium
GGGGGCCTGGTAGCGCAGCCCCCTGCCCCCTCCCTAAAACTCCCTCCCCCAACCCAATCGCGCTCACGGGGTTTGGGTGGGGTGTGGGGGTAGGGCGGGGGAACTGCGTTCCCCCGGACCTCCTCCCACATACATCTATCACACATAGCCCAGCGCCGCCAGACGACGCCGGATTTCTTCCTGCTCTTCGGGGGATTGTTCCCCCGTGGGTGAGCCGCCGGCTCCCGGTGGTCCCAAAGTTGCGTGCAACTTGGCGGTCAGTTCCGCCAGCCGCCCGGCCTGGTCCGGGTTCCCGGCCAGGTTGGCGGTTTCGGCGGGATCGTTTTCCAGATCAAAGAGATCCAGGCGGCCGTCGCCCCACTCGATGAGCTTGAAAAAATCATTGCCAACGATGCTGCGGCACGGCTGCATCAGGGGCGTGGCCGGAAAGTCGGGGACCCGGGCCGTCAGGGCCATGAGCCCCACGCCAGGGTTGGGGTGGTCGGCCAGGGCGAAATCCCGGGCCGGGGAGACTAAAGAACGGGAACTGGCCGGGGCGGCCTGGCCGGAGCCCGCCACTTCGAGAATTGTGGCGTACAGATCGTGCAATTGCACCGGCCCCGCCACCTCTCCCTGAAGATGCATGGCCTCAGGGTAGCGCACCACCAGGGGGATGTGCATCAGTTCATTGTAAAGCCCGAAGTAATGTCCCCAGAGGCCGTGCTCGCCCAGGGATTCGCCGTGGTCTGCGGTGACGATGAACAAGGTGTTCTCGGCCAGCCCGCTGGCTTTGAGGTATTGGTAGAAGCCCCAAATGAGCTCGTCCAGGTAGGCCAGCTCTTCTTCGTACAGCAGGGCCAACTGCTCCATCTGTCCGGGCCCGATGCCGGTGAGGTAGAAATCGATGGGATTGAGGTCCATGAGGGCCCGGCGGGCGTCGGCGGTCAGGCGGATGAAGCGTTCCCGGCCTTTGGGCGGGTTGTAGCGCCAGTGGGTCTCCATGAGATTCATGAAGACGAAAAGGGGTTGCCGGGCGCTCTGCAAAAGCTTGCCGGTGATGGCCAGGCTCCGGGCGGTGGCGGGCGCGGAATTCTGGAAAATATTGACGAAATGCTTGCGGTGGAAGCGGTCCAGCATGTTGGCCAGGGGAAAAGTGAACGAGCGGTGCTGCCAGACGTACTTCAGGGTGAGCAGCAGGCGCCCCCATTCCGAGCCCGAAGCCTTGATGAGCTCCTTCACCGCGGCCCGGTCCCTCTGGTAGCGCGGCGAGGTGAACAGGGTGTCCATCTCGTAGAAGACGTCGAACCCGGACTGAAAACTCACCAGGCCGTTGCTGGAAATGGCCGCGGTGCCGTAGCCCGCCTCCTTGAGCGCCTGGGGCAGGGAAACCGCGCCCGGAGGCAGGTGGGCGGATTTTTCGTCGCAGCCGTGCTCCCCGGGGTAGAGGCCGGAAAAGAGCGAGGCGTGGGCCGGGATGGTCCAGGGCGCGGGCGTGTAGCAATGGCGGTAGAGCACGCCCTCCCCGGCCAGGCGGCTGAGCCCCGGGGTCGTCTCCCGGGCGTGACCGTAGGTGGAGCAGCGCCGGGCGGCCACCGAGTCCATGATGATGAGAATAACGTGGGGCTGCGCCCTGTCCGGCATAGGCATCCTTGATTTGCAAGGTAACGTGGGGGAGGGGGCTAAGAGGCGAGCCCCTTAACCCCTCCCCCCCAAAACCAAATCACATCACTTCAACGGCGCCTGGATGACAGTCATGTCCCGGCAGCGTCCCGCCTCGTTCAAGCTCACGACCACGCCCTGAAGCTGGATATCCTGGCTGGCCACCTTAAAGGGCACGGGCATCTGGGTGAGGAAGCGCTGCAGGATCACCTCGGTCTTCATGCCGATGACCGAGCCGATGGGCCCCGTCATGCCCGCGTCGGTGAGGTAGCCCGTGCCTTTGGCCAGCACCCGGCCGTCTGCGGTCTGGACGTGGGTATGGGTACCGATGACCGCGCTCACCCGGCCGTCCAGGTAGTAGCCCATGGCCAGCTTTTCGCTGGTGGCCTCGGCGTGCATGTCCACGATGACGGCCGTGATGTCCGGGGGCAGCGCGGCCAGTATCTGGTCCGCGGCGCGGAAGGGGCAATCGAGGGCGTTCATGAAGACCCGGCCTTCCAGGTTGAACACCGCCACTTTGCCCTTGGCCGCGGTCTCCACCACGGTAAAGCTGCGGCCGGGAGTGCCGGGAGGGTAGTTGGCCGGCCGGATCAGCCGGTCGGTGTCCTCGAGATAGGGGATGATCTCTTTATGCTTCCAGATATGGTTGCCGCTGGTGAGGACGTCCACCCCATAACTGAGAAGCTGTTCGGCCACGTTGGGGGTGATGCCCACGCCGCCGGAGGCGTTTTCGCCGTTGGCGATCACCAGGTCAATGGCATGCGTATCCACCAGCCGGGGCAGGAGCTCCTCCACCGCCCGCCGCCCCGGGGAGCCGACAATGTCGCCGATGAAGAGTATCTGCACGTCTCACCTACCGGGCGAATTCCACGGCCCGGGTTTCCCGGATGACTGTCACCTTGATCTGGCCCGGATAGGTGAGTTCGGACTCGATCTTTTTGGCCACCTCCCGGCTGATGAGGGCCGTCTCCTCGTCGTTCACCTTTTCGCTTTCCACGATGAGGCGGATTTCCCGCCCCGCCTGGATGGCGTAGGATTTGCTGATGCCGTTGAAGGATCTGGCGATTTTTTCCAGGTTTTCCAGGCGCTTGATGTAGGTTTCCAGCATTTCCCGCCGGGCGCCGGGACGGGCGCCGGAGAGGGTGTCCGCGGCCTGCACCAGCACCGCCAGGATGGTTTCCGCAGGAATATCGTCATGGTGGGCGGCCACGGCCTGCACCACCTTATGGGATTCGCCGAACCGTTTGGCCAGGTCCGCGCCGATGAGGGCGTGCACGCCCTCGGCTTCGTGGTCCACGGCCTTGCCGATGTCATGCAAAAGCCCGGCGCGCCGGGCCTGTTTTTCGTTGAGACCCAATTCCGCGGCCATGATGCCGCACAGGTAGCAAACTTCCAGGGAGTGCTGCAAAACGTTCTGGCCAAAGCTGGTGCGGAATTTCAGCTTGCCCAGGAGCTTGATGAGATCGTGGTGCAGACCGTGCACCCCGGCGTCAAAGGCGGCTTCCTCCCCGGCCTCCCTGATGCTGGTCTCCATTTCCTGGGTGACTTTTTCGACGATTTCCTCAATGCGGCCGGGGTGGATGCGGCCGTCGGAGATGAGGCGGTCCAGGCTCAGGCGGGCGATCTCCCGCCGGATGGGGTTGAAGGCGGACAGGATGACCGCTTCGGGAGTGTCGTCGATGATGATGTCCACGCCGGTGGCCGCTTCCAGGGCCCGGATATTTCTCCCTTCCCGGCCGATGATGCGCCCCTTCATCTCCTCATTGGGCAGGGGCACCACGGACACGGCCTGCTCGGCCACGTAGTCGCTGGCGTAGCGCTTGATGGCCAGGGAAATGATCTCTTTGGCCTTGCGGTCGGCCACTTCCCGGGCCTCGGTGTCGATGCGTTTCACCAGGCGGGCGGCGTCGGCCCGGACTTCCCGCTCCATGTTTTTGAGCAAAAGCTCCCGGGCCTCCTGGGCGCTCAGGCCGGCCAGCTGCTCCAGACGGGCGCTCTGCTCTTCCAGGAGCTTCTGGTAGCGTTCCTGTTTTTCGGAAACTTCCTTCTCCTGGCGCTCCTGGAGCTTCTGCCGCTTATTCAGGTCCGTTTCCCGGCTGTCCAGCAGGGTGCTTTTCTTTTCCAGGTTTTCTTCTTTTTGCAGGAGCCGTCTTTCCAACAGGCTGATTTCGTGGCGGCGGTCCTGGGTCTCCTTTTCAAAATCCAGCTTCATCTGGTAAAGTTGGTCTTTGGCCTGGAGACGGGCCTCTTTCTTATGGTTTTCTGCTTCCTTGCGGGCGTCGTCCAGAATCTTTTTCCCCAGGGCCTCCAGCGAGGCCACGTGGGAGTCCATGAGATACTTGCGATAGAAGAAACCCGCCAGGAAACCGAGGCCCAACACGAGTGCGCTCAGCACAATGTACAGCAATATATTCATGGGGCGTTCCCCTCGTTTCCTGATGTGATCGGGCGCCCGTTGCGGGAGGCGGCGCCGCGGATCTTAAGGTAAAAAACAGATCTGGTGTGATGACAGGGAGGTAGAAGCCGGGGAAAATCTTGGGGAAGGGAAGATATTGCCTCCCGCCGGCGTCAGGTCAACGGCCGGGGGATCTGAGATGGGCGTAATAACGGTATGCGCGCTGCGACTGACAGGGCTCTCCTTTCTCTTAAGGTCTCTTGGGCGAGTGACGGGCCGCGCCGGCGCGACTCCGACCTCAGCGATGATATTAACAACCGGCCCGGCCCCGTAGCCGTCCGGAGTATTTCCCCAGGTTTTCCCGGAATTCCCCTTTAGTTCCCTGAAACCCTGTCCTCTCCCCTCCCGGAGAGAACAGCAATGGTCGTGGCAAACGGATTGGCCCCCCGGCCTTACGGCCCCGGAGGACTGTAACTGCTGTGTCCCTCCAGTCTCTGGATGAGTTGGCGAGACCGATTCTCGATCTCGATGCGGTATTTGTGGTAGTCCTCCTTGCTCTCCAGGGATTCCACGGCCAGGTTGAGAGCCACCAGGATAGCCAGGTCCGCCAGGGGACTGGCGGGGAAAGCCACCTGCAGTTCCTTGAGTTGGGCGTCGACCATCTCGGCCACAGCCTGAAGGCGTTCCTGTCCCATGCCGCTCATGAGAGTGAGGGGCCGTCCCAGGATTTCCACCACCACGGGTTTGACCTCTGCTTCCAAGCCTATGCCGTCTCTCCCAAATCAAGTATTTTAAGCCGGTTCAGAATCTTGTCGATTTTCTGCCGGATGGCCTCCCGTTCCCGGGTAACCTTGGCGATGGCCTCTTCCGCCTGTTTGAGAGCCTGAGTCCGCTGGGCCAGGGCCTGCTCCCTGTCCGCCAGGGCCTCCTTCAACTCGGCGTTGCCTTTCTTGAGGCTCTCCAACTGGTGCAGCGCCATTTCCAGCTTCTGTTCAAGGATGGTGAACAGATCCATCACCTAAGTCTTACCCCCAGGATTTATTATTGATTGTGCTCTTGCGAGAGCCGATTGTCAAGCACTTTTCCAGGCGCGGCCGCGCCTAAGGCTTCCCGCAGGCGCATGGCCAGGCGGGTATGGCGCCGCACCGGCCGGTCATTGGCCAGGGCCATGCCCACCGCTTTTTTGCTGCCCATGAGCACCACCAGGCGGCGGCCCCGGGTGATGGCGGTGTAAAGGAGATTTCTCTGCAGCAACATGTAGTGCTGGGTGGTAAGGACCAGGACCACCGCGGGAAATTCACTGCCCTGGGATTTGTGCACGCTCACTGCGTAGGCCAGGGTAAGCTCGTCCTGCTCGCCCGGTTCATAGGTCACCACCCGGCCCTCAAAATCCACCAGCAACTGCTTGCTCTCAGGGGAAAAGGTGCGCACCTGGCCGATGTCCCCGTTAAAGACCTCTTTCAGATAGTTGTTGCGCAGCTGCATCACCTTGTCGCCCCGGCGGTAGTGGCGCTCGCCGAAGGTGTAGACCGGGCTTTTGCCGTTGAGGCGGCGCTGCAGTTCCATGTTCAGGGACTGGGTGCCCAGCCGGCCCCGGTGCATGGGGGTGATGACCTGGATATCCCGCATGGGGTCGAAGCCGTAGCGCTGGGGCAGGAAATAGCCCACCAGGTTGAGCAGCTTCTGGTGCAGCACCTCGGGGTCGTCGTACCCCAGAAAAACGAAATCCTGGTCGTCAAAGCGGGGGACCAGCACGGGGTAGGATCCCTGGTTGATGCGGTGCGCGTTGACCACGATGAGGCTTTCCCGGGCCTGGCGGAAAATCTGGGTGAGGCGCCTCACCGGCACCACCTGGGAGTCGATCAAATCCTTGAGGACGTTGCCCGGACCCACCGCGGGGAGCTGGTGCGCGTCGCCCACCATGATGAGGCGGGCCGGGGCGGGAATGGCCCTGAGCAGGTGGTACATGAGATAGGTGTCCACCATGGACATTTCGTCAACCACCACCACGTCGGCCTTGAGGGGCTCGGCCAGGTTGCGGCGAAAGCCCCCGTCCTGGGGCGAAAATTCCAGGGCCCGGTGGATGGTGGCCGCCTCGGCGCCGGTGGCTTCGCTTAAGCGTTTGGCGGCCCGGCCCGTGGGGGCCATGAGCATGACCTTGGCGCCCAGGCCCCGGTACAGAGCCAATATACAGCTCACGATGGTGGTCTTACCGGTGCCCGGCCCCCCGGTGAGGATGAGGACCTTGTCTTGAAAGGCCGCGGCCACGGCCTCGGCCTGCTCCGGGGAGAGGGTGAGGCCGCGCTCCGCCTGGACGTGGGTCAAAAGATCATCCAGGTGCAAAGGCGCAGGCGGCGCGGGCGTGGTGGCCAGCCGGCCCAGGGCCTGGGCCACTCCCACCTCCGCCACCCAGGCGGGCTTTTTGTACACGGCCCGTCCCTCGGGGGTCTGCTGCAGCACCACCCGGCCTTCCCGCTCCAGGGCCGCGACCGCTGGGGCGAGCCTGTCCTCGGACACCTTGAGCAGTTCTGCGGTGCGGCTCATGAGCTCCGCCTCGGGCACATAGACGTGGCCGTCGCCCGCCACCTGGTCCAGCAGGTGCAACAACCCCGCGGCCAGGCGGGCCGGGGCTTCAGGGTCCAGATTGAGTCGCGCGGCCAGGCGGTCCGCGGTGAGAAAGCCGATCCCCTGGACGTCCAGGGCCAGGCGGTAAGGGTTGGCGGTGACCACCGCCAGGGCCTCGGCCCCGTACTGTTTGTAAATCTTGAAGGCATGGGCCATGCCCAGGCCCAGACCCTGGAGCCCCACCACCACCTCCCGGGCCTCCCGGTGGTCCCGCCAGTCGGCCAGAACCTGCTTGACCTTCTTGTCGCCGATGCCCGGGACTTCTGTCAGGCGTTCCGGCGCCTCGTCGATGATCTTCAGGGTGTCGGCCCCGAAGCGCTCCACCAGGCGGCGGGCCAATTCCGGGCCGATGCCCTTCACCAGCCCCGACGCCAGGTAGCGCTCGATCCCGGCCTTGGTGGCCGGCAGCACGGCATACCACCACACCACCTTGAACTGCTGGCCATAGCGGGAGTGCATCTCGAAGCGGCCCTTGAGCTGCACCTCCTCGCCCTCCCGGGCCGAGGCCAGGGGCCCCACCGCGGTGATCAGGTCTTTTTTCCCCGCCACCTTGAGGCGCACCACGGCATACTGGTCCTCCGGGGCGCAGAAAGTGATGCGCTCGATTACCCCGTCCAGGGTGTCCAGACCGCTGTCAGGCTTCTGGGGATCAAATGTGGTCGGTGCTTTGGCCATAATAATTCAAGGGAAAAGAGGGCCGGGGTGAGGTTGGGAGAGGCCGGAAGGCAGGGAAAACCTTGGAGGGCGGGAAAGCGAAGCGCATCCCGCCGTTAGGGTCACGAGCAGAAGTCCCATCCGCCGCGTTCGTCTGCGCAGGCTGGAAAGACTTCGCCACCCGGTCATAAGGGAAGTTATCAAATCAGTTGGCCAGGGGTTCAGTGCGGATCTTCTGGCTCACGCCCCGGCCCAGGGCCACCCGGCCGCCGTTGACGCCCAGGATGATGAGGCCCCGGTTGTTCTGGATCACTTCCACTTCCTGACCCAGGTTGAGGCCCAGGGCCACCAGCCGGCCCCGGAGCATGCGCCCCCCCTCGTAACCGCTGATCTTCACCCGTTGGCCCGGGGTGACTTGGGCCAGCAGGAGTTCTGATTGAGCCAAGGCTTCAGTCATGGCGCTGGAGCGCTCCCTGGGGGAACGCTTTCTCAGATCTTGCGTTCCCGCCTGAAAATGTTTTGGTAGACAGTCTCTCATCCCCGGAAAGCCGGGGTTTTCCCGAGGATAGGCCGTAAGGCTATTTTTCCGGCTCCCTTAGGCTTTGCTCCTGACAGGGGCGGCAATAGCCCTTGACTTCCAGCTGAAAATCGGCGACGCGGTAACCATATTCCCGGTGCAGCCGGTCCTGCAGGAGGTCCAAGCCGGGTTCCTCAAATTCCACAATATGGCCGCACCTCAGGCAGCGGAGATGGCAGTGGGGGCCGTGGCCGTAAATATGCTCGTAGTGCCAGTGGCCGTCGCTGAAGTCCACCTCCCGGACCAGGGAGCAGTCCAGGAAGAGCCGCAAGGCCCGGTAAATGGAGGCCTTGGACACCTTGGCCCCTTTCTGCCGCAGGCGCAGATAGAGTTCATCCACGTCGAAGTGGCCATGAATGGCGAAAATCTCCTGGAGAATTTCTTCCCGCTCCGGAGTCCTTCTCAGCCCCCGGCTGCGGATATAATCATGGAAGATTTCGATTTCGGACTTCATCATTGTATTTTATCTTTATTGAGATTAAATTGCTATAATAATTTATCATGGCAAAACTGCTATAATTTTAAGGTATTCGGTGACTTAAATATTGTTCGACGATGGCGAGGTGAGCCTGCTGCGTGTTCCAGGAACAGGCTGAAATCCTGTGTTAGGCCAACAGCGGGATGCGCTGCGCTTTCCCGGCCTCCCCAACTTTTCGTAATAATGCTGCATAAGCCTGCGGCTGTCAGAAAACCGTGGTAATCCAGGTGGCGTAGGCTGTTCAGCCTGCGCCGACACCAGGGGGCGGGTGTCCCCCATAAACTGATCCACCCAGGGGGCCTGGTGGCCACCGGAAAGGAGAATAGCTCTCTGGATATGACGCCGGAACGGACCCAGCAACTCATCGCCTTTTCTGAGAGGTTGGATTACCGCTTCGCGGACCTGAATCTCCTGGATCAGGCCCTGCGGCACAGTTCCTACGCCTATGAGCATGCCGGGGCTGGGGCCAGCAACGAAAAGCTGGAGTTCCTGGGGGACGCGGTCCTGGCTTTGCTGGTGAGCGAGTTGCTCTTCAAAAGTTTCCCGGAGGACACGGAAGGCACACTCTCCCGACGGCGGGCGGCCCTGGTCAACGCCCGGGTGCTGGCGGCCCTGGCCCGGGACCTGGACCTGGGCGCGCACCTGTTGCTGGGCAAGGGCGAGGCGCAACAAGGGGGAAAGGAGAAACCATCGCTTTTGGCCGACGCCCTGGAGGCCGTTTTAGCCGCGGTCTATCTGGACGGGGGCATTCCGGCGGCCCGGCGTCTCATCCGCCGCTGGTTCGCCGAACGGCTGGGCGCCGCCGCGCCCCTGGCCTGGCAGGACAATAAAACCGCGCTCCAGGAACTGGTGCAAGCCCGGTTTAAAGATTCCCCGGTGTACCGCCTGGTGGAGGAAACCGGCCCCAGCCATGAGCGCCGCTTCCTCATGGAGCTTAGCGTGGGAGGCCGGGTGCTGGCCCGGGGGGAGGGGGCCACCAAGAAGCAGGCGGCCCAGGCCGCGGCCCGCCGGGCGTTGCAGATATTGCAGGCGGAGGAGGAAGGGTAGGGGGGGACCTGCCGGGCCTGACGCAGAGGAGTGGAAGTTCACAAGGGCAGGGCAGGTCCTGTTTGGCGGGATTTTTGCTTCAGCCCTGTAACTGAAAAGGCATGGCCAAGCGGCAGATATGGCAGCTGCAGATTGATTGCCGGGGTAAAGATTCCTCAGGGCTCCGGAAAGACCCTGGAAAAACAAAAAAATTCCCTCTCCCCCCAAAAGCGGGGGAGAGGGAGTATATGTTGCCGGGCCTCATGACCGCATGGGCCGACAAGACCCCTCAGCACGGCAAGAATGGCGGATTGGCGGGAAGCAGACTAAGTTCTCCCGAAAAATCCAGAGGCAGCGCCGGTATGCCTCACCTCTTCAGCCGCAGGGTCTCGTTTCCCGGTTGCAGACGCTATTTCCGCGTTGCCGACAGGGCGATGTGGTAGGATTCGATCTCCACCAGCACGGAGAAGACTTCCTTCACCCTTTCTTCCACTGCTTCGGCAGCCGCCTGGCTGTAGAAGGCCACGGCCCGTTTCTCCCGTTCGTGGGAGGCGGCGAAGTTGGCCTTGGGGTCTTTCTGACAGGCGTTCTGATCCGGCTTGATCTCCGGCTTGGCCACCTTGAGGATCTTGCAGATGACGCTGGCGTGCTCGGATTCGGCCTTGGAGAGCGCCTTGAACATGGCCTGGGCCACCGGGTCCGGGCTGCAGGCCGAGGCGCACAGGTAGAAGGAGGCGTTGCTCACTTCCAGTTCCAGGGCCTTTTCCAGGTTGGCCCGGGAGACGGCAGTCAGACCAGGCACGGTGTTTTTGTCCACATAGGCTTCAGCCGGCACCAGGTACTTCTCGGGAGCGCCGCAGAAGGGGCAGAAGCTGGGCGGTTCCGAGCCCAGGTATGGGTCGCCGCAGAGTTGGCAGCGGAAGAGTTTCAGAACCATCGCCCTTCCTCTTAGTCGATCTTCTTAAAGGTCTTGCCCTTGGCGTTGCACACGGGGCAGTTGTCCGGCACGGTCTCTTCCACGGTGTAGCCGCACACCGGGCAGACGTAGATGTCCACCAGCTTTTTCTCTTCCATGGTGGCCAGCGCTTTTTTATACAGGTCGGCGTGGACTTTCTCCACTTCGTTGGCAAAGACGAAGGAGCGCTCGGCCTCCTTGTTGCCCTCGGCCTTGGCGTCGGCGATCATCTGCGGGTACATGTGCATGAACTCGTGCGTTTCTCCGGAGATGGCTTCGTTCAGGTTGTCTTTCGTGGCGCCGATGCCCTTCAGAGCGCGCAGATGATTGTGGGCGTGGATGGTTTCCGCTTCCGCCGCAGCCCGGAAGAGTCGGGCCACCTGGGGGTAACCTTCCTGGTCCGCTTTGGCGGCAAAGGCGAGATATTTCCGGTTGGCCTGGGATTCGCCAGCGAAGGCTTCTTTCAGATGATCGGTAGTCTTGCTCATGTTATCGCCCCCCACCCTTAGCCTGCCGCCAGTTTCATGGGCACGCCGCAGCAAACCAGGACGCCGCCGCCGGCATTGATGACCTTGACCTTGTTCTTACAAATGTTGCATTCGTATTCCTGTCCCGCCTGAATGGCCATGCTTAGTTTTCCTCCTCAGAATTATGCTGCGATTGTAAGCACCGGGAGCAAACCCCCCAGTAGATCAGCGAATGGTTTTCCACCTGAAAGTCGGCGATCTCCTCCGGAGGGGCGGGCACCCGTTCCTCAGACCAATCCAGGTCGATGATCTGATAGCAGCGCCGGCAGATGGCATGGGCGTGGTGGTGGGTCTGGACGTCATACCGGGCCACTTCGTGCAGGGGATTGACTTTGAGCAGGAGCCCCTTATGACAAAAGACCTCCAAGGTTTTATACACCGTATTGAAGGAGATGGCCGGCAGTTCCTGCCGGACTTGCAGGTAAATCTGTTCCGCGGTGGGATGATCCCGCCGGGATTCCAGCGCCGCCAGGATGGCCAGGCGCTGGGGGGTAACCGAGATGCGCTGGGAGCGCAGACGATGAATTAAGGTTTCCATTGCTAATGGATATTATGTAAGAATTATTACTGGATTGTCAAGAAAGAAATATGACTTCACCAGGCACTGGTGTTTATTTTTTTTTGGGGAGAGATTGGGCCCGCTGCCATCAGTCCAGAAGAGGCGCGCTCTCAGTAGAAATACGTTACCCCGAATTGGAAAAAGCTGACGTTGAAAGCCGGATTCTCTTTATAGAGGCCGGCGTTGGACGAGTGCCGGAACCGGTAGGCGAAGGTGAGGCCCCACTGGCTGGCCAGTGCAAAATCTACCCCGGCCCCCACCTGCGGGGTAAAGTTGAAGGTGCTGCCAATGGTGGGGCTGTTAATGCACTCCCAGATGACGCCGGCGCCGCCTTCCAAAAAGAGGATGGCCCGTTTGTGCACCGGCAGGCTTAGTTTGAGCAGGGGGGTGAAGCCGATTTCCCAGCCGGGGCTTTCGGCCTCCGCGCCGCCGATGACGCCCTCCACCACCGCCGAGAGCCCCAAAGGGCCCAGCCAGCCCTGACCCGGGCGGGAAAGAAAGAGCCCCCAACGGGGAAAGAGGCAGTACAGGTGGACGGAGGCCTTTTGCATGGACTTGCCGTATGCGAAGCGCAGTCCCGCCTCCCGGGAAAACTTGTCCAGGGTGAATCCTTCGGCCCCGGCCAGGGTGGGCATTGCCGTCAGCGCCAGCAACACAGTCACCCACGTCTTCCAATTCCGCCCTCTTACCCGCATACTCCCCCCAAGCAGATGCATATTTTTCCTTCCGGGAGTAAAAGAGCCAGGGTTTTAGGCGCCCGGCCTCCCCCAAACCCTTATCCGGACCCCATTTCCTGTTGAACCTTACCAGCCGCCCCGGTTGATGTCAAAGCTTTTCCCTGACCGATGCGCCTTCTCTATCCCGGGTTTTCCAGCCCCCGGGCCATCAGTTCCGGCCGGCCGGCAAATTTCCTTAAAAATGGTACGCCACGCCCAACTGGCCGCTGAGCAGGTGATACGTTGGCCGCAGGCTGAAGCCGTGTACAAAGCCGGTGGCCGGATCCCGGAAGTTGAAGGTGAAATCGGGCCGGGCGTAGCGGTACTTGAAAGACAGGTCTACGGAGACGTTTTTCAGGGCCAGCCAGCGCACGCCTGTCTCCACGGCCAGAGCCGGGGCCAGGGTGGAGTCGCCGTTGGGATGATAGCTCAGCGTTCCCAGCATGCCGTGCATGAAATGCAGTTCGGGATGCTGACTGGTAAACAGCAGGGCCGGGCCCACGGCCAGGTAGGGCTGGAGGCGGCCGTAGGGAAAATCGGTGCTCTTCAGAATAGGCAGACGGCCGGCGAACATGAACGCCAGCGTGGCGGCCGTGCCTTCGCTGTGAAACGCCAGCCCGGCGCTCCCCACGGGAAAGGTGTTGGCCAGGTTGTGGATGTAAACGCCCCGCCAGGAGCGGACGTAATTGAGGCGGTGAAAGCTGAAATCCAGATAAAAACCAAAGTATTTCATCCAGTTGGGATAACGAAAGCCCAGCGTCCCTTCCGGCACGAACCAGGTGCCCAGTTTCAGGCCCCCCTGGAAGTGGGGCTCATAGATCCCCTTGATGGCCACCTGCACGTTGTAGCCGGCTTCCGGCCGGGAAAAGAGACTGTACTCGGGATGGACCACGCCATGCACCAGGCCGCCGTAAATTTCCGCATAGATCTCGGCCCGGGCCGTCTGGGCCAGCAGCGCTGTCATGATACCCAGCGCGACCAGGGCCATGCCCAGCCTTTTCCCCCATCCTGACCTTCCCCCCATGAGATCGCCCCCTTCGGCCGCCCGGGCTTTGGCGCCCGCGGCCCTTCGTGCCGCCCGGTCCGGGTCCGGGCAGTTTACCGGGAAATAGCACCTTGGGGGGGATTTTGCAAGGGATTATGCGCTGGCAAAGAGAGGCGCCGGCGGAGCAAGAGAAGATGTCCCGAAGTCACAGAGGCGGGTGGCGAACACGCCTCTATAAGCAGGGGTGGGGTGGGCCTTGGCGTCCGCCCGAAATGGCGGTGCAAGCTGGCCGCCCCACCGGCAGACGAAGGTCAGTCCTGCTCGGGCTACCAGCGATTGGTGTGCACCCGGGCGGGATCGTAGCGGTCCTGCCGGGTTTTCCTTTCCGCGGGGTGGCCGATGGGAATGATGGCCAGGGGAGCCACCTTCTCCGGCAGATTCAGGAGCTTCTGCACCGCGGCCATGCGGTCGGGATAGGGGTAAATGGCGGTCCACACCGCGCCCAGGCCCACGGCGTGGGCGGCGATGAGGATATTTTCCGCAGCCACTGCGCCGTCCAGCTGCCAGTAGCCTTTGCCGGGGAACTTTTCCTTCGCCTGATTGCCGCAGACCACGATGGCCACGGTGGCCTTCTTGAGCTGCTGGGAGGCCGGGTTGATCTTGGCGAATTCCGCCATGACCTTGGGGTCGTTGATGACCACCAGTTCCGTGGAGCGCTCGTTAAAGGCCGAGGGCGCGGCTAACCCCGCTTCCACCAGCAGCTTAACCAGGTCCTCGGCCACGGGGTGCGGGGTGTAATCCCGGATGCTGCGCCGGGTGAGGATGGCGGTGACGGCGTCCAGGGTGCCTTTGGGGACATTGATCTCCCCGCTGGCCGGGGCCGCGGTTTCCGGTTTCTTTTCCTGGGCGCAGGCCGTGCCGGACCCGCCGAGAAGCAAGGCGGTGGCGCATATCACCAAAAAAATTGCTAATATTCCATCTGAAATACACTTTCTGCGTCTAGTCACTGCAATGCCTCCCTGGCGTATTTTATACTATAGTATGATCATGAATCGGGACGTGTCCAGGTAGCGCGGCCAGGACGGGCAGGGAAAGTCCGAAAAAACCGGCCGGCCAATGATCGGGATAAAAGGATGAAAAGTCGGTGGGGCGGGCCTCCGTGCCCGCCGGCCAGTTATGGGAGGTTGCCGGTGAACGACAACGCCATGGAAACTTTGACCCCGGAGGGGTGTGTCAATAAGATTTTTGAGATCAGCGGCAATAAATTCGATCCTGAAATCGCCGCGGACCTGTGGCCCAGGATTTTACAGCACAAATGGCTCATGTCCGAAAAACTGGGCCGCGACGTGGGCCTGCGGGTGGCCTGCATCGACTTCCTGGAGAACATGGAACTGGCCGGCGCCGAATACCTGGCCTACAAGCAGCGCGACATCCTCACCGAAATGGGGGCCCAGACCATCAGCCGGGATGTGTGGAACACCATCTCCGACTCCCAGCCCCCCAAGCAGATCGTGCAGCGCAAGATCATCCTGCCTCTGCATGAACGGGAGTTGTCCCGGAAGCACGGCGTGGTGCCGCCCCGGGCCATCATTTTCTTCGGACCGCCGGGCACGGGCAAAACCCATTTCGCCAAGGCCATCGCCGGGGCCCTGTCCTGGTGGTTCATCGAGATCGTGCCCAGCATGCTCATGGCCGACGGCGCCGACAAAGTGGGAGCCAATCTCCGGGCCATCATGGAAAAGTCCCGCACCCTTAATGATGCCGTGATTTTCATCGACGAGTTTGAAGAGATCGCCGGCAGCCGGGATGAAGCCAACCGGGTGGACAAATCCATTACCAATGAATTCCTGAAGCAGGTGCCCCTCCTCAAGGAGCAGGCCAATAATAATCTCCTGGTCTGCGCCACCAATTATATCCGGCTGTTGGACGCGGCGTTGCTGCGGCCCGGCCGCTTTGACTGCATCATTCCCGTGGGTGGTTTGAATGAGGATGAGAGATCGACGATTCTTAGGTATTATCTGTCCAAGGTCAATACCGGGGAGGTGGACCTGGACCAGATTATCCGGGTGACTGGGCAATTCACCCCGGCCGACATGGGGTATCTTTTCCAGCAGGTGGCCCAGTTCGCCTTTGAGCAGGAACTGGTCCTAAAGCAGGATTACCGGGTGACGACGGAAACCATTCTGCAAACCATCCCCAGGATCCATCCGTCCCTCAAGGACGAAGTCATCCAGGAATTTGAGAAGGATATTATCGCCTATTCCCGGTATTAACCGGCCCAAACTTCCCGTTAGCCTGATCGGGCAAAACTTATTGATAATTAAAAATATTTTGCCTTCCGCTGGAAAATCTGGGGCGCCCGGGGATCGATGCGGGTTTCGTGCTTTTCCCAGCCGCCGCCCAGGGCCTTGTAGAGGGCGATGAGGTTGGTGCTCAGGTTGCGGGTGCTGAGCACCAGGGCGTCCTCGGTGAGGAAAAGGGACCGCTGGGCGTTGAGCACGTTCAAGAAATCCGTCCGCCCGGCCAGGTAGAGCTTCATGGACAGGTCCACGGCCTGGCGGTTGCTGGCCACGGCCTCCGTAAGGGATTTACAGCGCTCCTGCTCCTTGGCGTAGGCCACCAGGGCCGTCTCCACGTCTTGCAGGGCCGTGAGCACGGTCTTTTGGTAGGTCAGCAGGGCCTGCTCCTCTATGGCCTTCTGGAGCTTGATGTTCCAGCGGATCCGGCCTGCGTCGAAGACGGACCAGGAAACCGAGGGCCCGTAGGACCAGAACAACCCCTGGTAGGTCCCCAGGAGCGAGATTTTATTGCCCGAGGTGCCAAAGGCCCCGGTGAGGCTGAATTTGGGGAAGAGGTCGGCCACGGCCACGCCGATGCGGGCGGTGGCGCTGTGGATCTGGGCTTCGGCCCGGCGGAGGTCCGGCCGGCGCCTTAAGATATCCGAGGGCAGGCCCACGGGCACCTCGGGCGGCGTGGGCGGGATGGGAGTGGCCTTGGCCAATTCCTGCGCCAGGGCCGCGGGCTCTTTGCCCAGCAGCACGCCCAGACTGTAGATGGCCGCCTGGGCCTGGGACTCCAGGCCCGGGATCACCGCCGCGGTGGTGGCCACCTGGGCGTCGGCGTTGGCCACGTCCAGACGGCTCACAAAGCCGGCCTCAAAGCGGCGGTGAGTGATGTTGGCGGTCTTTTGCTGGGCCTCCAGGTTCCTCTTGGCGATGGCGATCTGCTCCTGGAACCCCCTCAAGCTGAGATAGTTGTTGCCCACGTCCCCCACCAGGGTGACCAGCACATCCCGGCGGTCCTCCACTGCTGCCTGGATGTCCGCATCCGCGGCTTCGATGCTGCGCCGCACCCCGCCGAAGATATCCAGTTCCCAGGCTGCGTCCAGGCCCACCTGAAACAGCGACCTTTCCCCGCCGAAGGACCCCACCGAGGGCTGTCCGCCGCCCCCGCTCAGGGTTTCCCCCGAGGACTTGCTGCGCTGGTAAAAGGCCGAAGAGCCCACCGTGGGATAAAGGCCCGCGGCCACGGTGCCCCGGGTGGCCCGGGCCTGCTTAATGCGGGATTCGGCGATTTTGAGGTCCAGATTGGCGTTGAGGGCCATTTGCACCAGGGTGTCCAGGATGGGGTCTTTGAAGGTCCGCCACCAGTCCGTCAGGTCGGCAGGCTGGGCTATGGGGACGCTGGCCTGCGCGGGCGAAGATTTTCCCAGGCTGTGCCAGGACTGGGGCACCTGGGGCTCAGGGGGTTTAAAATCCGGTCCCACGGCGCAGCCGGCGGCGGTAATTAGTGCGGCCAGTATGAAGCTTGACAGGGCTTTTCCAAGCCGATGCAGGGTCTTTGATATTGACATTGATATATTCTTCATTTCTGGTGGCACAGGCTTTCCAGCCAGTGCAGGTCTATGCTGGCATTTCAGATGAGGTCTCCCCTGGTTCCCAGAGAAAGCGATAATCCTCTGATGCCTGACACAACCCCGACTTCACGGGATTATTGCGGATATACTGCCACTTTTCCAGATACTCATCATTGTCCCTGACAATGCGGTCAAAGCTTTCATCCTGCCACACAGGACCTCTGGTATTTCTGGATTTATTGATTTCCCTGGCGCTGAAGCCTTTGATCCCCTGGAGAATTTTACTCAGGGAAAAATCCACCTTTGATTCATGGGAAAGAGGGTGCACCAAAAAATGAACATGGTCAGTCATGATTACCGCAACAGTTATCCAATATCTGAGGCCATGAAAGTGTTTGATGGCATCCAGGACAAGTTGTCTTTCATGATCAGAAAGCATGCCTGATTTGAGGCGGAAAGTGACAAAATAGGTGCTGCCATCAAGATACCAGTGGGGTAGGGTGCGGCGCTTTTTGGTTACCTCGCCTTTTTCTGCACAGGCTGGAAAGCCTGTGCCACCGGTTTTTCCAGTTTTTATTTTTTTTCCCATACTATTCTTATTTATTTGATGTTTGACTGCTCTCCAAATCTTTCAGATAGCATTCAATATTGCTCGTTATTTTCTCAAAGACCATTGGGAAATAAAAAGACAATTCTTTAAATGAAGGGGAATTAGAATGTGGTCCATTATGATAGTGCCGAAGATGAGATAAAATGTCAGCCTTTTCTATTTCTTATAAGTATTCTAATGGATTATTATCTTTGTAAGCGTGATAATTTGACAGGTGAATAAATGCACATCCAAATTTGTATACAGATTTTGACCAACCCTGCAGTTGGTTTGCAAGATCAACCATCTCTTTGTCAGAAATTTCGCGCCATTTACCTTTTTTTGTCTCAATGGTCCATTTTTTTCCTTCAATAGTTTGACTTATCAATCTATTTCTTTCTTCAATATCAGGAATTGAAAGTAGAAATATGACACGTACCATTGAATCAAGCTCTTGACGTAATATCGAAACCACCATTCCTGGCAAGTCTTTTAGCCTATCTATGGCGAGTCTATGTTCTCTCGATCTTTGCCTAATGATTTCACAAAAACCTTTAACATTGTTCATAATAAATCTCTATCATGATAAATTATATTCATATCAATTGGATTAAAAGGTGGCACAGGCTTTCCAGCCTGTGCAAAATTGGGCAGGGGAGCTCGCTCCCCCGGCCCTCCCCTCAACCCTCAAAATCACTCAAACCGCAGCGCAATAATGGGATCCAGCCGGGAGGCCTTCCAGGCCGGGTAGTAGCCGAAGATGATGCCCACGGACACGGACACCGCAAATGCGGCCAAAATGGCGTCCAAAGACATCTCCGTGGGCCAGCGCAAAAAGGTGGTCACCAGGGTGGAGGCGCCCCGGCCCGCGATGATGCCGACGATCCCCCCCAGAAAGCACAGCACCACCGCCTCCACCAGAAACTGCTGTAGAATGTCCCGGCTCCAGGCCCCCACGGCCATGCGCAGGCCGATCTCCCGGGTGCGTTCCGTCACCGACACCATCATGATGTTCATGATGCCCACGCCGCCCACCACCAGCGAGATAAGGGCCACCACCAGCAGGAGCTTGGTCATCATGTCCGCGGTGGAGGCCAGTGCCTTGGTCATCTCGGTCATATCCCGGATGTTGAAGTCCTCGGGCTGGCCCGGCCGGATGCGGTGCCGCTCCCGCAGCAACTGGGTGATCTGCCGGATGGCGATGGGAATCTCCTCGGTGGAGCGGGCCGCAGCCAGGATCTGGTCCACGTTGGCAAAGCGCACCGGCAAAGGCGTATTGGCCTGCTGGGCCGCGGACGGCTCCGGATAGAGCTGCAATTTGCTGCTGGGATAGAGCTGGTTTAGGGTGTTAATCTTCTGGGAGGTGTCACTGCTGCTGGTGGTCTGTTGACTCTGGTTGCCGCTGGCCAGGGTGGTGCCGGCCACCCGGTACTTGATGGCCGTCCAGGGGGCCAGCAAAATGTCGTCCTGGTCGATGCCCATCATGTTGGCCCCCTTGGAGGCCAGCACCCCGATAACCTTGAAGGCCACGTTATTGACCCGCACTTCCTTGCCCAGGGGCGACTCCCCCTGGAAAAGCTCCCGCACCAGCCGCTGGCCCAGGATGCAGACCTTGCTGCCGTTGCGCACATCCTGCTCGGAGAACATCTCGCCCGCGGCCAGGGGCCATTCCCGCACCTCCAGGTACGCGGGCGTGCTGCCGTAGATGAAAATGGGCACCCAGTTCTTGTTGCCGTAGATGACCTGGGTGCGCGCCCGCACCACCGGCGCGGCGGCCCGCACCGCCGGGCACTCCCGCAGGATGGCGTCCGCGTCCTGGGGGGTCAGGGTCATGATGGTGCCGGCCCCGAAACTGACGCCGCCGCTGGCCGCAGTGCCCGGGAAAATCAGGAGGTTGTTGGCCCCCATGCTGGCGATGGTCTTCTGGATGGCCGTGGAAGAGCCCCGGCCGATCTCCATCATGGCGATGACCGCGGCCACGCCGATGATGATGCCCAACGCGGTGAGGGAGGCCCGCATGATGTTACGGCGCAGGCCATGCAGGGCGGTGCGCACGGTCCAGCGCAGATGGGGGAGGGTCCAGTGGAGGCGCTTGCGAGGGGGCGCCTCTTCTTCCCTGGTTTCTCTGCCTGCGGTTGATGCAGCCGCGGCCGAAACCTCGTCGGCCACCACCTGGCCGTCGTGCAGGCGGACGATGCGCCGGGCGTGGCGGGCCACGTGCTCGTCGTGGGTGACCAGGATGATGGTCACGCCCTCGTCGTTGAGCTCCTGGAACAAGGCCAGCATTTCGTCGCTGGTCTTGGAATCCAGATTGCCGGTGGGCTCATCGGCAAAGAGGATGGAGGGGCGGTTGACCAGGGCCCGGGCGATGGCCACCCGCTGCTGCTGGCCGCCGGAGAGCTGGGAGGGGACATGGTCCAGGCGATCGCCCAGCCCCACCCGCGTGAGCAGTTCCCGGGCCCGCTCCCGGGCCTCGGCGTCGGAGATGCTCACCCCGTTGTAACTTAAGGGCATGAGCACGTTTTCCAGCGAGCTGGTGCGGGCCAGCAGATTGAAGGTCTGGAACACGAACCCCAGCTTTTCGTTGCGCAGCTGGGCCCGTTCGTCCGCGGAGAAGCCCGAGACCTCCTGGCCTTCCAGCCAGTACTGGCCGGAGCTGGGCCGGTCCAGGCAGCCCAGGATGTTCATAAGGGTGGTCTTGCCCGACCCCGATGTGCCCATGAGGGCCACGAATTCCCCCCGGGACACGCTGAGGGAGACCCCCTTCAGAACCGGCAGGTCGATTTCCCCCAATTGGTAAGTCTTATTGATGTCCTTCAGTTCAATGAGTTTCATGGGTGTTGGGCTAGCCGCGGTGGCGGCCTATGACCGATAGGGGCTCCTCTATCGTCCCCGGAAGATTTGCGGCGTAAAGGGACTGGCTGAAGAGCCGCCGCCGGCGCCAGGTTGCTCGTCGTAGACCACCACCTGGAGGCCTTCTTTGAGGTCCTGGCCCGATACTTCCGTCTGGGAGCCGTCGGTGAGGCCCACCTGCACCTTCAACGGCCGGACGTAATCCCCCTGAGGCGCCCACAGAGTGCCCCCGGCCGTCTCTTCCTTGGCGCTTGCGCCGCCGCCCGGCCTGCCCTTGCCCTTCTTGGGCGTCTCCCGGGCTCCCGGGGCGATCTGTTCAGGCTTGGGCGTCCAGCGCAGCGCGGCGTTGGGCGCCAGGAGCACGCCCTTGCGTTCGGCCACCAGGAATTTCAGATTGGCGGTGAGATAGGGCATAAGCCTCAGATCCGAGTTGTCGGTATTGACCTCCACCGTGTAGGTCACCACGTTCTGGGTCATGGTGGCGTTCAAGCGGATTTTACCCACCTCGCCCTTGAAGTTTTCTTTGGGATGCGCATCCACCGTGAAGGTGACCGCCTGGCCGGGCCGGATCATGCCGATGTCGGCTTCGTTCACCGAGGCCCAGATCTGTAGGCGTTTCAAATCCTTGGCGATGAGAAAGAGGCTGGGGGCGTTCAGCGAGGCCACCACCGTCTGGCCGATGTTCACCCGCCGGTCGATGATGACGCCCCGCACCGGGCTCTTGATGGTGCAGTAGTCCAGGTTTTGCTGGGCGCGGCGTAGCGTCGCCTCGGCCTGGGCCACCGCTTCTTTGGTCTGGAGCAAAGCGGCCTGGCCCACGTTCAGGTTGGCCCGGGCCACGTCAAAAGCCGCCCTGGCGGCGTCGAAGTCGCTCTGGGACAGGGCGTCGGACGGTCCCAGCTTCTGGGCCCGCTTCCAGTCCTGCTCGGCCTGGAAGAGCTTGGCCTTGAACTGCCCCAGATCCGCTTCGGCCCGGCGCACATTGGCCCTGGCCTGGGCCAGGGCGGCTCTGGCCTGGGCCACGTCCGCGGCGTACAGGGAGTCGTCGATCTGGGCCAGGATGGTGCCGGCCTCAACTTCGGAGCCGTAATCCACGGTCTTGCCGTTTTTATCCTTGCCGAAGGAGACGATCTTGCCCGCCACCTGGGAACCCACGTCCACCACTTCCTCGGGTTCCACGGTGCCGGTGGCGCTGATGGCGGCCAGCAGATCGCCCCTGGTTATGGGCGCGGTGCGGAATACGGCGCCGCCGGAGTTGTCTCCGGGCCAGAACCAGTAAACCGCCAGAAGCCCCAGGACCACCGCCAGGCCTATTACCAGAGGCTTGGTGTAGGGGTGCTTCCGGGGCGAGGGGAAAGATTTCGGTGCGGAATCTTGTGTCATGCACAATCCTGCCGGGGACCAGAGTCAGGCCGGTCCTCCTTGCCAGGCAGACCAGCCGCCGTTTTCTGTTTGTTGGCTAAAGGTGAGACACGTTCTCTCATACTTTAAATATAACACGAAAAATAAGCCATTCCGTCACGGACCGGCAATTTTCCGGCAACCGGCCAGGCGGTAGCCATCACAATGGCGCAGGCGTCACTTATGAGACTGCTTATATTTCACAATATGAAAAGGGCGGTGGGGCGGCGTCCCGCCCGCCCGCGCAGGTGCACAGGCTGGAAGCCTGCGCCACCATGTGGAACAAACTTTTTCAAGTGGGCCAGCGCATCGATCTTAAAACTTGCAAATGCCGTGAATCACGTCGCAGGCATCGGCGTAGAGGCGGCCCACCCAGTCTTCCTCCCGGGCGGGGCCGGGCAGCGCCCGTTGTTCGGCCAGGCGGCGCAGGAAGCGGTGAGTCGTGGTGATATAGGCGGCATGGCTCCACGTCAGGGGAGAGACGGACAGGGGCTCGCCGGAATAGGGGTCGATCTGTTCCCCCAGGACCCCCGAAGTCAGGGCGTGGTCCGCGACCCAGGTGAGGATCTCCTGGGCCCGTTCCAGGTCCTCGTCGCCGGTCCTTCTTTCGATAAAATAATCCGCCAGCCATAAGGTGCAGATCAGCCAGGGATTTCCCGGAACCTGCGGGCTCACTCTCTGGTAAGAATCATCTTCGTAGCGGGCCATGCCCCCCACCGGGGTCTTCACCCAGAGGCGCTCCCGCAGGGCTTCCAGGGTGGCGGCGACCCGGGGATCCGCGGCGGCATACAGGCCGAAGGCAAAGAGCCCCCAGAGGCTGGAGTCCAGGGTGGGATCCACCTGCAACTCCCCCCGGGGATTGGGGGACAGCGTGCGGCAGAAGCGACCCAGGTCCTCCCGCCAGAGATGCTTTGAGGCCGCATCGCGAATTTCCGCCGCGGACTGCTGATATTGCGCCGCTTTTTCGTCCTCGCCGAAGACCTTGCAGAACAGGGAGGCCGCGGTGAGCCCGCCGAAGACCGCGCCCACCGTAAAGCTGAAGATGCCCCGCCGTTCCTCCCACAGATCGAAGCACGGCGCCGGCAGCCCGGTCCGCTCGTCCCGGAAGCGGCACATGAAGTCCGCCGCCTTTTTCACCAGGGGGCTATAGAGCGGCTTGATGAAATCCAGGTCCCGGTACAGGACGAAATGCTGCCATAGGGCCCACAGCACCAGGGCGGTGGAATCCTCCTGGATGGGAAGCTGGGGTTTGCCTTCATAGCTCCAGGGATGCCAGGAGGAGGCCAGGGTGCCGTCGGGGTTGAACTTATGGAGGAGGCAGCCCTCGGGTTGCAGCAGCCGGGAAATGAAGAGGAAGAAATTGCGGGCCGCCGTGGGGTGGCCGGCCAGGTCCAGGGCGTGGGCCACCAGGGCCCCGTCCCGGGGCCAGATGTAGGAGTAGGTGTCCCGGTTAAAATGGATGATGTCCGAGTCGTTGGCCGCCAGAATCCCCCCTTGGGCGTCCACCTGGGTCCGGATGATGAGCAGGCTGCGGCGGTAAAACTCCGCCAGCTTTTCCGGCAACAGCTCCAGGGGCGGATTTTCCTTCCGGACCCAGAGGCGCCAGTAGTCCTCGGTGCGCTTGATCAAATTCCGGGGATGCTTGTATTTGACCAGGCCATCCAGGCGCTGCACGTCGTACCAGTTCAGGCCTACGGCGATCCAGAAGAAGGCCGCGGCCGAAGATCCGGGTTCCAGGGTGAGATTGAGACCCACCACCGAGTCCACCGAGCCTTGGGCGATCAGGTTCCCGGACAGAAGGCCGTCTTCTGCATCCCGGAATGTGCCTTCCTTGTCCGCAAGCCCCTTCTGGCCCACCGCGTATTGACTCAAGCCTTCGTTATCCGGCCCCAGGCCGCTGAGGAGGAAATAGCGGGGGCCCTTGTAGTGCACCACCGCCCCCGTCTTGGGGTCAAAACCGGCCGTGTCGCCCAGGTCGTTGCCGGCGATGCCCAGGTCCAGGTGAAAGAAGAGACGCACTTCCCGGGGACGGCCGGCCTGGTTCTCCACCGTGATTTCCTTGAGGTAGACATCCTCGTGGAAATCCACGGCATCGCGGCACACTAGGGATAATTTCAGTTCAGGGTGGTGCAGCCGGACCTCCGTGACCAGGGTGTCGGGCAGGTAACGGATTTCCTGGGGCCACTTCTGGTCCACCCACGAAAATTTCCCTTCCGTCCAGACCCCCAGTCGGCAGACGCGGCCGTGCATGTGGTTCTCCTGCCCCACATGGGGGAAGAAAAGCTCCCGGAGGCAGTAGTCCCGGTCGAAGCAGATCAGCAGTCTGCCGTTTCCCACAGGGATGTCCCGCGGCATGAGGAAGCCTCCTTTGATTACATAATACTCATATATCAGGGCGTTATCACCTGATTTTCCTACCAGATGACAAGGGGGCCTCTTCGCCTCCCCCCAGCTTTGCCGGCAAAGGGAAGGGGATAAAATATACTTATTGTTATCAAATAGTTATGTGGTGGTGGTCAGGAAAGAGGAAACTGGCCGGGGGCTGTCCCCTCGGCCAGTCACGGGAAAGAATGCAGAAAAATCTATGGGCGGGGCAAGGGAACTTATTTGGATAGTTTCTCACCCAAGCAGCGGCCATAGTCTTGACAGGCCTTGGCGCCATCTTTGGTGGCAATGAGGGCTTCCTTCAGGTTGAAAGACCCCAGGTCCACCATGTTCATCTTGAAGACGAACTCCATGGTGTCAAAAATCAGTTTGGGGGCGTCGCCGCTGTGGGTATAAAACCCGAAAGCGCCGCCCACTTTGCCCGTGAGATTGGCCTACTGGCCCAGGAAAAGGAAGGTTTTCATCCCCTGGGTCATGTCCCGGTGGTAAGTGGGGGAGCCGAAAATGTAAGCGTCATACCCCTGCAAAGCCGCCTCGTTCTTAAACTCGGAAATTTTCTTGGTTACCACCTCATGACCGGAGAAGCGGACGCCCTCGGCCATATATCCGGCCATCTTTTCCGTATGGCCGGTCCGGCTGTCGAAGGCAAGCAATACCTTCAACGAAAGTCTCCTTTGTTAAATTTGTCATTGCTAATTCAAAGACTTATGGAGTTTGGGCGGGGGGTGCGCAGCGAGACCGCGCACCTGTGGGAAAACCACGCGCTCCTGCAGGGAATCAGGCCCAAAATCTAACGCCGGGAGCCGGTTCCGGTCAGGGAACGCGCCGGAGCCGGCCCCCGAGGCTTAGGCTTTCCACAACCCGTGTAAATTGCAGTATTCCCGGGCTTCCACCTTGTCGGCGGTGACGGGGAAAAAGGCTTCCGGCGCTTCTCCCGGCTTCAGGAATTGGCGGTAGGCCTTGCCGTCGGCAATGACCTCGATCCATTCGATGTAATGTTTCTCTTCCATGGGATGGGGGACGCTGCCCACCTTGACCTTGAAGCCCGCGGCGGTCTTTTCGATAACCGGGACGTGCTTTTCCTTGGCGGCATCCACGGTGTTTTCCACCATGAGTTTCATGGGGGCGCCGCAGCAGACCAATTCCCCGCCGCCTTCGTGCAGGACGGTGGTGATGTTGCCGCAGATGTCACATTTGTAAACTTGCAATTTCTCAGTCATTTCTTACTCCTTTGCCAGATGAGGCGATATCTTGTGGCTCTTTGCCCGGAGGCCGCGCTCCAGGCGTTGTCTGGGGCCGCCGATTGCTCAGGCCGGGCTGAATTGATCTTTGGAGGCGCCGCAAATGGGGCAGACCCAGTCCTCGGGCAGCTTGTCAAAAGGGGTGTTGGGAGGAATATTGCCTTCAGGATCCCCCTTGGCGGGATCGTAGACATAGCCGCAGATGCCACATTCATATTGCTGCAATTGCTGGCTCCTTTTATCAAAGAGATGAGTTTTATCCGAGGGCGTTGTGGGGTTCAGAGTTGCCGCCAGGGTTAGTTGGCGCACTGGTCCTTCTGTTCGGCCACCGACCCCGGCCCCGCCAGGGGTTTGAACATTTTTTTGGAGGAGCCGCAGCAAGGGCATTTCCAATCATCGGGAATGTCCTCGAAACGGGTCCCTGGGGGGATCTTCCCCTTCTTATCGCCCCGGGCCGGGTCATAGATATACCCGCAATTGGTGAACTGGCACTGCCACATATCTTCCGGTTTCGACATCCCATCCTCCTGTTTTCCCCGTGGCGGGCTATCTGCACCGGCCGGGGTCATTGCGTCCCTGTCCATATTTTGGGGGACTCGGTCGTAAGAGTCAGAAATCCCTTTTATCGAATTCCCTTATGCCATTATATTGTTACGATGTTCCGCCCTGGCAAGGGGGGGCGGGGGCTGACAGGCTCATTTTCAAATTTTTAACTGATAACTTTTACTGTTTAGTAATATTTATTTTTTATTTGAGATGCAAGTCCTGCCGGTCGTTTTTTTTTTTAAAATTTTAATTTTTTTTTTTTTTTTGG
>CAZFWX010000036.1:0-25644 GCA_964522695.1 uncultured Desulfobacterales bacterium
CGATCCGGACTCTCTTCCCGACCCGCCTGCAAAATGATAGAGTTTTTGGGGGAGGGGCCTAAGGGACAAGCCCCCTACCCCCTCCCCCAAACCCCCTCCCCCAATCCCTTAACACTAACACTTTTTTATCTGAAGAAGCCTGGGGTTCATACCCCACTTTCTCCAGACCCTATATGTCGGTTAAACGGTGGTGGGGCGAAGCGATTAGGCCGCCTGTCTGGGCCTGCACCACATTTTATCTCCCAAGGATGTCATCATGCCTGAACCCATCCGCCTGTCAGACGCTCTGAAAGGTTACACCTTCGACCTGGACAAGCTGGTCACCCCCGAAGAGACCATCAAACGGGTGCGGGAGCGGCTGGCTCACCTCGATCTGCGCATCTTGAAGGAAACGCAGCGCATTGACTCGGGCCGGCTGGATATCCCGGTGTACATCAGTCTGCTGGATGCCGACGCCATGGCTGTCATGCCCACCCGCAAACAGATGGGCAAAGGCGCCACCCCGGCCCAGGCCGAGGCCAGCGCCCTCATGGAACTCATCGAACGCTTCAGTTTCTTCTCCTATCTGGACGAAGGCCCCCTGAGGTTCACCACGGCCGGCGAGCTCAAGGGTCAGGCCCTGCCCTTTGATTATCTGGCCAAGTCCCTTTTTGACGCTTCCCCTGAGGCAAATCTGGCCGCGGCCCTCTATGACGAATGGCCCCTCACCTTCTCCCCGGCCACCAACCTCACCACCGGGCAGGCCCTCTATCTCCCCTTCCATTGGTTCTACCTCATCGAAGAATACAACGGCCCGGCTGCGGGCAACTGCCGGGAGGAGGCCCTGCTTCAGGGCTTGTGCGAGGTGGTGGAGCGCCACGTGGGCTCCGTCATCAGCCACGAGCTCCGGGCCACGCCGGTCATCGACCCGGCCACCTCCACCGATCCCGCGGTGCAGGAAATGCTGGCCAAGTTCGCCAAAAACGGCATCAAGCTCTTTGTCCGGGATTTCACCCTGGACATGGGCATCCCCTCGGTGGGTGTGCTGGCCTACGATCCGGCCACTTTCCCGGCGGAAAGCGAGCTCGTTTTCACCGTGGGCACCACCACCAGCCCGGAGAAGTCGCTCAGCCGGGCCCTGACCGAAGTGGCTCAACTGGCCGGCGACTTCCACCGCCGCACCAGCTACCGGCCCACCCTGCCCAAGTACGCCACCCTGGCGGAGGCTGCCTACCTCATGACGCCAGGGCCGGCTCAGCCCCTGCACGCGCTTCCCGACGTCTCCCATACCAACCTGGCCGAAGAAATCCGCCGGTGCCTGGCCGCGCTGTCCCGCCAGGGTCTTGAGGTTTTCGCCGTAGAGACCACTCACCCCAAACTGGGGATTCCTGCGGTCTATGTGCTGATCCCCGGCACGCACTTTCTGGAGCGCACCCGGGGTACCAATGTCATTTTCCACCTGGCCAAGCTGGCGGCCTTGTACGCCCCCCCCGCCGCGGCCTGGGGGGCACTGGCTCGCCTGGACGCCACCTTTCCCCGGCGCTTCGACGTGCAGTTCTTCCAGGGCATCACCCTGGAAAACCTGGAAGAACCCGGCGCGGCCCTGGAGCATTTCCGGGCCGCCCTGGAGCTTGACCCCCCGGCCCACGAAGTGGCCAGCATCTTCGTCCACCTGGGCTCCTGCCACAAAGACCTGGGGGAGTTCGACCAGGCCGCGGCGGCGCTTAAGCAGGCCCGGGAGCTCAATCCCGCCCTCAAGGAGGCCCACCATCTCCTGGGCTTCTGTCATTTTAAAAAGGGGGAGTTTGCCGAGGCGGTACGTTGCTTTGAAAAGGCCATCGAACTGGACCCGGGCTCGGCCATGGATTACGCCAATCTGGGCGTGAACCTGGCCCGCCTGGGGCATAAGCAAGAGGCGGCCTACGTGCTGCGCCAGGCCCTGGACCTGGACCCCTCCCTGGACTTCGTCCACAAAGTACTGGCGGAGGTGGAAGGATAATAGAAGAAAAAGCTTTTTGAAAAGGGTCATAGCCACCCCGCAGACCGGGGTGGCCTCGGGGAGGGCCGGGGGTGCCGCGCGCCGCCGCCCTCCCCTTGTCTTTCCGCCTTACAGTTCCACCTGGCTGCCCAGTTCCACCACCCGGTGGGGCGGAATGCCGAAAAAGGTGGAGACGTTCCAGGCGTTGCGGGAGAGGAAAACGAACAGGGCCTTGCGCCAGGCGCTCATTTTGGCGTCGCCGCTGGTCAAGAGGGACTCCCGGCCCAGGTAGAACGAAGTTGAATATTCATCCATGTCCAGCCCCTGGGCGCTGGCCAGTTGAATGATCTCCGGCATCCAGGGGGTTTCCATGAAGCCGCAGGCAGCCACCAGGCGGCTGGACTCTTTGAACATCAGGGCCAAAGCCAGGCAGCCGATCATCATCATGGTATTGACGTAGGGCATGTAGATCTGCCCCTTCGTTTTGCCGGAGGTGTGGACGATGCGCAGCCGGGGGCAGTAGCCGATCTGGATGGCCTGCTGGGTGAGGGAGTAGACGCCGGAAATCATGGCCTGGGAGGCGATGACCGTGGCCGTGGTGGCCAAGGCCACCATGGGGTAGAGCAGGGACCGGGGCACGAGGCCATAGAAGGGATTGGCTGCGGCTTGGACGTTTTCCAAAAGCAGGGCGGTCTGTCCGAAATAATTCAGCAACAGCGCCGGAAACACCAGCCCCAGCCAGGACAGGCGGATAGGGCCCTTGCCGAAGTGACCCATGTCCGCATACAGGGCCTCTCCCCCGGTGATGCAGAGCACCACTGAGCCCAGGACCACCATGCCATACAGGCGGTTGGCCGCAAAGAAGTCCACCGCCCAAACTTGATCCGGGAGGCCAGGCCTCCGGACTGGGTCCGGAAGGTTGGTCCCCATCGTTGCCTGCGAGGTTAGCTGTCGGGCTCGGACCGATGAGGTGTCCTACGCCAATAAGGCGATGCGCCCCGGTTGCTCGGGTCCCCCGCTCCCGCGGCTGGCGGGATTCGGCATTATCATCAAACTATATCACGCTCTTTATTGCAACAAAGATTTTTCCCCGCCAATTCCTGAAAAATGCCGGGGCAGCGCCCGCCCAAGTGCTCCTTGCCGCCGCACTTAATTTGTGGCCACCCTTGCCGGACCCACCCCCCGGACTTACAATAGAGAAACTTTTTTGTTCCGGGGGCTTGATCCTCCCCGCCGACCTCACGGAGCCATGGCCTCACGCCGTTTTCTCAAAGCCTTTGCAGCCGTTCTCCTGGTGGCCGCGGCCCTGGTCGCGGCGGTGCACGCCGGAGGCGTCCCGGCCGGGCGCCTGGTCTCCCGGCTTCTCAAGCCCCTGGCCAGCCTTACCCTGGCCATCGGCGTGGGGCTCTTGCTGGGCATCCTCATCGAAAGCGCCGGCTTAAGCCACCGCCTGGGCCGGCTGACCTATCCCCTGCTGCGCCTGGGCCGCCTTAAGGAACCCTCGGCCGTGGCCTTCACCGCAGCTTTCATTTCTGCGGTCAGCGCCAGCACCATCCTCATGAACGCCTACCAGGACGGGACCATCTCCCGGCGGGAACTCACGGTCTCCGCCCTCATCCTCACCTTTCCCGCCTTCTTCTCCCACCTGCCCAGCATGTTCTTCATCATCACGCCCCTGGTGGGGGTTTTGGGCGTTTACTACATCCTCATCCTCCTGGGCGCGGACATCCTGCGCACCACGTTTTACCTGCTCTACGCCCGCCTGAGCCTGCCGCCGGCCCCACCTTTGCCGCCGCAGGAAGCCAGGTCCCGCCCCGGCTGGGCCGAGATCTGGCGGGATACCCGGGCCAAATTCGCCACCCGCCTCTTCACCATCCTGGTCATCACCATCCCCATCTACGTGGGGGTCTTCCTGGCCCAGGAGGCCGGTTTCTTCGGCACCTTCCGGGGCTGGCTCGCCCGGCTGGTGGCCGGCACGCCCCTGCCGGTGGAGGCCGTCAGCATCCTGGTCTTCTCCCTGGCCGCGGAGACCACCGGGGGCTTTGCCGCAGCCGGGGCCTTTCTCTCCGGCGGTTCGCTCTCCCCCGGGGCCATCCTCTTCACCCTGGTGCTGGGCACCATCCTCTCCAGCCCCATGCGGGCCGTGCGCCATCAGCTGCCCTACTACCTGGGCATCTATACCCCGACCCTGGGTCTGAGGCTCATGGTGCTGTCCCAAGTCTTCCGCACCGCCAGCCTTCTGCCTTTCCTGGCCATCTTGTACTTTTGGGGATTATAAGTGAGCGTTGCAAGGGGCTTGGGACAGTAGGGACGGGTTTGAAACCCGCCTATCTCAAACCTCTCCCCTGCTCCTCCCTGCCAATGCTGTCCGGCAAGGTTTTTTCTTCAGCCATTTGGCTGAAATGAAATGGACAGGCGGCAGAAAAAGCATCTAGGGGTTGATTGCCGGGGGAGACATTCCGCCGGGCCCGGAAAAGAGGCTGGCAAATCAAGAAAATTCCCTCTCCCCTGTCAGGGGGAGGGTCAGGGGGTGCGAGGCCTTCCTCCCTCACCCCCTCTGTGTCTCATGCCTCAGCCCTTCAACACCTCCCGGGCGATGATGAGGCGCATGATTTCGTTGGTGCCTTCGTAGATCTGACCCGCCTTGGCGGCCCGGAAGAGGCGCTCCACGGGATAGTCGGCGAGATAGCCGTAGCCGCCCAGGATTTGCACGGCCTCATTGGTCGCGGTCATGGCCGCGTCGGTGGCGAAGCGCTTGGCCATGGCTGCGGCTGTGCCGTAGGGGCGCCCCTGGTCTTTGAGCCAGGCGGCCTTAAAAATGAGCAGCGCCGCAGCTTCCAGTTCCGTGGCCATGTCCGCCAGCTTAAACTGAACGGCCTGGAACTGGGCGATGGGTTGGCCGAACTGCTGGCGCTTTAAAGCATATTCCCGGGCATGGGCCAGGGCCGCCCGCCCCAGCCCCACGGCCATGGCCGCGGCCCCCACCCGGGCGCCGTCCAGCACGGCCAGGGCCACCTTGAGACCCTGGTTGAGCCCCCCCAGGAGGCAGTCGGCGGCAACCGGCGTTTCCTGAAATTGTAGCGAAACCGACACCGCGCCCTTGACCCCCATTTTTTCTTCCACCGCTCCCCTGCTCAGATTCACCGCCTCTTCCAGGTCCACGATAAAGACGCTGATCCCCTTGGCCCCCAGGGCGGGATCGGTCTTGGCGGCGATGAGCCCGTAACGGGCCCGGTCGCCCATGGTGACGAAGTTCTTCTCCCCGGTGAGATACCAGGTCTCTCCTTTCTTCTCCGCCACCGTGGCCAGGGCCGCGGGGTCGGAGCCGGCGCCGGGTTCCGTCAGGGCGAAGCAGGTCAGCACTTGACCTTGCGCCGCAGGGGGCAGAAAGCGGCGGCGCTGGTCCTCGTCGCCGAATTGCAGGAGCCCAAGGCCGAACAGCGTGTGGTTCACGTGCAAGATGAGCGAAGACGCGGGACAGGCCTGGGCCAGCTCCATCTGAGCCAGCACATAGGCCTGGTAGTCCAGACCGGCGCCGCCGTAATCCTTGGGCAGGGCCACCCCAAAGAAGCCTTCTTGCCGGTAGATTTCCAGAATCTCTGCGGGGAAACGGCCCTCACGCTCCAAGGCCGCGGCTTGGCCCGCCACTTCCCGGGCCACCCTCCGGGCCTTTTCCTGGACTCCCTGGTGCTCCGGTGATAAAGTAAAATCCATAATCGGCCCCCTGGAAAAGATGTCTCTTTGCATCATGGCAAACCTGCCCGGGCGGGTCAACCGGATTCGGCGGCATCGCGCCCTGATCTGACCCATCCGGGGGGTAAGGGGCGCATACCAAGGGAGAACGTGCTATGCAGCAGCGGCCATTCCTGGCGGGAACTATCATGATCCTGTTACTGGTTTGCGCAGCCGCGGCCCCAGCCTGGGCTGCCTCCCCGGCGGTAACGGAAGTCAACCTGGAAAAACCCCTGGAAGCCAAGGGCCCGGTCACCCTGGACGCGGGCGGCGGGGTGGTCCTCCAATTCGGCCCCGTCGATCCCCAGGGCCTCCCCGTGAGAAAGCTCACCGTTCTGGATGGCCAGGCCACGGTCAAGCAATTTGCCGATGAGGCCATGTACAACAGCTATGCCCGGGTGGAATTAGGCCAGGCGGTCTATTGGGTCATCGGCCTCTATACCGGCGGGGCTCACTGTTGCGGCGAATACGAGGTTTTCTGCCGCCCCGGCCCCGGCCAGCCGCTGCGCTACGTGGGGAAAACCCCCGGCCACAACGGGGGGCCTCTGGACTTAAAACCGCTCTTTGTAATCAAAGACAACCAGCTTTATTTTAAAGACATGGACAACCGGTTCGACTACTTCCACGAAAGCCACGCCGGTTCCATGCTGGTCAATTTCCCTGACCGGTATCATCTCCTTACGCCCGCCTCCTTTACCGTGGCCAACGCTGCGTTCAAGGAGAAATACCTGGAGGAGCTGCCGGCCGTGGACAAGGAAATCAATCAGGAATTGAAATCCAGGAAGAGGAAACTCCCGGCCATCTTTGACCAGGGGAATAACTTCAGCGACGCCCTGGGGCAGCTCCTGGTAAAGCGTGCCCTCCTCCTGCTTTACGCCCGTGAGGACGCCCGGGCCTGGCAAACCCTGGAGGCTGATGTTAAAAAATATTATCAGACCACCCGCTGGCTCCCGGAATTGAAAAAAGATATCCAGGAGTTGTTGGCCTCAGCGCCTTATTGAAACCTCTGCGAAAATCATGGAGAACAGCCGCCCCGGCTGTATAGTGCAGGCGGGGGCGCCTGCTCCACATCATAATAGGGCTAAAGGGAAATCCTGACATGTCAGAGGCGGTTTTCGCAGAACTGTTTTTTTGATGCGTCCGGCAGGGGCGGCAGGGGACCGGCTGGCTGGCGCAACAGCCCGGCCAGGCCAGAATCAGGGATGAGGAACCAGGAAAAAGGAAGAGTTTTATGAAAACGGACCGGCTCCTGGCCGTCAGTATCACCTTCCTCTTTCTGCTCAGCGGGGCAATAGCGCAGTCGCTGGCACAACCCCTGGAAATCACCGAAGATAGTTTAACCAATGCCCTGGAAGATACCGGCCCGGTCACCGTGGCAGCAGGCCAAGGGTTAATTTTGGAGTTCGGCCCCGCCAATCCTGAAGATTTGCCCATCCGGGAACTGACCGTTCGGGACGGAGAAAACAAAGTCAAGCGCTTCACCGATGCCGGCTTCTATATCAGCTTCGCCCGTATTGAACAGACCCCGGCCGTGTACTGGGTCGTCAGCCTTTTCACCGGCGGCGCCAACTGCTGCGCCGAATATGAGTTTTTTTGCCGGCCCGCGCCCAATGAGCCGGTGCGCTATTTGGGCATGACCGGCGGCCACAACGGCGAGCCCCGGAAATTGACCCAGGCCTTTGTGCTCAAGGACAACAACCTCTATTTTCAGGACCTGGACAACCGCTTTGACTATTTCCACGACAGCCGGGCCGCCTCCGTGCTGGTCAATTTTCCGTACCGCTATTATCTGCTCACCCCCGTCTCATTCAAGGTGGCCAACACCGCCTTTAAGGACGAATACCTGCAGGCGGTCCCGGCGGTGGAAAAGCTGATCTCCCAGGCCGCCAATGCCGGCCGGACCAGCGCCCCGGCCATTCTCGTGCAGAATGGCTCGGGCCGCGGGGTTGACGGACTCCATTTCAGCGACGAACTGGGCAGGCTGCTGGTGAAACGCACCATTCTTCTGCTGTACGCCCGGGAGGACGTCAAGGCCTGGCAGGATTTGCAAAACGACGTGAAAAAATATTACCAGACCACCCGCTGGCTGCCGGAGCTGAGAAGAGACATCCAGAGGCTCCTGTTCTCCAAACCCTATTGAGCCTGGCAGGGGGTGTAAAAGAAATGGACAACCGGTTGATCGGGGACTTTCGCACCGCCCTGATTTTAGGGGGAGCGCGCAGCGGCAAGAGCCGTTTCGCGGAGCAACTGAGCGAAGCCTTCCCTGCCCCGCGTCTATACCTCGCCACCGCCGAAGCCGGGGATGCCGAAATGGCGGCGCGCATCGCCCGCCACCAGGAACGCCGGGGGGATGCCTGGGTTACGCAAGAGGAGCCCCTGGAATTGGCCCCAGCCATCCGGGCCGCCCAGGGCCGCTTCAGAGTCATCCTGGTGGACTGCCTCACCCTGTGGCTGGGAAACCTCTTGGGCCAGGGTCTGGAAGGCGAAGACCTGGAGGCCGAAGGGCGGGACCTGGCCGCTGCCGCCGCCACCACAGCCACGCCGCTCATCCTGGTGAGCAACGAAGTGGGGTGGGGCATCGTCCCGGACAATCCGCTGGCCCGGGCCTTCCGGGATCAGGCCGGCCGCCTGCACCAGCAACTGGCGGCGGTGGTGGACCTGGTGGCGTATGTCATGGCCGGCCTGCCCCTGGTGCTCAAATCAAGCCACGCAAAGGAATAGAACCATGGAACAGCAACTGGCCCACGTTCTGGCTGCCATCAAACCCCTCAATCCAGCCTGGCTGGGCCGGGCCCAGGCCAGGCTGGACTCTCTCACCAAGCCGCCGGGCTCTCTGGGCCGCCTGGAAGAATTGGCCGCTAAGTACGTGGCCATCCGGGAAGATGATTTTCCCGAACTCAACCGCAAACAGGTGGTGGTCTTCGCCGCGGATCATGGCGTCGTGGCCGAGGGCGTGAGCGCCTATCCCCAGGACGTAACCTTTCAGATGGTCCATAACTTTCTCCGGGGCGGCGCGGGCATCAACGTCCTGGCCCGGCACGCCGGCGCCCGGGTGGAAATCGTGGACATCGGCGTCAATCACGATTTCGAGCCTGAACTGGGGCTGGTGGCCCGCAAAGTGGCCTACGGCACGGCCAACATGGCCAAAAGCCCGGCCATGACCCGGGAACAGGCCCTGGAGGCCCTCCTGGTGGGGGTGGAGCGGGCCGAAGAGGCGGTGCGGGAGGGCGTAGATGCCCTGGCCGCCGGCGATATGGGCATCGGCAACACCACCGCGGCCGCGGCCCTGGGCGCGGTTTTTTCCGGCCGCCCGGCGGGAGCCCTCACCGGCCGGGGCACGGGCATCGACGACAGCACCTGGCGGCATAAAGTGGCCATCATCAACCGGGCTCTGTCCCTGCACCAGGCGGCCCTGGCCGACCCCCTGGGGGCCTTGGCCGCGGTGGGAGGCCTGGAGATCGCCGGCATCGCCGGCTTGATTCTGGGGGCCGCGGCCCTTAGGCGGCCGCTCTTGCTGGACGGCTTCATCGCCACCGCCGGCGCGCTGGTGGCGGTGCGCCTGGCTCCGGCGGCCCAGGAGTATCTCATCGCCGCCCACAAATCCGTGGAACCGGGCCACCAGGTGATGCTGGCGGAGCTGGGGCTCTCGCCCCTGGTTAACCTGCAAATGCGCCTGGGCGAAGGCACCGGCGCCGCTTTGGGCCTGAGCCTGCTGGACGCGGGCATGCGCATCTACCGGGAGATGGCCACCTTTGCCGAAGCCGGGGTTTCCGAGCAGTCCTGACCTCCCATGACCTGGACCTTTCCCCTGGCCCTCACCTTCCTCACCATCCTGCCCTGGCCCCGCCTGGCCCCGGCGGACTCAGACGACCTGGTCCGGTCCCTGGCCTGGTTCCCCTGGGTGGGGGCCATCCTGGGCCTGATCTTCTGGGGGGCAGGTTTGGGTCTGACCCGCCTGCTGCCCGCCCCGGCCGCGGCGGGGCTGGTGCTCGCCCTGTCCGTCTGGCTCACCCGGGGCCTGCACCTGGACGGGCTGGCCGACACCGCGGACGGCCTCCTGGGTGGGCGCAGTTCCGAAGAATGCCTGCGCATCATGAAGGATTCCCGTCTGGGGGCCCTGGGCGGGGTGGCCCTCACCCTCACTTTGATCGTCAAATTCGCTTTTCTTCTGGCCGCCGCCCAGACCGGGCTTTACCCGGCCTTTCTCCTTTTTCCGGTGGTCAGCCGCTGGGGCATGGTGCTCATGGCCTTTCTGGCCCCCTACGCCCGGCCCGAGGGCGGGCTGGGACAAGCCATGGTGGCCGGCATGCGCCCGCGCCTTCTCATCTGGGCCACGGCGGCAGCCGCAGTCCTGGTCCTGGGAATGGGCCGGCTGCCAGGGCTGGTCGTCCTGGTGGCGGCCGGCGCGGCAGTCTGGCTGCTCAGCCTCTACTTCACCCGCCGTTTGGGCGGCATCACCGGCGACACCCTGGGAGCCGCCAATGAGATCCTGGAGTGCCTGGCCCTGCTGGTAATGTTGCTGCTGGCATGAGGAATTGTGGGGAAAATTTCAGGGAAAAGATTCCTTTGCCCTCCCCGCTCGCCTAAGCCGGGCAAAGAATGGTGGCGCAGGCATCCTGCCTGTGCAGGCGCACCGGCAGGATGCCGGTGCCACCAGGACTTTCAGGGTTGGGAGAGGGAATTCCAATAATGAGGCAGCAACTGGCGGCCCAGGCGTCCCCTCCTTCGGACTCCCTGGCCCCCTCCCTCGAAATTCATAGGGCGTCATGAATCGCTTTCTTCAGTCAGGCACTCCTCACCGGCTGGCGGTGGCCGCCCTGTTTGCGGCCATCTTTGCCGTGCACCTGCTCTATATCTTCGTGGTGCAACTGCCGGAGCGGGAGGTGCGCCTCCGGGGCAAAAAAATTGTCTTCCAGGGCCTGAGGCTCTATGACGACGAAGACCAGTACCTGCTCATCGCCCACCACCTGTACCAATCCGGCAGGCTTTCGCTGGACGGCCAGCACCCCACCGGCCAGCGGGTGCCCCTCTATCCCCTGGCCTTGGCCGGGACCTTCGCCCTGTCTGCCGGCCTGACCCCGACCCTGGGCCTCAACTGCCTTTTGGCCGCATTGACGGCATTGCTGGCTTATGCCCTGGCCCGGCTTTTCTGGAGCCCGGGGGTGGGCCTGGCGGCCATGGCCGCCGTGGGCCTCAGCCCCCACACCTTCAACTGGTTCCTGTGGATACAGGCCGAAGCCCTGCTCTCCGTCCTCATCCTGGCCTTCCTCATCGCCTTTCTTCAACTGCTGCGCACCGGCCATGGCCTGTATGCCCTGGTGTGCGGTCTCCTGGCCGGACTGGCCAGCCTCACCCGGCCCGAAACGGTGCTGCTGGCGCCCCTCTATCTGGCTGTGCTTATCCATTACTGCGTCAATAGAAGGCGGCCCTGGCTCCGTCCGGGACTGGTCCTGGTTTTGGGGACAGCCCTGGTCCTCACCCCCTGGCTTTGTCGAAATTATGCGGTGCTGGGCTCGCCCTCCCTGTCCACCTTGGGGGGCTTCACCTTCGCCGGGGCTCATAATACCATAGCCGGCAAGCACCCCGGCTCCTGGTATGCCTTCATGGCCTACGCCGAGCCCGGCGAACTGGCGGAGGCGGAAAAACTCTCCGAGCCCGCCCAGGACCGTTATCTGTGGCAACGGGGCATCAAATGGCTCAGGGACCAGACCCTCAAGGACCTCATCGTCCTGGAACTGCACAAGCTGCACCGCACCTTCAAACCCTCCTTCCGCTTCTGGGGCAAGGAATTCGGCCCTGACATCCTGCATTTTATCATCATTGTCCCCTTCACCCTCCTCTTCCTATTTGGCGTCACCGCGGGCCTGGCGCGCCAGGTGCGGGACCGGGACCCGGACCGGCGGCACCAGTTTTTGGCCCTGTGGCTCGTCTTTCTCATCCCCCTGGCCGTCACCCTGATCTTCTGGGGCGCCATTCGCTTCCGGGTCCCCTATGAGCCGGTGGCTTTCACCCTGGGGGTGGGCTGCCTGGCGGAGATGCTTACGGCAGGGAAAAAGAGCGGAACCAGGGAGAAAGCGCCGGTTAACTGATCATTAGGCCTTTTCTGAAGGGACCGTCGCTGCCCTGGCGAAAAATATATTTTCGGGTTAAATTTAAATGGTGAACTGAGGAGCCGATCTATCCGGCCGGAGGGGATATGCAAGAACTTTACACCGAAGCGAAAAATAAGCTTAAAGATTTCCGGGAGCAACTCACGGTGCTTCGAGGCTATCTTTGAGTTGGAGGTTAAGCAGGAGCGCATCACGGCCATAGATAAGATTATGAGCGCGCCCGGCTTCTGGGACGATGCGGCCCAGGCCGCGGCGGTCCAAAAAGAGCGCAGCGTCCTCATCAGCACCATCGAAGATTGGCAGCGCCGTTCCCAGGAAGTGGAGGATTTGGACATCCTCCTGGACCTGGCCAAAGAGGAGGAGGACCAGGAGGCCCTGCAGGAAGCCCTGGCCGGCCTGGCCAAACTGGAACAGGACTTCCGCACCTGGCGCCTGGAACTGCTCATGGCCGGGGACGAAGACCGGCACGACGCCATCGTCACCATCCATGCGGGCGCAGGCGGCACCGAAGCCCAGGATTGGGCGGAAATCCTTCTGCGCATGTTCCTGCGCTACTCCGAACGCCGGGGCTTTAAGACCGAAATCATCGACCTGTTGCCCGGGGACGAAGCCGGAGTCAAAAGCGTCACCTTCACCGCGGCCGGGCCTTTCGCTTACGGCTATTTCAAGAGCGAAAACGGCATCCACCGCCTGGTGCGCATCTCGCCCTTCGACGCCAGCGGCCGGCGTCACACTTCCTTCGCGGCGGTGCAGGTGCTGCCCGAAGTGGACGACCGCATCGTCGTGGACATCCAGGACAAGGACCTGCGCATCGACACCTTCCGGGCCAGCGGCCCCGGCGGCCAGCACGTCAACAAGACCAGCTCCGCGGTGCGCCTCACCCACCTGCCCACGGGCATCGTCGTCTCCTCCCAGACCGAGCGCTCCCAGCACCGCAACCGGGAACTGGCCATGAAGGTGCTGCGGGCCCGCCTCTATGATTTGGAGCGGCGCAAGCGGGATGAGAAGAAGCAGGAGATGCAGGACTCGCAGATGGATATCGCCTGGGGCAGCCAGATCCGCTCCTACGTGCTGCAACCCTACCGTCTGGTCAAGGACCACCGCACCAAATACGAGGCCGGAGATGTGGACCGGGTCCTGGACGGCGACTTGGACGGCTTTGTGGAGGCCTTTCTCCTCAATCCCGGAGAGGAGAAGTCATAAGAACGGCTGGGAAAGGAAGCGAACCCGCACCACTTGCTGGCAAACCCTCCCCCCACCGCCCAATGCACAAAAAAAGCCGGGAAAGATGGGCATTGTCCGTCTTTCCCGGCCTTTTTGCACACGTTACTTGAGGATAGGGATCTACGCCCCCGGGCCTCTCCCCGGTCTTTCCCCTTTACGTCATCAAGCGGAAGGCTTCCTGTTTCCAGCGCCGGATGGCTTCCTCCACCTGGAAGCGGTGCGTAAGGTGGATGGCCTCCCGGATTTTCCGGGCCATTTCATCCAGGCACAGGGGTTTATAGACGACCTCCACCCGTTCCAAAAAGGCCCAGGACTGGAGCGTGGCCCGGCGGTGCACCATGAGGATGAAACGCATGGAAGGAAAGCGCCGTTGGCAGTTATCCAGAAAATGGGGAAATTCGGGGAACCGGGGATCGGTGATGAGCAAGTCGAAGGCCGTCTCTTCCAGCACAGTCAAGGCCTCTTCCATGCTCGCCACCAGGCGGACTTCCGGAAAACCCAGAAGTTTGACAACCTGGGAAAGAAATTCGCGGCACCAGTCTTCCCGGTCCACCACCAGGATGCGGCCTTGGTAGGTGGATTCGGCCTGTCCCGTCACCATGGCGGGCCCTCCTTGCCTCGGCGGGAAAATTAATCCATTTTACTAAAATTTTCGCCGCATGGCAAGGCCACTCATATGTGGAGAACATTTCGACTTGTTTACTTTTATCTATCGCGGTGATCTCTGACCCGATATCCCAAAACCCCAGTTTTACTTTTAAATTCAAGGAAATTGCTGGTAGGCCAATATTGAACCCTATGCGAATAATCTTTCCCATCTAACAGAGGGGTTTGTGATGATCTCCCCAAATAGTAATTATAATGATTTGTATATAGAGCTGATGCAAAAATATCGACAAGCTGTAATCCAGCACATAACTTTGAATCAGCGAACAGCGGACCTTCCATCACATTATTAAAAGTTTTTCCAATTTTGTGACCAAATATATAACTCATGTGAGATTTTATAACGATTAAATTCTCTTCTACTTTATAATCCCTTTGACCGAGAATCACAAACCATTATGGCATTATTATAATACGGATGCTCACCGATAAATAAATTAAAACGCTCCACTCAGATTTGTAATGCAAGATTATAAAGGCTTATATGGGAAATGGGGTTTGTTTTGTGTGGTTTTTTTTATATAGGACACTTCGAAACCCGCTCCATTTCGTTTTCCAATAAGTTTCAAAATTGTTTTTAGAAATGAATGAACTCTCTGGCTTTTTGAGTTTCTTGGTGCCGTAAGATAATTCCCTTTTATTTCAATATGTTAATCTCTCTTGTCCGGTTTGTTCATTTTATCTGGGCAGAATTGGCGCTTCAGCCTTAAAAAAATTCGATCCCGATCTTTCCATTCGCTCAAAGGGAACGCCAATGCGGCAAGGGGAAAAATAGGTGTATCTCCCTCTCTCAAAGGAACCTCATGCCTTCTAGAATCACCTGCTTCATCAATGTAACATACGCATGTGGGCATAATACAATTACCAAAAAAGGAAAGGCAGCCCCAAATAGGCTGCCTGGCCGCACATGTGCACCATGGGTGCTTTTGGGCTAGCGCGCAATCCATGTACACTTTTTAAATTAGACATCGGTAAAAATTTGTCAGGCATAATTTTTATCTTCACATGAAATTTGCGTCACCCCTCCGGCAGAGTCACCTCTTCACCCACGTTGATGGGGTTCAGGACGAGGCCGGTCATCACCTTTGGGTAAAAGTAGGTGGATTTCCGGGGCATGACCAGGCCGGCCCCGGCCACCTGCCGCAATTGATCCATCTTGGTGGGGTTGAGCAGGAAGGCGAAGTTGGCCTTACCCCCTTGCAGGTTGGCCAGCACCTCGGGAATCTTGCTGGAATAGGTGCAGATATCCGGGTCATCCTGGGCTTTGGCGTCCAGTCCCAGGATGCGGTCAAAGACCAGGTAGTTGAGCACGGCTACGTCCAGTTGGGCCAGGGCCGGGTGCATCTGCTGGGCCAGGAGTTCCTGGCGCACGCCGGGCTTGAGTTTCAGACGCCAGGCCTTGAGGCCGAACCCCAGAAAGACGAACACCGTCTCCCCGGCCTGGGCGGTGTCCAGATTTTCCTGGATGCCCGCCTGGTAAGCCGCCAGGTCGTCCTGGGGCAGCGCGAGGGGCGTGACCTCGAAATAGTCTCCCAGCCGGGCCAGGACCCGGGGCTCCTCCAGGCGCTTGATGCGCGGGCCTCCCAGCATGCGGTGGGCCATGAGGATGACCAGTTCGGGGTCATGGAGGTTGGCCAGATACATGAGCATGTAATTGAAGGGGGCCTTGGGTCCGGCGGCGGGATAGCTCTCCTTCATATACTTCTGAAAGGCCAGGGCCGTCTCGTAGCGGTGGTGGCCGTCGGCGATATACAGGGGCGAGGGGGCCAGATGCCGGTAGACTGCGACCAGACCTTGGGGGTCGGTAACCGGGAACAGCCTCTGGATACGGCCCTCCACGTCGGTGAATTCCATCAAGGGGCGGTCCGGCTTAAACCGTTGCATCTCCTTGATGACCAGGTCCTCGGGGTCTGGATACAGGGAGAAGATGGGAGAAAAATGGGCCCGGCTGGCCTTGAAGAGTTCCAGGCGGTCGGCCTTGATGGCGGAAAAGGTCTGCTCATGGGGAATGATGACGCCCCGGCCCAGGGGTTCCAGACGCACCAGGGTGGCGAAACCCCGGCGGATGTATGTGCGGCCCTCCAGTTGGAATTCCGTTTCCCAGTAATAGTAGGCCGGCTCAGGCGCCCGCACCAGCACCTGGTCCCGCAGCCACTGGCGGAACCTGGCCGCGGCCCGGGTATAGCGGTTGTTCAACCGGTCGTCCCCCGGATGGGGTTGGGGCAGGATGAGATGCACCATATTATGGGGGCTCCGGGCGGCAAAAGCGGCGCGTTCAGCCGGGCTAATGACATCATAGGGCGGAGTGACCACTTCCGTAAGATTGTCAACCTGGGCGGGGTTGAAGTACAGCCCCCGAAACGGGACGACCTGGGCCACAGGGAATCCTCCTGAAAAGACAAATGGCGGCGGTCCGGGAAAACAAGCTGGCGACGGGGACGCACCGCTGCCGCCTGATGCAAAACTATATTAATCTATCAGCGCTGACACGGCCGTCAATAGCAAAGGGGAGAAAATACATCCCTATGCCCCTGTCCGGAAAGGAGAATGAGAAAAAACTATTGACCGGGACAGGTCCGCGAGTTATATAAGTCAGACTTACTAAATATTCCTGCCAGGAGAGCGGTTCGCCGCCGACCGAAACGCCCTTTCTCCCATACCCAAGAAGGGAAAGGGAATATTCTGTTTTTAGTTTCTGGCGGAAGCGAAAGAGGCCCTGAACCCCCCGATATAAGCGGGGGCGGGGCCTCATGCTTGATGCCCCGGGAAGGCCGCTCCCTCCCCGGGGTGGCGCCGGTGGGCAGCGCCCACACAAATTTGAGCGGGTCAGGGTGTTCCTGGTGATGCCCCATACCTGGTTTGGAGGAGGAATGAAAGTTGAACAAGCCGGCGCTTGGCTACGGACAGCACCTGACCCTGGACGGCTATGACGCCGATCCCCACCGGCTGTCCGACCTCGACACCATCTACGGGTTCCTGGACCGTTGTCCGGAACTCATCAAGATGACCAAAATCATGCCGCCTTATGTGTTCAAATACCATGCTCCGGAACCGGCGGACTGGGGGGTCTCGGGGTTCGTCCTCATCGCCGAGAGCCACATCAGCGTCCACACCTATCCGGAACGCGGCTATCTGAGCATCGACATCTTTTCCTGCAAGGACTTCGACTACCAGCAGGCCATCGATTACGCCACCGAGACTTTCGGCATCGGCCGCCACGAACATCATCTTCTGGACCGGGGATTGGAATTCCCCCGGGAAGTCAAAGTGGTGGAGCGGTTCCTCCGGCAAGAGCGCCGACAGATGCGAGGCTGAACATGGAGGAGGGCGAAAGTCCCCGGCCCAGCTTCTTCCGCCAGCTTTGGCAACGGTGGTTCACCCGGAAGGTCCTGGCCCAGCCCGAGGACCTGGAGCGGGAAATTTCCCACATCCTGGATGTCTGCGAAGAGAAGGGCCTCATCAGCCGCCAGGAAGGCGAACTGATCGAGAGCATCATCGAATTCAAGGACACCCTGGTGCGGGAAGTCATGGTCCCGCGCCTGGAAATCGTGGGGGTGGAACGGAACACCCCCCTGGAGGAGATCATCGCCGTGGTGCTGGACCAGGGCCACTCCCGGCTGCCGGTCTTCGAAGGCAATATCGACAATGTCGTGGGCATTCTCCTGGCCAAGGACCTGCTGGTTTTCTGGCAGACCCCGCCTGTTGCCTGGAATCTGGACAAGGTGCTCCGGCCCGCCTACTTCATCCCGGAAAGCAAGAAGATCAGCGATCTGCTGCGGGACCTGGTGGAGCGCAAGAGCCAGATCGCCATCGTCATCGACGAATATGGCGGCACCGCGGGCCTCATCACCCTGGAAGACATCCTGGAGGAGATCGTCGGGGAGATCTACGACGAATACGACCGCCAGGAACCGCGCCTGGTCCCCCAGGAGGACGGCTCGGTCCTGGTGGACGCCCGCCTGGACGTGGAAGAGCTCATGGAATACTTTGATCTCGAACGGCCCGAAGGGAAGTTCGAATCCGTGGGCGGACTGCTCATCCATTATCTGGGGCGGGTGCCCCAGGTCAATGACACGGTGGAAGTGGGCACCCTGGAGATCACCGTGGTGGCTGCGGACGCCCGCCGGGCCAAACAGGTCCGGGCCCGGCGCCAGACTCCGGCAGAGGCCGGAGCTTGAAGAACTTGAGAGAGGGGGCCAGGGACCGCGCGCCCCTTTCCCCTCCCCCCGTTAAACATTCTACCCCCCGCCATAGGCCGCCCGGGAGCTGATCGCATGGAATCCCGCCTCCCCAAGTTCATTGCCGCCATTTTTTCCGGCCTGCTGCTGGCTGCGGCCTTTCCCCGTTGGGACCAGACCTACCTGTTGCCTCTGGCTTTGGTGCCCCTGTTCATGGCCCTGCGCGGCCTGTCCCCGGGCGCCGCTTTCTGGGTGGGCCTCGTGCATGGCCTGGCCTTCTTCGCCGGCCTCCTCTACTGGATCGCCTACGTCACCCACGTCTTTGGAGGCATGCCCCTTTACCTGGCCATACCGGTCATGCTGCTGCTGGCCGGTTACCTGGCCCTCTACCGGGGCCTCTGGGCCGCAGGCGTGGCCGGGGCCGCCAGGCGCGGGGTCAACCTGATGTGGTTCGCCCCGGCCCTGTGGGTGGCCCTGGAGTACCTGCAAACCTACTTTCTGAGCGGTTTCCCCTGGGAACTTCTGGGCTACGGCCCCTACCGCTGGCCGGTGCTGCTCCAGGTGGCGGACCTGGCCGGCGTTTACGGCATCTCCTTCCTGATTATCCTGGTGAACACCGGCATCTGGCTCCTCCTGGCCCCGCCCAAAGGCTGGCGGGGCAGCCGGGCGCTGGTGGGCGTCGTTCTCTGCCTGGCGGTGGCGGGCTGGATCGGCTACGGCTATTACCGCCTCCAACAGATCGACAAGCTGGCGGCTGACGCCCCCAAAGTCAAGGTGGGTGTGGTCCAGGGCAATATCAAGCAGGGCGAAAAGTGGAAGAAGGAGATGGTGGAGGAAACCCTGCGGCGCTACGCCGATCTCACCGGCAAGATTAACGGCGCCCATCTGGTCGTCTGGCCGGAGAGCGCGGCGCCCTTCTTCTTCTCCCGCACGCCGGACCTGTCGGCCAAGGTCCAGGATGTGGCCAGGAAAAACAGTTGCTACCTCTTTTTTGGCGCCCTGGCCATGGACAAAACTCCCAAAGGTGATGTCTTTTATAACCGCGCTTACCTGGTTTCTCCCCAGGGCGAGGTGGCGGGACACTATGACAAGGCCCATCTGGTGCCCTTCGGGGAATACGTGCCCTTGCAGAATATCCTGTTTTTCGTCAACAAAATGGTGCCCATGATCGGCGATTTCGCCGAGGGCCCCGTGGGCGGCGTAATTTCCCTCCCCGAAGGCCCGGTGGGGCCTCTCATCTGCTTTGAGTCCATCTTCGCCTATCTCAGCCGGGCCCAGGTGGCCAACGGGGCGCGCCTGCTGGTCAACATTACCAACGACGCCTGGTTCGGCGAGACCAGCGCCCCCTATCAGCACCTCTCCATGGGCGTCCTGCGCGCCGTGGAAGGCCGGGTCTGCCTGGCACGGGCTGCCAATACCGGGTTTTCCGCCTTTGTGGACCCCGCCGGCCGTCTGCTCTGGCGCTCCGAGCTCTTCGAACCCGCGTCCCATGCCGTGGAATTGCCCTGGATGCCAGGGGGCAGCTTCTACACCCGCTATGGCGACGCCTTCGCCTGGGCCTGCGTCATCCTCACCGGCTTAAGCCTCCTGTTGCGCCGCCGGCGGCACCGGGATTAGAGAGAGGCCCAAGATAATTTGAGGGAGGGGGCCAGGGGGCGAGCCCCCTCCCCCCTCCCTCAAACTCCCTCCCCCAACCCCTTAGTGCCTTTAGGCTAAGAAATTCGGGACGCGTATCCCGGCTTCTTGACCGCCATTCAAGGGGGTTGGGTGGGGGGTGTGGGGGGAGGGCGGGGGAGCTTGCTCCCCCTGCCCTCCCCCAGCAAACTAAGCCACCATGACTACCACACCCTCCTTCCAATGCGGCCATGTGGCCATCATCGGCTTTCCCAATGTGGGGAAGTCCACGCTCTTGAACCGTCTGGTGGGTGAGGACCTGGCCATCACTTCGCCCAAGCCTCAAACTACCCGCCGGCCCCTGTTGGGCATTTTGAACCTGCCCCAGGCCCAGCTTCTCTTCCTGGACACGCCGGGCATCCTGGAGCCCAAGGGTCCCTTGAACACTGCCCTGGTGCAGTCGGCCATGGCCATCCTGGACGATGCCGACGTGGTGGTGTGGCTGGTGGAGCCCCGCCGCCTGCCCGAGGCCGACCAGGTGCTCCTGCCGGCCCTGCGCCGCCTCACCTGCCCCCTTATCATCGCCATCAACAAGATTGACCGGGCGGCCAAAGGCGATCTGCTGCCTCTCATGTCCCAGTACCACAAGCTCTTTCCCCAGGCGCCCATCGTGCCGGTAAGCGCCCTGCTGGGCGACGGCATGGGCGTCCTCTTGGAGGAAATCGTCAAACTTCTCCCCTCGGCCCCGGCCCTCTACCCCGAGGACCATCTCACCGACCAGACCGAGCGCCAACTGGTGGCCGAACTCATCCGCCAGCGCCTCCTGCACCACCTGGGCGAGGAAATCCCCCACGCCGTGGCCGTGGCCATCGAAGAATTCGACGAGAGCCAGCGGCCCAATCTCGTGCGCATCCGGGCGGTGATTTTCGTGGAGAAGGATTCTCAGAAGGGCATCGTCATCGGCAAGCAGGGGCGGGTGCTTAAAACCGTGGGCCAGGAGGCCCGGGCCGACATCGAGGCCTTGCTGGACGCCCGGGTCTTTCTGGACCTGTGGGTCAAGGTGTGGAAAAACTGGCGCCGCGACCCCCGGGCCTTGCGCCAGTTGGGCTTAAGCGGCTGACAGGGGGCCGCTCTTTCCTCCCGGCCATTGACAATTTTACGCAAGTTAACAATAATGACATCAGGTGACGCGGTTCCCTGATGGGGACGGTTTCCCGGGGGCGCACCTTTTAGGTCCGCCCCGCTTGCCATTTCCACCCTGTCTGAACAACACGAGGCCCTTGATGCGTTTCCGGCTCTCGTTCCTGAAGGTCGCCCCGGCTTTCGCTCTGCTGGTTCTCCTGCCCCGTCCGGCCATGGCTGCCTGGTACCGGTGGGGCACCGAAGGCTCTTACGTCCATCAGACCGCGCACCTGCTCCTGTGCGGGGCCATGCTCTTCTTTATCTATGAAATCCACCAGGGCGGGTTTGCCAAATTGCCGGGGTTCCGGCAGATCAAATGGGCGTGCTGGATGTTGGCTGTCTGGAATGTGGACGCCTTTCTGGGCCATACCCTGGAGTGGTCCCTGGTCAACCCGGTGATCCTCGGCCAGGGTTTCCATCAATGGCTCCTCATGGAAAACGCCCAAACCTGGGCCTACTACTTCACCCGTTTCACCCACTACCTCTTCCTGGCGCCAGCCTTTTATCTTTTCTACCGGGGGGTTAAAGCCTTCGCCCGGCAGGGTCACAGCCAAGCGCCATGACTTTCGTGCCTCTTTTCCCCATATGGCTGACCCAGGCCGTCTGTTCGGCCCTGGTGATCCTCTTCGCCGTCCTCTCCTTGCGCCTCACCCGGCGGCTCATGGCCCAGGATCCGGAAAACGCCTTGTGGCTCTTCCTCAACTGGCTGAGCCTGGCTTTTCTCATCTTCTCCCTCTCCCACGCCACGTCCCACTCCATCCAGGCCATCATCGATAACTGGGGGTCCAGCGAAACCCTGTGGCAGTCCCGCCGGTTTGTGGGAGGATTCGATTCCATCGTCTACGTGGCCATCACCACCATCACCCTTTTCTTCCACCGCATGCAGCGCCTCTACCACCGCATGGAGGCGGACCATCACCACCTGGAGGCCACCAGCCATGAAATCCTGGCCCTCAACCGGGAAATGGAGGCCCTGGTGATGGAGCGCACCATGGCGGAGATGGCCTTGGGGATGGCTCACGGCATCCGCAATCCTTTGCATATCATCGGCGGCTTCAGCCACCGGCTGTTGAAAAAAACCGCGGAAGAGGACCCCACCCGCTCCTGGCTCAAGGCCATCGCCGACGAAGCCCGGCGTATCGAACAGATGGTGGAGCGCTTTGAAAACCTGGCCCAGCGCAAATCGTCCTTTTTCGCCCAGGAGGACGTCAACGACATTGTCGAAGCCACCGTGGAACTGCTCATGCCCGAGTTTCGGCTGAAGAACCTTAAGGTTGTCTTTGAAATCCATCCGCAGCCCCTATTGGGCCGCTTTAACACGCACCTGTTAAAGGTGGCCCTGGCCCATCTGCTCCGGAATGCCATTGAGGCCACCCGCCCCCAGGGCACCATCTGGGTGCGCACCCAGGCAGAGAAGGACATGGCCGTGCTGGTCATCCAGGACACGGGCCGGGGCATGCCGCCTGAGGTGGTGGACAAGGTCTTCGTGCCCTTCTACACCACCAAGATCGGCGGCACCGGCCTGGGCATGGTCTTCGTGCGCCAGATCGTCGATGAGCACCGGGGCGCCATCAACCTCTCCAGCGTGGTGGGCCAGGGCACCACCGTGATCATCCGGTTGCCCCTGCGCTTCACCGAGGCCCCGGGCGTCTCCGAAGATCTGCCCCCCGAATCCTCCCAAACCTCGGAATTTCTGCCGCCCAGCCAGTAAGTCCCCCTAGCCCCCAAAATACCCGGCTCAGTCAAGGTTAGTTTTGGGGTGAGATTCGTACGGCTCCAGGGCCTCCAAAATCAAGAGAAACCTCGGTGGCACAGGTGTCCTCACCTGTGCACGCGCAGACTGAAAGCCTCCGGCTAGGCTAGGCCAAATTGCGGTTCGGCGCGCATCGGCCATTTTGGCCGGACCCGGTACCTATTAGGGCCCAAACACCAATTCCGCATATCTCACCCTTGTGGGTGCATCCACGGTCCCCGGACGACCCTTCCCTTCCCCTTGACCAACGGCTTTGAGGTATTATTTTTTAAGAAAAAGGAGGGAACTCCATGAGTGAGGAAACTAAACCGGTCTGCCGCGTCGACCCCGTCTGCAACCTGGATCTTCAGGCGGAACACGGCAAATTCGTGTACGATTTCGAGGATGAGACGTATTACTTCTGTTCCGAACTGTGTAAAGAGGAGTTTGCCAAGCAACCCACGAAATACGCCAAAAAGGGCTGATCTGCGGCGGCATTCCCCTTGCCGGAAGCTCAACCGCCCCTCGTTCCCAAGATCCTCTTTGGGAACGCCGTTGCCCGTCAAGCTTTGCTTGGCTCCACCCGAATGAGGGGGACATTGCTGGAGCGAAGCAGAGCTTCGCAGCCATGTCGGCACCCAAGCGGGAGCTTGGGAACCAGAACAAGTCTAAGCCCTGCGCCGGCTGAGATGTCGACTGGGGCTCCTGCCCTATTTTTTCTCCGCGGTTTTCACCTGAGATGGTTCCAACGTGCCAGAAAGTCATTCTGAACGCCGCGAAGCCTTTGGGTTCTCCTCTCCACTTCGCACGGTTCAGAGTGACAACCGCCCCAATAACCCGCTTTAACGCCACCTGACTTTAACGCCGCTGCGCCTCAGAACGGGAGATAAGAAAGAAGATCAGGCCCAGGATGAACACGCCCCCCAGGTAGAGAAGCTCCACCTTGATGTCTTCGTGGGCCAGGGAGGAAACCAACAGTTTCCGGATAAAGGCAACCAGGGCCACGCCCACAAATAAGCTCAGTTGCAAGGTCCCGCCCCGCAGGCGGTCGATTTCCGCGTCCAGCAGCTCGATGGCCAGCCAGAGGATGAGGAGCGACCCCAAAGCCGCCACCAGACCCTTTTCCGCCTGGCCCCGGAAGATCAGGCTGATGTCGTGCAGGAGCACCGCCACCATGCCGATGGACAGGGCGATCAGGCCCACCAGGAGCATCAGGTTGAGCCCGAAGGTGAAGCGCCGGGCGAAGCGGATCAGGGCGTCGTCCAGCTTGTATGACAAGAATGAGCGCCGCATCTCCTCTTCGTGGTAGGTGCGGGCAATGACGTCCAGATTCAGATCCAGGATCTTGTCCATGGCCAGCAAGGCCTGCTCCACCTGGTGTTCCTTGAGTTCGTCAGAAATGATGCGCTTCAGGCGCTCCCGCAAGAAATTCATGCCCACGTGGACGAAATGGGCCGACAGGCCGATGCGCACATGGGCGTGGCCGATGCGGTGCAGGCGGTAATAGTAGCGTTCGTCGAAAGGACCCTGGAAGAGCCCGGCGAGCCAGGTCCGGTGGGCGAGTTGCAGACGCGCCAGGCGGGCTTCGTCCGCCAGGAACTTGGCCGCGTCAGGGATCTCCTGGAACAGGGCGTAGAAATCGCTCACAACGCCGTCCAGGTGCGGCTCCACGATGGGCGCCAGTTCGGCCAGGATGCGGACTTCCACATCGCTGAAACGGTAGTTGTCGCTGATTTCCTTGAAGGTGCGCATGGCGGTCCCCTGATTTTGAGGAGGCGGCCGGGGGTTGGCGGCAAAGGCTTTCCAGCCTGTGCACCTTTATTTATCTCCCCTCAAACTCCCTGGCCCACCCCCCTGTGAGGGTTGTGAGGGAGGCAGGGGAGAAATGCGCAGGAGATCATCTCCCCGGCCCCTGTATTCTCACGCCGGCCAATCCTTGCGCAGGGCCACCACTTCGATTTCGACGGCCGCCCCCTTGGGCAGCGCCGCCACCTGGATGGTGGAGCGGGCTGGCGGCTTTTCCGGGAAGAACTCGGCGTAGGCCCGGTTCATCTCCTGGAAGTCGGCCAGGTCGGCTAAAAAGACGGTGGTTTTGACCACCTCCTTCAGGGTGAGGCCCGCCGCGGCCAGAACGGCCTTGACGTTTTCCAGGGCCTGAACGGTCTGCACCACGATGTCGCCTTTAACCAGCTGGCCCTCGGCATTGAGGGGAATCTGGCCGGACAGAAAAACGAAGGGGCCGGCGGCCACCGCCTGGCTGTAAGGCCCTGCCGCGGGTGGAGCTTTCTCAGGGGAAATTGTCTGCTTTTTCATGGGAGATCCTACCTTTCCGTGTCCGGGAGGAATGCCCGGCGCCAATTCGTGAAGTTGACAAGAAAGCCCAGAATGAGGATTAACTACAGAAAAATCTTGAAAAACTCACCTGGCTTTGTTAATCCTAACAAAAAACGGGAGGGGGAGGGAAGTCATGGGGTTGTGGCTCAAGTGTCCGGCCTGTCAGGCCCCGAATCCATTGCACTTGAAAATTTGCACCGCTTGTGAAGCGTCCCTGGAGAATCTGCCCCGGGAAAAGCGCATCTACGTCCTGCTGCCGCCCGGAGCATCCCCGGAAGCGGCCGCAGCCGCTCAGGGTACGCCTCGTCCCGCCCAAGTCCCTCAGGTCGCCAAGACTCCAGAACCGCCGGCCCATCACGTACCCGCCGGGCCGGTGGTCGCCCAAGCCGAAATGCCGTCTGGCACGGCTCGCAAGAAGGCTGCAAAGCCCAAAAAGCCGGGAAAGAAAAAGCAAGGCTGAACTACCGCACGCCGCCGGCCCGGCGCAGCACCCCCCGGATGAGTTGTACCAGCTGGGGCTCGGCCCGGGCCACCGTGGCGATGATGTCCTCCAGGGCAATGGGGGCCATGGCATCCGGCAGATTGAGGTTGCTGAGCACCGAGATCCCCAGAAGCCGCATTCCGCTGTGAACGCCGGCAATGGCCTCGGGGACGGTGGACATGCCCACCGCATCAGCCCCCATCTGGCGCAGCCAGCGGGTTTCGGCCGGCGTCTCCAGACAAGGCCCCTTTACGGCGACGTAAACGCCCTTGCGCAGGCGGACGCCCTCTTGACGCGCCGCTTCCTCGGCCAGATCCATGAGTTCCGGGTCGTAGACCCGGCTCAGGTCCGGGAAGCGGGGACCCCATTCGTCCACGTTTTCCCCCACCAAGGGATTATCACCCATCAGGTTGAGGTGGTCTGCAATCAGCATC
>CAZFWX010000037.1:0-25640 GCA_964522695.1 uncultured Desulfobacterales bacterium
GTTCGCTTCCCTGGCCGTGGCCGGGGTGTTTGTGCTGCGCCTGAAAAATCCTGACCAGCCCCGGCCCTTCAAGACTTGGGGATACCCGGTGACGCCGGGCATTTTTCTGGTGCTCTACGGCTGGATGCTGTGCTACCTGGTTCTGGAAAGGCCGCTGCCCTCCGGGTTCGGACTGCTGACGCTGGCCGCAGGACTGTTGTTGTATAAGCTCCTGGCCGTCCGTTTTTCCGTGGTTTCTCGGAAAGGCTATTAAGAAACAATTTTAAGAAAAGTAGAGGCGAGGCAATGGCAAAAGGGAGATTGGCATGGTGGGGGGGAGCGGTGATGCTGGTTCTCCTGGCCCAGGGAGTTGCCGCCGGCCCGGCGGGAGCGGCGGAGGAAATCTCCGGGAGGGGGAGAAGCACCGCGGTCAATGAGTCTGCCGGGAAATTTGCGTCATCCTATCATGAGTATGCCTTATTTATTGCCGGCCTGAATAATCCGGAGAGTAGTCTGAAGCAGTACGAAGGCAAGCTGGGCTGGGCCAGGTTCGCCAAGGAAATGGACCGGATCTGGGAGCGGTTCACCCAGAAGCAGTTCACCGTGATGCAGAAGTGGGCGGCCCAGGAATTGGCCGCGGCCACCACGGGCACCGTCTTTTATCCCTTCAGCGGGCCGGATTTCGTCCACGCCTGCGCCCTGTTTCCCCAGGCCCAGACCTACATCCTGGTGGCCCTGGAGCCGGTGGGGGAACTGCCGGATTTTGCCGGTAAAGACGGCGCGAACTTCTTTCCCCGCCTGCAGCGTTCCCTCTATGACATCCTGAATTTGAGCTTTTTCCAAACCAAGAAAATGGCGGTTTCCTACAGCAAGCACGAGCTGAAGGGGGTTCTGCCCGTGCTTTTGCTGTTCCTGGCCCGCACCAAGGCGCAGGTCCTGGATGTCCAGCAATGGGTGATGCGGCCGGACGGCGCCATCGAGGAGATTTCGGCCGGCCAGCGGGTCAAGCCGGACAAGGGCGTTCCCGGGGTCAGGATCGTCTTTACTCCGGAAGGGTCGACCGAAAAACGGACCTTATATTACTTCAGTATCAATCTGGCCAACGATTCCCTGAACAAGCACCCCAACTTCGTGGCGTTCCTGAAAAGCTTCGGGCCGGTGACCTCCTTTGCCAAGGCCGCCTCCTACCTCATGTTCGGCGGGCACTTTTCCATGATCCGCCAGCTCATCCTGGACCAGAGCCTCTATGTGCTGCAGAGCGACACGGCGATTCCCTTCCGATACTTCGACCCCAACATGTGGGGATTCAGGTTTTACGGCACCTATAGTTGCCCCATTACGCTGTTTAGAAATTGCCAGCAGAGCGATCTGGTGAAGATTTACCGCGCCAAAAAAGACGTCTACCCGCTGCCCTTCGGCATCTGTTACCATCATCGGTTGAATACCTCGAACCTTCTGTTTGCGGCCAAGAAAACCAGGCCCTCGTCAGAGGCGGCCAATTGACCGGGAAAAGCCCGATGAAACGTTTTTTGCCTCTCTGGGCGGCTGCAAGTATTTTAGCGGCCCTGGCCACGGCCTGGGCTTACGGCCAGACCCTGCCCATCAAAGTGCCGGATGCGGAATGGCGCGCCCTGTCCCAACGCTGGGATAAGGATCTGCAAATCGGTTTGGAGCGGGCGCTCAGGCAAAACGCGCGCTGGCATTCCCTCATCTATGAAAAAAAACTGGCCGTGGGCCTGGTGGATTTGAGCAACCCCAGGGCTCCGCGTTTTGCCCAGGTAAACGGCGATCAGATGATGTACGCCGCCAGCCTGCCCAAGATCGCCGTCCTGTGGGTTGCCTTCCGCAGCTTCGAAGACGGCAGCCTCAAACCCACTCCGGAGTTGAAGTCCCAGATGGTGGAGATGATCCGCAGATCGGATAACTTCGCCTCCAGCCAGGTGATCAACCGCCTGGGTCTGACCACCATTGCCGCGGCGTTGCAGGACCCGCGCTACCGGTTCTACGACCGGAGCCGGGGGGGCGGCATCTGGGTGGGAGGCAGCTACGGCGGGGGGGAGAAGCATCCCGAGCCCCTGAAAGACCTGACCTACGCCGCCACCGCCAACCAGGTCTGCAATTTCTACTATCTTTTGGCCTACGGCAAGCTCCTCAACCCGGAACACACCAGGCAGATGCTCAAGATCCTGGCCTTCCCCGATCTGCCGGATAAGTTTACCATTGCCTTAGGGAAATCGGTTCCCGCGAACCGCCTCTACCGCAAGTCCGGCCATTTCCGCATCTGGTTTTCCGACTCGGTTCTGGTGTGGACCGACGACGGCCGCCGCTACATCCTGGCGGCCCTGGTGGAAGATCCCGAAGGCGAGAAGATCCTGAGAGAACTGCCGCCAGTGGCGGAAAAACTGCTCCGGCGCCCTCCCGCCACCCGGCCCGCGGGCAGTAGATAAGCATCGAAGGGTAGGGGGGCCGGTTTCAGGCCCCCTTCGCATCTCTAAGCCCCCCCAATATTTTTCCCTGCCCTCGGGTTGGCCCCCTTCAGACCTCGCGAGCGTCTTTCCCCTGTTTTTTCCGTTCAAGGAATCCCCGGAGGTTGCCGACATACATGCAGATGCAGGAAAAGGTTTACCCTGAGCCGAGACCGTCAAGATGGAAACGATCAAGTGGCGGCGGAGAAGCCTGGGTGGACGGCCAGGGAGGCGAAATCTGGAGTAATGCAGGAGAAGTCTGGGGAAAATGCCTGCCACAGAGGTCTGTAAACATCTGTCTCCGGCTCATTGGCTGACAGTCCTGGTCCTGGCGACCCTGGCATGGGCAGGGCTGGCCCTCACCTGGAGAACTGCCCTCCGTCATTTCAGTGTCAAGGCCAGCCTGGCTGAAAGCGGCAAGGCTGAGCAGACCCGCCGGAAATTGGAGGAAGCCAACCGCCAGTTGGAACAAGCCATCGACCACGCCAACCTCATGGCCGTGCAGTCCGAGGCGGCCAGCATCGCCAAGAGCCAGTTTCTGGCCAATATGAGCCACGAGATCCGCACCCCCATGAACGGCATCATCGGTATGAGCAGCCTGTTGCTGAACACGCCGTTAACGGCCGAACAGCATGAGTATGTCACCGGCATCCAGACCTGCGGCAACAGCCTCCTGTCCCTGATCAACGACATCCTGGATTATTCCAAGATGGAGGCCGGCAAGCTTGATCTGGAGATTGTGGACTTCGATCTGCGCCTGCTCATGGATGAGGTTCTGGACATCCTGGCCTTGAAGGCCCAGGAGAAAGGGGTTGAATTTTCCTGTTTCCTGCCCCCGGCGGTTCCCACCCGCCTCCGGGGCGATCCCAGCCGCGTGCGTCAGATTCTCATGAACCTGGCCAATAACGCCCTGAAATTTACGGAGCAGGGAGAGGTGGTCATGCAGGCGGCCCTTAAGGAGGAGACCCCCACCCACGCCATTTTGCACTTTTCCCTGCGCGATACCGGCATCGGCATCCCTGCTGACCGCCTGGAGCGGCTTTTCAAATCTTTTTCCCAGGTGGATGCCTCCACTACCCGGAAATATGGCGGCACCGGCCTGGGTCTGGCTATCTGCAAGCAATTGACCGAACTCATGGGCGGCCGCATCGGAGTGGAAAGCCGACTGGGGGCAGGGTCCACCTTTTGGTTTACCCTGCCTCTGGAAAAGCAGCAGGAAATCCAGCCCCCGGGCAGCCTTGAACCGGGAGAACTGCACGACATGCGTGTTCTGGTGGTGGATGACAACGCCACCAACCGGCTGATACTACGGGAAGAGTTGGGATTCTGGGGGTGCCGGGTGACGGAGGCCAGGGGAGGTGGGGAGGCTCTGGCTTTGATGCATCAGGCCTGCGGCGCCCAAGACCCCTTCCGCGTGGCCCTTGTGGACATGATCATGCCGGAGATGGACGGCGAAACCCTGGGGAGGCTCATAAAGGAGGACGCCCAGCTTCAGGATACCATCCTGGTCATGCTGACATCCGCCGGGGATCGGTCTGAGCGGGCGCGCCTGCGCGAGAACGGGTTTGCCGCGTACTTCAACAAACCCATCAAACCCTCTCTGCTGCGGCAGTGCCTGCTGGAGGTCAGCGGACAGAGAAAGACCTCCCGTCCTTCCCAGCCTGCCCCCCCGGCGGAGGACCTGGGCCCGGCAAAAAACCGGCAGCGGGGGCGGGTTCTGGTGGTGGAGGATAACGTCATCAATCAGAAGCTGGCCAAAAGCCTTCTGGAGAAGATGGGGTGCCAGGTGGATCTGGCCGCAAACGGCTGGGAGGGGGTGCAGGCGACGGCCAGGTCGGCCTACGACCTGGTGCTCATGGATATGCAGATGCCGGAAATGGACGGTCTGGAGGCCACCGCGGCCATCCGGAGCCGGGAGCATGGAACCGGCACACACCTGCCCATCATCGCCCTGACCGCCAATGCCATGCAGGGTGACCGGGAGCTTTGCCTGGAGGCGGGCATGGATGATTACCTGGCCAAGCCCATCCAGCCGGCGGAACTCCTGGCTGCGCTGGACGCCTGGATTTCACCCGGGCCTGCTCCGGCGCCGCAACCGGCTGGATGCTGCATTTTCGACGTGGACAGGGTGTTGGCCGGCCTGGGCGGTGATGCCGGGATGCTGGCCCTGATGATGGAAACCTTCTTGCAGAATGCTGCCGCCCAGTTGGAGGACTTGCGCCTGGCCCTGCAAAGCGGCGAGATTCAGCAGGCGGAGGACCTGGTCCGGTCCCTGCGCAATGCCGCCGCCAATCTGGGAACCGAGGCCCTGAAAGCGGCAGTGCTGCGTCTGGAGGAAAGTTGCCTGAAAGGCAACGGCACTGAGCCTGCCTTTCTGTTGGGCATGGTTGACCGGGAATTGACACGGCTCCAAGAGGCCTGGCGCCGTTACTGCCAGGCCTGACCGGGGGGAACAATGCCGGCCTCAGAAACCCCGCTGGGACGAAGTATCTTTACCGGCAACTGGAAGGCCACCATCAGTTCGGCGGGGCCGGCTTCCCAAGACTATGTCGCCCTGCCGATCCAAAACCTTATCCCCGGGCAGGAAGTGCCCTTTGAGTTGATGGTGCGAATCAAAATTGCGGGAAAGGGACGGGAGAAATTTGAAGGTTTCTGTGCATCGGGCCAGACCGTTGAGCCTGCTTTAATGGCCAAACTCCAGGAAGCGGGAATCAACCGGCTTTATTTTCACCAACGGGACCAAGCGCTGGTGCTGGCATATCTGCACCAGAATTTGCAAGCGGTTTTAAACGACCCCCAGCGGCCGGTGCGAGAGCGGGCGGAACGGCTGGCGGACATTACCTACTTTTGGATGCAGCAATGCTTCAGCGGCCCCCAGGGGCAGCTCGCGCCAAAATTGGTGCAGGGTTTCACCTATGTGGAGCATTTCCTCAAATTCATCCACCAGGATCATTACCAATGCAATTGGCTGGTGGACTTATGCCGGCATGATCAGGACTTGTACTCCCATTGCCTGAATACCTGTCTGCTGGCCATGGCCTTTGCCCGGCATCTGGGTTGGCAGGAGCGCAATATCCGGGAAGTGGGGCGAGGGGCTTTGTTGCATGATATCGGCATGACCAGGATCACTCCGGAAATTCTCAAAAAGACGGCCAAGCTCTCACCGGAGGAGGAGGATCTGGTCAAAAAGCACCCCACCACCGGGTTCCTCATGCTGAAGACCCTGTCTCTCATGAGCCGGGAAGCCTTGCTGCTGGTGCTGCAACACCATGAAAACGGCGACGGTTCCGGCTATCCCGAGGGCATCAAACTGGCCAAGATTCACCCTTTGGCCCGCATGATGCGCATTGTTGACAGCTTTGAGAGCCTGGTGTCCCGGCGGGCCTGGCGGCCCGCCTTCCCACCTCGCACGGCCCTGTGGATCATGCGCCGGGACTGGCAGGAAAAGGGCATCTATGATGTGGGGCTGCTGGTGGAATTCATCAGGTTCATGGCCATGGAAAAGGAGGAAGGGTGAGGCTGCCAATAATTATCCGGAGGCACTCAATTTCCCTGCGGACTGTGCCGATAATAGCCAAGAGGTTCAGGGTCATGGCCCGGGGGCCCACCGCTTAAAGGTGTAGAAATTGGACCTGGGCCCCGGGCGCGCGGACCTGGGATAAGACCTTTTCCCCAACTCGTCAGTTAGCAGAGATCATTATGACCCAACCATTCGATCGCGCCGCTTTCCTGGAGCGGGTAGAGGGGGATGTGGATCTCCTGGAGGAGATTCTGAAGATCTTTCTGGACCAGGCCCCGGTGCAGATTGCGGCTATGCAGCAGGCCCTGGCCGCAAGTGATGCTGCCAGGCTGCAAGGTCAGGCCCATTCTCTCAAAGGCGCTGCGGCCAGCATCAGCGCCAACCCCTTGCGGGTGGCGGCCTGGCAGGTGGAGATGGCAGGCAGAAGCGGGAACTTACAGCATGCAGAAGCGCTCCTGGGGGTTGTGGTGCAGGAATTTGACCGGCTCAAAGAGTCGTTGCAGGACTAAGCTGGGGGGTCAGGACAGGATGGGATAGGGGAAAGGCAGGCAGGGGCGTCGTTCCCTGCGGGCAGTCACTCATCACACTGCCGCCTTTTCATACAAACCCTTAATCCCGGTGGCTCGGGGTTTTCAAACTTTTCGACCCACGGGAGGGGAGTCCTTCCGCCTTTTCTCCGGCGGCTCATTTTGTGCGGTGGCCCAGGCCAGAGAATCGGGGAGGACAGGCCGTTTTGGCTATCAGTCCGGGGCAGACTCTCGGGTGGCTGCCCTCATAAAGGCTTGCCAGGCGCCTGAGGGAAGAGGATATGCAGAATCACCAAGGCAAGACGGTGCTGCTGGTCAATGACGACCTGGTTCAACTGCGCCTGTTGAGCGCCTTTTTGCAGGAGGAAGACCTGGGGGTGCACTCCTGCCAGAGTGTGGAGGAAGGACTGGCCTTCATGCAGGCCCAAGGTCCGCCCCATCTGCTGGTCACGGATTTGCACATGCCGGGCATCGATGGCTGGAGCTTCTGCCGGCTGCTGCGTTCGTGGGAATATGCGGCCTTCAATCAGGTGCCCATCCTGGTGGTTTCAGCCACCTTTGCCGGGGACCATGCCCGGCAGGTGACCCGGGACCTGGGGGCCAATGCCTTCCTCTCCCTGCCATGTTCCCAGAGGGTCTTCCGGGAAACTGTGCACAAACTGCTGGACGGAGAGACGCCCCAGGTCTCTCCTCAGGTTCTCATTGTGGAGGACAGTTCCGCCCTGGCCAAGATGTTGGCGCAGGCTTTTCAGAAGCACGGCTACACTGCGGCCAGCGCCCTGACCGGGGCAGAAGCCCGCGTACTGTTTCACGAACTCACTCCGGAATTGGTGGTCTTGGATTACCATTTGCCCGATATGCGGGGTGATATCCTCTTGAACGAATTCAAACAGGGGCCCGGTTATCCGGGGGTGATCATGATGACCACGGATGCCAACCCCAAACTTGCCACCCAATTTTTGCGCCGCGGGGCCAACGGCTATGTGCGCAAGCCTTTTGATCCCAACTACCTGGTGGAATTGGGTGACAAAGTGCGCCGGGAGCGGGCCTTGCTCCGGGTGGAGGGGGTGCTGGAGGCCCGCACCCGGGAACTGCGGGACTCTCACGCCAAATTGCAGGAGAGTGAAGCCCGCCTGAAAGACAGTGAAGAAAAATACCGGATGCTGGTTGCCAATCTTCCCACGGTGGTCTTTACCGCCTATCCCGATGGCCGGGTGGATTTCTACGGTGACAAGATCGAGGAAATGACCGGGTACCCCCGGGAGGATTTCGCCAGACCGGGGCGCAAGTGGCGCCACCTGGTCCACCCCGAGGATCGGCACAGCGCTCTCCAGACCTTTATGCAGGCATTGCAGACCGACAGAACCTATCTTCGGGAATACCGCCTGCACACGAAAAGCGGCGGGATCCTGTGGGTTCAGGAAAAAAGCCAGATCATCCTGCATGCCGACGGGCAAATGGCCTATATCAGCGGCATCCTGTACGATATTTCCGAGCGCAAACGCCTGGAGGAAGAGCGGCTTCGCATCGACAAGCTGGAGTCCCTGGGCACCCTGGCCGGAGGCATCGCCCACGACTTCAACAACTTGCTCACCGCCGTGCTGGGCAACATCAACCTGGCCTCCCTCATGCCTGACCTGCCAAGGCAGATCAAGGAGCGCCTCACCGTGGCGGAACAGGCCTGTCTCCGTGCCCAGGCCCTGTCCCAGCAGCTGCTCACCTTTGCCCGGGGCGGCGCGCCCATCAAGAAGGTGGTTTCCCCTCTGCCTCTCATCAAAGAAGTCGCCAACCTGGCCCTGGCCGGCTCCCGTTGCCGCGCCCAGCTGCACTTGCCGGAAACGCTTTGGTATTTGGAGGTGGACCCGGACCAACTCAGCCAGGCGCTCCATAACATTGTGCGCAACGCCGATCAGGCCATGCCCCGCGGCGGCACCATTACGGTGACCGCGGAAAACGCAGTTCTGGGGGAGAAGACCGACTTGCCCCTGGCTGCGGGTTCCTATGTGAAAATAGCCATCCAGGATCAGGGCATGGGCATTGACCCCAGCCACTTAGGCAAGATCTTCGACCCATATTTCTCCACCAAACAGAAGGGCTCCGGCCTGGGGCTGGCCACGTCCTTTTCCATCCTCAAGAAGCATGGCGGCCATCTCACCGCCGCTTCGCAGTTGGGAGAGGGGGCCACCTTTACGCTCTACCTGCCCGCGGCCAGCAGCCGCCCCTCTCCGGAACCGGAAGTTGACACCGTGCCGGTAAAAGGGCACGGCAGGATCCTGGTGATGGATGACGAGCCCCTGGTCAGGGAGATCGCCGGCAGGATGCTCCAGCACCTGGGGTATGAGGTGGAGTATGCGGCCCACGGCGTGGAAGCCCTGGGAAAATATGTCCAGGGCAGAGACGGCGGCGCCCCCTTTGCCGCAGTGATCCTGGATCTCACCGTGCCCGGCGGCATGGGCGGCAAGGAAACCATGGAGAAGCTGAGGATTCTCGATCCCCAGGTGAAGGCCATTATGAGCAGCGGTTATGCCGATGACCCGCTCATGGTGCATTTTATCAACCAGGGCTTCAAGGGGGTGATGAAAAAGCCTTACCGGGTCAAAGACATGAGCGATGTCCTGGCCACGGTTTTGAAAGGATAGAACCAGATGGGACAGGCGGGTCCGTTTCGGACTCAATTTATTGGCGCATCATAACCCGGATGCAGGCCCCAGCCGGGCGGCCCGGGCTGGGGCGTCCGGGAAACGGGGGATTCCAAGTGGCGATCAAATAAGTAGCAAGCCATTCTGAGCGCAGCGACTAGATTCTTCACCCCGCTTCGCTCCGTTCAGAATGACAAATTCGCCCATACCTCTTTGGCTGCAACTTGGCATGACAGGCGTCGAGGAGTTCGGGGTGGGCCAACCCAGCCGGTTTCAGGCGAGAATCTTGATCGTGGATGATCAACCACTCATGCTATCCCTGCTCAGACAAACGCTCAAGCGGCTGGGGTTCAAGGATTTTTGCAAAGCTGCAGACGGCAGCGCCGCGCTGGCGATGCTCGCCAGTGACAGGATGGACCTGGTCATCACTGATTTGCATATGCCCAATCTGTCGGGTTTTGATTTGATTCAGGCGATTCGCCGGCAAGAAACCACCAAAGATCTGCCCATCATTGTCGTCTCCGGGGAAAACGCGGGGGAGATGGTGATCAAGGCTATGCAAAGCCGGGCCAACAGCTTTATTCTGAAGCCTTTTGCTGCCAGGGCCAGCGTCCCTCCACTTCCAGCTGCAGGGCCATGCTGAGGAAGGTCCGGATCAGGACGATGAGCCCCAGGACCACCACGTTTTCCAGGGTCGGCGAGACCACCACCGTGCGGATGATGTCCCCGGCCACCAGGAACTCCAGCCCCAAAAGGATTGCCCGGCCCAAGTCCTGGCGGTAGAGCCGATAGGATTCCCCCGTTTCGCCCCGGAAGCGCAGACAATAGCGCCACGTCGCCGCCAGGGCCCCCACAACGATAATAATCACCCCCACTGCGTCCACCGCGGTGCCGATGAGATCCATGATTTCACGGTAAGCTGCCACCGGCAAACCTCCTGACGGAAAACTCTCCGGTCTTACATGCTCTTCAGAGCCCGGATGTGGTTAAAGACGCAGTCCTCCAAAGCTTCCAGGTTATAGCCGCCCTCCAGCACCGAAATCACCCGGCCCTGGCAAAAATCCTGGGCGAAACTCAGCAACAGCGCCCCCATGATCATATAGCCCCGGTGGGAAAGGTGCAAATCGGCCATGGGGTCGTTCATGTGGGCGTCAAACCCCGCCGAAATCATCAGGCAATCGGGCCGGAACTGCTCCAGCGCGGGCAGCACTTCCTCGTCCATGACTTCCACATAGGCCGGGCCGCGGGTGTGGGGCGGAAAAGGGAAATTCAGGGTGTAGCCTTCCCCGGCGCCCTTGCCCCGTTCCAGCTTCAGGCCGGTGCCGGGAAAACAGACGCTGGGGTCTTCATGCAGGGAAATATAGAGGACCGTGGGGTCCTCCTCCAGCAGGTGCTGGGTGCCGTTGCCATGATGGGCGTCCCAATCGACGATGGCAATGCGCGCCAGGCCATGCTCCTCCTGGAGGTACTTGGCCCCCAGGGCCACGTTGCCGAAGTAGCAAAACCCCATGGCTTGGGCCCGTTCGGCATGGTGCCCCGGCGGGCGCACTGCGCAGAAAGCGTTGTCCACTTCTCCCCGCATCAGGGCGTCGCAGGCCGCGAAGACGCCGCCCACGGCCAGCCGCGCCACTTCAAAGGAGTCGGCGCAGATGCTGTTGTCGGCCTCGTCCAGAACCTGCTGGCCTTCCCGGCAGGCTCTCCGGAAACGCTCGATGTAATCCCGGTCATGAAGCCGGGCGATTTGCTCAATGGACGCGGGATAAGGCTCGATAACTTTTAACTCGTTGATGAATCCGGAAAAAACCAGCCGCCGATGGATCACCCGCAACCGGTCAGGCCGCTCCGGATGACCGGGATAGGTTTCATGATCCAGATAGCGCTTGCTATAGACATAGCCGGTGATGGCCATTATTGCTCCACGATGCCGCCGAGACTCCCATTTCAGGCAGCACCGCCTTAACTATAACCCGCCCGGCAATGCTTCAGGGGGACAAAATTCACCCCCGCGGAATGGCCTGCCCGTCAGGAATGTTCCCCCAACGCCTAACTCACAGTTCCATCCCCACCCGGCGGACGCCCTCATCGGGGGGGTGGAGGGTGAAGCCCATTTTTTTCACCAGCCCCAGCATGGGCACATTCTCGGCCAGAACTTCGCCCCACAGGGACTTGACGCCATTGTCCCGGGCGATTTCGATGACCCGGGAGATGAGCTTTTCCCCCAGGCCCTTGCCATGCCAGGGGTCGGCCACGATGACTGCAAATTCGGCTGTGCTGCGGTCAGGCGCCATGACCAGGCGGCCCACCCCCATCATCACTTCGGGGTTCGGAGGAATGCCGAAGGCCGCCAGGCCGATCTCCCGGTCGTAGTCGTTCTGGGTGAAACGGATGAGAAAGCTGTGGGGAAAGACCTTGATGAGACGAAAGTACCGGAAGTACAGGGTCTGGTCCGAGCAGTTCTCCAAAAGTTCCTTCACCAGGAGCTCATCTTCCGGCCGCATGGGGCGCAGCACCACCGGGGTGCCGTCCTCCAGCAGCCAGTCGCTCTCGTACTGGTTGGGGTAGGGCGCGATGATGAGATGCCGCGGCGCGGGCACCGGGCTGGGCTCCAGCAGGATGCGGGCGTCCACGCAGACGGGCTTGCCGTGGCTGAGGAGCAAAGGATTGATATCCAGTTCGACGATTTCCGGGAAGTCCGTCACCAACTGGGACAGGCGCACCAGGATGTCGGCCAGTTCGTCCAGATTCGCCGGGGGAATATTGCGGTAGCCCTGCAGGATGCGGTAGATGCGGGTCCGCTCCATGAGCCGCCGGGCCAGGAGGGCGTTGAGGGGAGGCAGGTCCACCGCGGATTCCTTGAAAACCTCGGTGAGGATGCCGCCCAGGCCGAAGACCAGCAGAGGCCCGAAATTGGGGTCTTTTTTGGCCCCTAAGATAAGCTCCAGGGGGGCTTTTTCCACCTGGGCCTGGATGGTGGTCCCGAAGATGCGGGCTTCGGGTTTCAGGGACCTGGCCCGGCCGACAATGTCCTCGAAGGCCTGGGTCACTTCGCCTTCATCCCGCAGCGAGACGCGCACGCCGTCCACGTCGGATTTGTGGGAGATATCCGGGGAGTGGATTTTCAGCACCACGGGAAAGCCCAGCTTTTTGGCGGCCTGGGTTGCGGCCGCAACCGAAGACACCGTCAGGGTGGGATTCACCGGGATGCCGTAGGCCGCGAGCACGGCCTTGGCTTCGATTTCGCTCAATAGCGGCGACTGCCGTTTGAGACATTCTTCGATGTAAGACCGGGCCTGGCGGGTATTGACCTTGATTTCCGAGGGCAGTTGCGGCGGCGTCTCCTGGAGAAGCTCCAAATTCCGGGTATAGGAGTACATCTCCATGAAGGTGTCCACGGCCTCTTCCGGGGTTTCAAAGGTGGGCACGCCCTCTTCATTCAGAATGGCCACCCCCGCGGCCACGTCACTGGCCCCCATCCACACCGCAAAGACCGGTTTGGCCTGCTTTTTAATTTCCGGGGCCACAGCCCGGGCCACGCCCGCGGGGTCGGTCATGGCCTGGGGCGAGAGCACGGTCACCAGGCCGTCAACCTCCGGGGCCGCCAAAACAATGCGGGTGGCATCCAGAAACCGCTCCGGAGGCGCGTCGCCCAGGACGTCAACGGGATTGCCGCGGCTCCAGTGGGGCGGCAGGGATTCGCTCAGCTTGCCGATGGTCTCCGGGGTCAGGACGACGGGCTCTTTGCCCCATTTACTGAAGGCGTCCACCGCCATGACGCCGGGGCCCCCGGCGTTGGTGATGATGGCCAGCCTGCTTCCCAGGGGTCGGGGCATTTTGCCCAGGGCCTCGGCGCAGTTGAAAAGCTGCTCAATGGTGTCCACCCGGATGATGCCGGCCCGCCGGAACGCGGCGTTATAGGCCTCGTCCTGGCCCGCCAGGGCCCCGGTGTGGGAGGCCGCGGCCCGGGCCGCGGCGGCGCTGCGGCCGGATTTGACCACGATGATGGGTTTCACCCGGGAAACCGAGCGGGCTGCACTCATGAAACTCCGGTGGTGCACCAGGTTTTCCATGTAAATGATGATGCTTTTGGCTTTGTCTTCGTTCCCCAGGTAGTCGATCATCTCGGCGAAGTCGATATCCGCCATGCTGCCGATGCTGACAAAGTGGCTGAAGCCGATATTTTGGGTGTCGGCCCAATCCAGGATGGCGCTGCAGATGGCGCCGCTCTGGGACAAGAGGGCCAGGCCGCCGGGTTTGGCCGAACGCGCCGCGAAGGTGGCGTTGAGATGGGCATGGGGGCAGATGATGCCCATGCAGTTGGGGCCCAGGTAGCGGATGCCCCCGGCCTGGGCCGCGGCTGCGATCTCCGCCTCAATCTTTTTACCCTCGTCCCCCACTTCCTTGCCGCCGGCAGAGATGATAATGACGCCGGGGATTGCAGCCCGGCCGCACTCCCGCATGACCTCCGGCACTCCGGCGATGGGGACGGCGATGACGGCCAAATCGATGGCCGCGCCCACCGCGGTGATTGCGGGGTAGGTCTTCAGCCCCAGGATCTCCTGATGTTTGGGATTGATGGGGTAAATCTGCCCCTTGTAGCCGTCTTCTTTCAGGTTTTTTACCAGGGTGAAGCCGATGCTGCCCTCTTTGGGGCTTGCTCCCACCACGGCCACGGCCTTGGGTTTAAAGAACTTATTAAGTACATGCCGGTCCATGTTATTTGTTTCACCCCATGGTTCAGGCGGGAGCCTGGGCGCGGATCAGGAGGAGCACCAGGTCTGCCGGACCCGTGTTGATAATCTGGCGGGAGGCGCCGGCCGGGATCACCAGGGTGGTATCGGGCCTGATGTCCACCGTTTGGCCGTCCACCGCCACGCGGCCGGTTCCCTGCAGGGTTAAGGCCGCCACTTCGCCCTCGTAACGGAAGGCCGGGACCTCACTGCCCGGCACCAGACTCAGCCGCCACACCTCAAAAGTCTTCAGCCCCTGCGCGGCTCCGGCCAGGGTCTGCTGAGAATTGCCTTGAAAGTGAAACTTCTGGACCTGGGCGTTATCAATCAATTCCATGGCCATCCTCCCTTGAGGCGTTTTTTATCAGGGATAACTCCGTCTCCGATCCCTTGCCGTGGAGCAAGGGGGTTTGGGTGCAGGCAGCCGTGTGACCGGAATGGGAGCAAAATAGTGCAACCTGCCCGAGGGGCCCAGAAACAACTGCGTGTCCGGACAGCTTCACACCGGCACCTTCCAAATGTGCTGGCAATATTCCCGGATGGCCCGGTCCGAGGAGAATTTGCCCATGCGGGCCGTGTTCAGGATGGACATGCGGGTCCAGCGTTTCACGTCGCCGAAGACGTGGCCCACTTCCTCCTGCCGATCCACATAGGCCCGGTAGTCGGCCAGTACGAGGTATTCGTCTTGGTACAGGAGCGAGGCCACCAGGGGCTGGAAAAGCTGGGTGTCGCCATGGGAAAAATATCCCGAGCTAATGAGGTCCAGGACTTCCTGCAGTTCCCGGTCCCGCTCGTAATATTCCAGGGGCTTATAATTCGCGGCCTTCAGGTCCGCCACCCCCTGAGCCGTGAGCCCGAACAGGAAGAAGTTTTCCGGCCCCACCTCTTCCCGGATTTCCACGTTGGCGCCGTCCAGGGTGCCGATGGTGAGCGCGCCGTTCAGGGCGAATTTCATATTGCCGGTGCCGGAGGCCTCCTTGCCGGCGGTGGAGATTTGCTCCGACAGGTCAGCCGCCGGGTAAATGAGCTGGCCGTTTTTCACGGTGAAATCGGGGAAAAACGCCACCTTGATGCGGTCCTGGATATCCGGGTCGTGGTTCACCACGTCGGCCACGGCGTTGATGAGCTTGATGATGAGCTTGGCCATGCAGTAGCCGGGCGCGGCCTTGCCCCCAAAGATGAAGGTGCGGGGCGCGACCTCCAGTTCGGGATGGCGTTTCAGGCGGCTATACAGGGAGATAATGTGCAGCACGTTCAGATGCTGCCTTTTGTATTCGTGGATGCGCTTCACCTGGATGTCATAAAGACTGTCGGGATTGACGGTTACGCCGGTGCGGTCCTGGAGCGCGGCCGCCAAGACTCGCTTGTTGGCCAGCTTCACCCGGCGCCAGTCCTGATGGAACTCCATATCCTCAGCGAAATCCTCCAGTTGCCTCAGGTCCTCCAGGTGGGTGACCCACCTCTCGCCGATGCGGCTGGTGATGAGCCGGCTTAAGGCCGGATTGCTCAGGGCCAGGAAGCGCCTAGGAGTCACGCCGTTGGTGATATTGAAAAACTTCTCCGGCCACAGGTCATAAAAGTCCTTGAGCACCGTGTCCTTCAAGAGTTCGCTGTGCAGGGCCGCCACCCCGTTGATGGCTCGACTGCCCACGCAGGCCAGATTGGCCATGCGCACGGACTTGGCTCCGCCCTCGTCGATGAGGGAGATCCGCCTGATGCGGTCTTCGTCCAGGAGATATTTGAGGCGCACCTCATCCAGGAACCGGTGGTTGATCTCAAAGATGATTTCCAGATGCCGGGGCAGCAGTTCGGCCAACAGCGGCACCGGCCAGGTCTCCAGGGCTTCGGGCAGGAGGGTGTGATTGGTGTAGGCGAACGTCCTGCTGGTGATCTCCCAGGCCTGCTCCCAGGGCAGAAGATGCTCGTCCACCAGCAGGCGCATCAATTCCGCCACGGCAATGGCGGGATGGGTGTCGTTGAGTTGAACTGCAAAGCTTTCATGGAAGGTGTCAAGACTATTTTTCCTGAGCAAGTGAATGCGAATCATATCCTGCAAAGAGCAGGAGACGAAAAAGTGCTGCTGCGCCAACCTGAGGCGTTTGCCCACCTCGGGCTCGTCATTGGGGTACAGCACCTTGCTGACGGTCTCCGAGATCACCTTTTCCTGGACCGCGCCATAGTAGTCCCCCACGTTGAAATCCGCAAAATCAAAGGACTCCACCGCCTCTGCGGCCCATAAGCGCAGGAGATTGGTGACCCGGTTGCGGTAGCCGGGTACCGGATAGTCATAGGCCTCACCCTTCACCACCCCGCCGGGGACCCAGCGCACCCGCTGGTGGCCCTCAGCATCGGTATAGATTTCGGTGTATCCTTTCCACCCCACCCGGTAAGCGATTTCCGGCCGGCAGATTTCCCAGGGATTGCCCAGTTCCAGCCATTTGTCCGTGATCTCCACCTGCCAGCCATCCCGGATCACCTGGTCGAAGATGCCGAACTCGTAGCGGATGCCGTAGCCGATGGCGGGAACGTCCAGAGTGGCCAGGGAGTCCAGGTAGCAGGCGGCCAGTCTGCCCAGGCCGCCGTTCCCCAGACCGGGCTCGCCCTCTTGGTCCAGGAGATCTTCCAACGTGTGCCCATTTTGGGCCACGGCTTCCCTGACCTGCTGCCAGATGCCCAGGTTGAGAAGATTATTACCCAATTGGGGCCCGATCAGGAATTCCGCAGAGAGGTAGCTAACCACTTTAACGTCGTCGGTGATGGACCTTAAGGTCTGGATCCAGTTGTGCAGCAGCCGGTCCCGCACCGTGTAGGCCAGGGCCATGTACCAATCGTTTCGGGTGGCCAGTTCCGGGAGCCGCCCCTGAACATAGTAGAGATTGTCCAGAAGGGCCTGGGCCAGGGTCTCGGGGCTGGTGCCCGTGCGGATATTTTCTTTATCGCAGGACTCTTGCTGCTCTGTCATAGTGCTTCCCTATTTTTGTCCCAGGGGGAAGTGCCATAGAGAAATCAGGTCTTGTCTCCATCCCCCTGCAGGGGGAGAGCTGGGTGGAGGTAAAATCTCTGGAGTCACCGCCGCACCTCCCTTTCTCCGTAACCTGGCAGGCGGGCAGGCCTGGGCCAACGGACTTGTTTCTCAGGAAGAAAGAGCCGCCGGCTCAGGCGCGGCTGGTTGGGGAGAGGGCAGGGGGCCTTGAGACCCCCTGGCCCCGGCTCAGTCTGAAGCTTGGTGCCCCCAGCCTACCGCCGGCCGCCGCGGCCGCCGCCTCCCCGCATACCGCCGCCGCCACCACCCCGGTAGCCGCCGCCGGCAGGCATACCGCCGCCGCCTCGGTAGCCGCCGCCGGAGTAGCCCCCGGAGGGCCGGGTCTGGAACTGTTGCCTCTGGAACTGCTGGGTGCGCATCTCACCCCGCTGGCGCGCCTGGAATTCCCGGTTGAGTTGACCGTAATCCGTGCCCGGCCGGGTCTGGGGCCGGGTCTGGGGCAGCCGGGTTTCAGGTTTGTAGCCGGTCTGGGGCCGTTTCGCCGCAGTTTTAGGGCCCTCCGGTTTGGACCACTGGTTGCCCTGGCGCTGCTGCCACTGGCCGTCCGCGCCGCGGCGGTAGACGTTCCCCTGCTTGTCGCCGTAGACGTTGTTCTGCTTGGGGCCCGCGGGCCGGGGCTGCGGTCTGGGCTTGGCTATTTGGCCGGCGCCGGGCTTGAGGCCTGCGCCGGGAGCGCCCGGTTTTATCCCGGCACCCGGGGCTCCGGGTCTCGCTCCAGCGCCGGGGGCGCCTGGCCTCACTCCGGCGCCAGGCGCACCGGGTTTAATCCCTGTGGCCGGCAGGGCGCCGGGTTTGGCGCCGATGGAGGCCAGCCTCTGCTCATTGCCGGGACGGTTGTAAATGTTGGTGCGGGTCTGGTAGGGCGTGGGACGCGCGCCGGGGGCAATGGGACGCTGTCCCGGCTGGTACCCCGGCCGGTCTCCCGGCTTCCAGCCCGGATAATAACCGGCCCAGCGGCCGCCGGGATTGTAGACCCGGTGGTTGATATAGTTGTGATTGATATTGACATTATTCCAGCGGTAGCCTGCCGGCCCCCACCAGTTGTTGCCGTAGAAACCCGCGCCGGGGTAGCGATGGTCCCACCAGTTGTTCCAGGCAGCCCATCTCAACCCCGTAACTGCAGCCGTGGCCAGGCCCGCGCCCAGCCAGGCCCAGGGGGTGTAGTACGACGGCTGGGGGGCCCAACTGGCCTCATACGGGTCATACGTGGTTGAATAGCCGTACGTGGACGGAGAGGGAATGTAGGCGGAGTCGCTGGAGTAGGACGGATATTGATAGCCGGTGCCGTACACCGTGGTGCCGTCCTGGCTGGTGTAGGAACCGGTGTACCCCGGAGTATAGCCCACGTAGACCGTGTCTTTGTTGGAATCATACACCTTGACATATTTGGTGTTGTACAGGGGGTTGCTGGCGGGGATCTTCTCCACGTCCTTGGGCGGCGATACGGACACCTGCCAGGGGCCTTCGGGAGAGTCGGCCTCATACCACACTCCCTGGTCGACGGCGTAATACTTGGACCCTTCTTTCAAGACCGCCTTGTCGGTGTTTGTGGCGTATTCCAGGTCCGTATTGGCGATTTTTTCGAACTTGGGCGGGCCGTCGTATTTCACCTGGATGGTGGCCTTTTTACGGTCGATGGCCGCGGTCTGGGGAATGTAATTGTCCAGGACCGCTTCCTTGGCCTGGGCGGTGCCGGCCACGTTGGCCAGCACGAAGCCCTTGGTGGATTTCTCGGGGATCTTGGCGAAATCTGCGGGCAGCTTGTTGGCAGGGACGTAGGTCCAGGGTCCATCTTTTAAGGACTTGGTGGTGAACCAGCGGCCCGACAGAAGCACATAGTAATCCTGGGAGCCCGTGTCCATGAAGATGTTGCTTTCGGTGTTGCTGACAAAGAGCAGGTTCGTGCCGGTAATGGGGGTGAATTGCGGCTCGCCGTCCGTGGCCAGCAGTTCCGCGGGTTCGGTGCTGACGATGATCTCCGGCATCTTGCCGGCCTTGGCCTCCACCTTTTTCCCGGCCGCGGCGTTGTCCTTGGCGATGGCCTCGTCCAGAGACTTGACGGCTGCAGGCAGCGTCTTCACGTCTTTCCAAGGACCCTGCAAATCCGTAGCCTCCAGCCAGGTTTCGCCGCCCTTCAGAAAGTAGGTCTTGGCGGCCGGATCATAAACCATGAGAAAGGCCGTGTTGGCCACCCGCATGAGCTTCATGTCTTTGATGGGCAGCAGCTTGGGTTCGCCGTCCAGGGGCACCAGGACTGCGGGGTGCGCCACAAAGATGATCTTGGGCGGGTCGTTCTTGAGGCCCGCATCCCCACCCCGCTCCTTTTCCAGCACTTCCATGGCGGCCAGGATCCGGTCAAGGGAGATGGTGTGGGTGCGGTCCTCGATTTCCTCGTTCAGGAACTCCTTCAGTTTTTCCAGTTGCTCAGGCTTGGCGTCCTGGAATTTCACCTCCGTGACCACGGGTTGGTCGATGGTGACCATGCGCGTGTCCCGGTCGGTGAGGGCCCGGGCGGTAATCCACACCACGCCAAATACCGGCTCTTTCTTGGTCTTTAATTTCACTGACACCGCGGCCCGCACCATGAGGCGGTCATCCTTGAAATCCTCCAATTGCGGCTGGTACAGGGTGACGGTGCCCTTTTCATGGGTGAAAATCAAGGGCCAGCCTTCTTTGGCCGCCAGCGCCGGCCGGCCGCAGACCGTGACCAACAAGGCTGCCAGAGCCAGCAGCAACCCCCTCCACAGGAGTTTGGTCTTTCTCGCCATCTGCATCATCTCCTCTTGCCCGGGCCTTGGGTCTGTCCCCCGCCCCGTTACTTTTGAAGGGGGGGATTTTCCGAAGCCTTGGCCTTTTCTTGGGCCTCAATGGCCAGCTTCAGCTTGGGTGGATGTTTCATCCAGGGATACCCCCGGCGGCCCAGATCATAGCCCCGGTTGAACAACTGGTTCATGTAATTATTATCAAATTCCTCCTGGCGCGGCACGTCGAAATCCCCGGGGATGGCCGCCAGGTTGAATTCCACTCCGTCCACCTTGCTCGTGGTGTAAATGCGATACAGGTCTCCCACCCCCTGGTACTTGATGATGGTGTTCAAGGCCCTTTCGGTAATGCCCTTCAGTCCAGCTTGGGTTATGCCCCATTCGGGCTTAAGCTTGCTGTTCCGCACGATGAACAGCCGCACGGACCGGGGTTTGAGGTCCCGCATGCCTTTCCGGGCTTCTACGCTCACAGCCCGGGGATTGAAGGTATATTCATAGGTTATCACTTCGGCCACCGCGCCGCCGTCCACGTGCAGTTCGTCATGTTTGCGGCCACCGGCCTCCACGTCCAGATACAGGGGAGGGAACATCACCGGGATGGCCGCGGAGGCCAGCATGATTTTCCGGAACAGGACCGGGGCGTCGGGATGGTTGCTGGCGGCTATGGCCCCCATATCCCAGATGACGATGCGCTGGGCGTCCAGGTTGGTGGTGCCGATGAACAGGCGCCGCCCTTTTTTATGCTCTGCGGCAATATCCGCCAGCATTTTGGCGTCCACCTTGCTGGCCGCGAGTCTTGCCATGGGCCAGGTGTCAGCCAGGGAATCGGACCGGAGTATCTTCAAGAGGCCGCGCATGACGTAAATGTCTTTGGTGGAAATGGTGGTGTAGACTTCCTTCAGCTTGGCGTCATACTCCGGCCCCAGAAAGGCGAAGGGCGCAATGAGGGAGCCGGTGCTGATGCCGGTCACCAATTTAAAGCGGGGACGGTCGCCGTGCTCGGTCCAGCCGCACAGGAGTCCCGCGCCGAAGGCCCCGTCGGCCCCGCCGCCCGAGAGGGCCAGGATGTCCACCGTGGGAGTCAAAAAGACCCCCGCTGGCTTGCCGGGCTGGGCCGCCAGTTCCTGGCGCACGGATGCCACCGCACTCTGGAACAGAGCTTCGCTGGGAGAGTCGCCAAAGCCCCGGATGCCGGGCAGACCCACGATCTGGGCCTCGTCCTGATACGCCGCGGGCACGGGGTTGCGGGTCCTGGCGGCGCCGCAGCCGGAGATAAGAACAAGCAGCCCGATGAGAGCAACCAAGGAGAGGAACTGCACCCCTTGAAACTTCAATCCATTCCTCCTGGTAATCATGCCATGCTCCTTTGCGCACTCCTTTGAGTATATAAGAATATCGAAACGAAAGTCCGGGGTCTCACACGCCGTCTCAGGCAACACTGTGTCATGGGCTGGGCCTTTGCAAATGCAGATGGTGGCGCCGCGCCGCCCCACCCCATGGGCCCTCACCCGGTCCAGGGTTTGGCCTGTCAGGGCTGCGGGCAACCACACCACGAACGCAGAGAGAATCACGTGCATCATAATTGCGTGTCACGCCTGGAGGAGAGAGGCCGCCAGACAGGAATATTATTGCGGGGTTTGGGCCATTGGGCCCTTGTCCCCTGCTTGCGTCAGACCTGCGCCGGTCAGGTGGCGCAAGCTTGCCCAGGTAGTGCTGCGTACCTGCAATGGGTGCAAAAGATCTTGGGCCTGCCAGGATAATTAGTATTGTCATGTTCCGCCAAAAAAGGGAAGGCCGGAGGCCCGACTGGGGAACGGACGCCAAAATTCTTCTGTCCGGAACCTAAGGGCGGTGTGGAGTCTTGTGCACATCGCGGCCCAAAAGCGCAAAACCCAGCGTGCCCATGAGGCCGAAGACACAGGCCGCCAGAAAGTTCGTGGCCGGGCTGATGTCCCACAGAAACGCCCCGCCGAACGCGGCTACGGAGACAATTGAGTCGCGGATCAGGTAATAAAGACCGAACATCCCGGCCTTGCAGCGATCTGGGGCCAGGTCCATGATCAGTGACTTGCGCGTCGGTTCGCCGAATTCTTTGAGTCCCCGGATGATAAACGCCAGCACCAGCCACTCAAAGGACCGGCTCAGCATCAGCACCAGGGGAAAAAGGGTAAACAACCCGAAGGTGATGACCACAAAGGGCTTCTTGGTGCTGCGGTCGGCCAGGTGCGCCACCGGGATATAGACCAGCACTGCGGTGGCCATCTCGATGCTGGTAAGCACGCCGAACTGAATGGCCGAAACCGGCGGGGAGATGACCTTCATGCACCACACCACCACAAAGGCGTAGGGAATCTGTTCGCAGAAGCGCACCAGGATGTCGGCAACCAAAAGCCCCCGCAGGTCTGCACCCATCAGGCGCCAGAGTTTTACGGGATTCTTCTCCGGCGTCAGGCTGCACCTTGCGCCCGTGGCAGGCTTACCGGGGTGGTCGTCCTCGATGAGATATTGTTGCAAAATCAACCCAGCGCCGGCCAGGGCCAGGGCCGCCACAAAGGCCAGGCGCACCCCGTCGCGCTCCCCCCACACACTGATAAAGACACCTCCCAGGACCGGACCCAGAGCCATGGGGATGCGGCGCACCAGGGAGTGCATGCTCACTCCCATGGTGCGCTTGTTCTGGGGCAGCACCCTATACATGAGGCTCAAGGTGGCCGGGAGAGAGATGGCCGACCAGGAGATAAAGAGAGCGGCGCCGGCCAGCACCGCCTCCCAGGCGGGCGCCAGAATCACCACGGCGAAACCGGCCATGGCCAACAGATTGAAGCACAGCAACGCCCGTTTCGTGCCAAGGCGGTCGGACAAATAGCCGCCCGGAAAGGAATAGAGGGCCGACAGCAAGTTATCCATGCCGTTTAACAGGCCGATGGCCATCGAACCCCCGCCCAGGGCCAGCAGGTAGATGGGGAGAAACCGCTCGGCCAGGCGCTCCCCCAGCCCCACCAGCACAATGATGGCCAGGAGCCCCACCGTGCTGCGCTGGAGAGCAAGGAACGCCGAGAGCCGCGCCCCCTTGGTCCGGAGCTTTCCCCGGGGCGTCATGGCCTTGCCTTACCCGAGGCGGGAGGAAGGGGAGAGGCTGTCATCGCCCGGGCCCGCCCGCAGCGTCTTGGTCATTTGTCCACCGCAATGAGAAATAATTGGGCAAGGACACCCTGATCATGGGATACTCTCTGGTAATTATACCTTATGGGCGGACGCATGGGCACGAAACAGATCATCGGCTTGGCCGCGGGCGCAGTCGCGGGATTGCTGATCGGATACTTTAGCAGTTGCGCCGGAGGCACAGCCTGACCCCTGACCTCGAATCCCTGGTCAGGGATGGTCTTGGGCGGGCTGGTGGGGTTTTTGCTAACCAGTAAATAGCCTGCAGATATTTTTTCCTCTTTTCTCCAAAATAAAAAAAGGAGATTGGCCATTTAAGCTAATCTCCTTGATTTCCCTGGAGCCGGCACGGGGATTCGAACCCCGGGCCTGCTGATTACGAATCAGCTGCTCTACCACTGAGCTATGCCGGCTCAGGCGTTATTTTAGCCGCTTGCGGCCTTTTTGGCAATGCTCACCCGTTGATAGAGGCAATCTGGAGGCAAGAAATATCATAAAGTCCACCCTCCCCAGGATCCTGCCCCACGGTTCCAGCGCCCGCCATCCCTTCGTTTTCACCTCCCAAAAAAAGGCCCTGCCTGAGGCAGGGCCGGCATATATAAAACGGGAAAATATCCCGCACGGTTGATGAGCGCTACAGGATCATTTTCACCGCGGCCCGGGCCAGTTCCAGAAGGCCGTTGGGGAAGATGCCGAACACCAGGATGGCGCCGCACAGGGCCCAGTTCAGCGCCCGGGTGGGCAGCGTCAGGGTGAGCGCCGGCTGGGTGGGCGGCAGATAGTAGGCGGCGTAGATCACTTTCAGATAGTAGTAGAGGGACAGGGTGCCGTTCACTGCGCCGATGAGGACCAGCCAGAAATAGCCCTGGCTCATGGCCGAGGTGAACAGGAACAATTTCCCGGTGAAGCCGATGGAGGGCGGCACGCCGGCCAGGGCGAAGATCCCCAGGATCAGGCTCATGGTGAGGAGCGGGTTGCGGGAATAGAGCCCTGCCAGTTCCTCGATCTTGAGATCCCGGCCGTCGGTGGCAACTTCGGAGAGCACCATGAAGACGGTGAAGTTCATCACCAGGTAGGCCAAAGCGTAGTACACGGCGCTGGCGAAGCCCGCCTCGTTGAAGGTGATGACCCCCAGGAGCACGTAGCCGGCGTGGGCGATGGAGGAATAGGCCAGCATGCGTTTGAAGTCTTTCTGGATGATGGCCACCAGATTGCCCAGGGTCATGGAGATGATGGACAACAGCACCAGGGCCTGGGTGAAGCTGTAGCCGTACTTGACCCCCAGGGTGGCCAGGCGCAGGATGACGGCCACGGCCGCAGCTTTCGACGCGGTGGCGATGAAGCTGACGACCTGGTTGGCGCCGCCCTGGTAGACGTCCGGGGCCCAGAAGTGGAAGGGGAAAACGGAGAGTTTGAAGAACAGCCCGGCCAGGGTGAGAAGCAGGCCCACCAAGCCGATGGGGCTGGCCACCAGTTCCGGCATCTTGGGCAGGATTTCCGCCAGGTACGTGCTGTGGGTGGCCCCGAAGATGTAAGACAGGCCGAACAGCATGAAGCCCGATGACACCGCGCCGATAAACAGGTACTTGATGCCCGCTTCCACGTCGATGCCGTCGCCCTTGCGCAGGGGCACCAGGATGTAGAGAGAGTAAGAGGAAAGTTCCAGGGCCACGTACATGGTGAGCAGCTCTACAGAGCTGACCAGCATCATCATGCCCAGAGTGCAGGTGGTGAGGAACAGGTAGAACTCGGCATGGTAGCGCGCCTCGATGTGGGCCAGGTTCCGGGAGATCATCAGCACCAGGAAAAGGCCCAGGGCCAGGGCGGCCTTGAAGATCTGGCTGAACAGGTCCACCTTGTAGGCCCGGAAGAAGAGCTCGCCGTTCTGGAACAGGCAATAAAGGGCCACGATGAAGCCCGCGGCAGAGAGAATGAGCGCGCCCCAGTAATTCCGCTCCACCTGGGGCGAGCGGCTCAGGCTGAAGAAGAAGAGCACCAGGGCCATGCCCAGGTAAAAGAGTTCGGGTCCGAAGAGCAGCACATTCATGGTCACATTCCCTTAATGAAGGGTACGATGGAGAGCTTGATCATACTCACCATGGTCTGGGGGAAGATGCCGAAGAACAGCAGGAAACTGATGAGGATCATGCGCGGCAGGCCCAAAAACGGGCTTACGTCTTCAAAATGGGCGAACTTGGGATTAGGCTGATTAAAGAAGGTCGTCTGCACCACCCTGAGGGCGAACAGGGCGCCAATAACCAGCGCGGCGATGGCCAGCAAGCCCCACACCGGGAAGACCTGCACCGCGGCGATGAGCACGAGCAACTCCGCCCAGAAGCTGGCCATGCCCGGCACGCCGGCGCCGCACAGGGCCGCAGTGATGAAGAAGGCGGAGGCCACGGGCATGATTTTGGAAAAGCCCCCCAGTTCATGGATGTCCCGGGTATGGGTGCGGTCATAGATATAGCCCACCGAGGAAAAGAAGAGGGCGGTCATGACGCCGTGGGCGAACATCTGGAAGACCGCGCCGTTTAGGCCGTCCACCGTGCCGGTGGCTAACCCCAAGCCGACGATGCCCATGTGGGAGACCGATGAGTAGCCGATGACGTACTTGAGATCGGTCTGGGCCAGACCCACGAAGACGCCGTAGACGATGCCCACTCCGGCCAAAAGCCCCATAAATTGAGCCCAGTACTGGAAGCCCTGGGGGCACAGGTACATGGCCACCCGCAGGATGGCGAACGACCCCAGCTTCATGAGCACGCCGGCGTGGAGCATGCTCACTGCGGTGGGCGCGGCCACATGGCCCACGGGAG
>CAZFWX010000038.1:0-25333 GCA_964522695.1 uncultured Desulfobacterales bacterium
CCAGCCCCAGTCCCCGGGGATGGGCGATGCCCTGGCCGTCCACCAGGAGCAGATCGGGAAGGTGGCGGAGGCGCCGGCACGCTGCGGTCAGGATGGGGACCTCCCGGAAGCTCAACAGGCCGGTGCGGTAGGGAAAGGGGCACAGGCCCGAGACCGCGGCCTCTTCCACCAGTTCCAGTTCCGGGTAGGTGAAAACGGCCACTGCGCCGAAGATGAGACGTTCGCGCCGGTCGCAGATGGCGTCCGCGCCCCCCACCAGCTGAGGCGGCCTGGCCAGAGGCGTGAGCCGCACCCGGTGGCGCAGGCTTTCCTGGAGCTCCCGGGCGGCGGCCAGGCTCAGCGGCTGCGCCTGGGGGTCCACGGCCTCCGGGGCGACCTCCAGGAAAAAATTCCCCTCTTCCCCCAATCGCCGTTCCCCTTTATTTCTTTGCCCAAGTGCGTTCGCTCAGGACAATCTTCTTTTTGACCCCGGCCCAGGTCTCGGTGGTGAGGTAGGATTCGGGCCAGCGTTCAGCCAGGCGCACGAACAGCTCCCAGGGGACGGCATAGCTCAGTTCGTCGGGCTTGTGGTACTTGCGGGCGCTGGGATCCCAGCCGCCCAGGACGGCCTTGAGCTGTCCCCGGGCCAGGTGCCAAAGGGGCCAGGTGACCAGGTAGGAGCAGTCCGCGCCGAAGGGCGCGGCAGTAACGTGCAGGTCGTTGGTGACGAAGGTGGCCAGAAAGACCAGGCCGCTCAGCATCTCGGGGCGGCCGAAGAAAATCACCACCTCGGGCTGCTCCCCTGGTCCAAACTGGCTGAGGGGCTTGAAGACGCAAAAGGCCGCCGGGGCCGGCCGGGGATCGATGATGTTGAAGAAGTCCCGGGTGACCTGGGGAGATTCCAGGTAATGCTCGCCCGCCATGACTCCGGGAATGCCGGTGGAGACGTAAAGGGCGATGGTTTCCAGTTGCGGTTTGAGGAATCCCAGATAAAAAGCCCCTCCCAGGCAGCCGAAGCGGTCCCGGGCGAAATAGGCCGCGGTCCCCTGGCGCCGGGCCCGCCAGATATGGCCCAGGACGCAGGAATAGGCGCCGAAAAGCTCGCCGAAATCCACTTCGCCCCGGCGCTCCGCCTCGGCGCTGGGCAGGTTGCCTGCCTGGGGAGAAAAACCCTCCGGGGGCTCCTGGTCCGTGTAAAACATGCCCAAGGGCTCTTCACTGGCGCCCAGGGCCTCCAATAACCCTTTCATATTCATGCGCAGCTCCTTTGGAGAGTTTGTGGGGAAGGGCGGATGGGGGTGTGGGACAGCCACCCCCGGCTGTGCCGGCGGGAAAGCAGGCGAGGAAGCCTGCTCTCCACCCCGGCCGTCCCCCCCGCTGCTTCATCTTAATCCCCCCTGACCAGTTCCGCGGTGTATGAGAAGGCTCCGTCCCGCCGGCGCAGGCGGCCTTGCCGCCATTCCAGAATCCAGCCGCTGCGCTTCTTGCCGCCGAAGGGCAGGCGCAAAGGGGTGAAAAGAAAATCCGGGTTGTCATAAACCATGCCAAAGGTGGCGGCGAGCCTGCCCCGGGCGCCGGGAGGCGGGGTGCCGAAGAACGCCAGGGAGAAAGGGAACCGGGTTTTGAGCACCCGCGCCAGGGCGTCGGCGTCAGCGGCCACCCTCACCAGGGCCAGAAACGGTCCGAAGAGTTCCACTTCCGGGGGATCGGCCACTTCCACCAGGAACGGCCCTTGCCACTCTCCTTCTCTCCGGGGCGGCACCAGGAAATGGGGGGCCGCCAGGAGGTCCAGGGCCCGGTCGATGAGGGCCCGGGTGCGGGCCACCTTAATGGGACCGATCCAGGTGGCGGGGTCGGCGGGATCGCCCACCCGGATTTCCGGCATGAGGTTAAAAATTTTCTCCCGCACGGCCTCATAAATGTCTGGATGGATATAGACCCGTTTGGGGCAGGTGCAGTACTGGCCGCTGTTCAAAAAGGCCCGGCGCACCACAAAGGCGGCGGCTGCGTCCACCGGCGCATCGGCGAAAAGAATCACCGGCGGCAGGCCGCTGGGCCCGGCAAAAAAAATCTTGTCGAAATGGGCGATGCGGCGGGCATAGACGGCCCCCACCTCATGGCCGCCGGAGATGAACAGGACCCGCACCTCCGGATCTGAGACGCAACCTTCGCCGAAGCGGCGGTTGTCCATCCCCTCCACGGGTTCAAAGCCGGGCAGGGGAGCGACGATCTCCCGCATCAGCCTGGCGGTGCGGGGCGTCTGGGACGAGCAGTTGAAGCGAAAACGGTTGCCCCCCAGAATGGCTGCGCCCCCCACCCGGGCCAGCATCACGGGCGCGGCGTCGTAGGGAAAGATGGCGGCCACGGCGCCGAAGGGGGATTTTCCCGCCACCAGGGGCGCTTCCAGATCCATGGTGGCCAGGTGCTCCCCGGCCAGGTCCACCTCAACGCCCGCGGCCCGGCAGGGGGCGCCGATATCCTCGCCCGCGGCGCGCACGAGTTCCTCCCGCCGTTCACCCAGACGCCGGCCCAGTTCCCGCAATATCTCCAGGCGTTGGTGGAGATCCTGCAATGCTGTCATAAGCTAGGCCCCAATTTTTTTTAATCATTTATGGCCGGTCAGCCGGTCCCGCGGACCTTTCCCTGTGAAAATACCACACTCCGATGGCGGCCATGGCCGATTTTTGCGAACTTCAGGGCGACATTTTCTGCCTGGCCGATTTGCCGCTCCCGGCGGGCTCCTTGTGAAAATTGGTATAATTCACTTGACTTGCCGGACAGGCATTTTATAATCCCAAATTGGTGGAAAAATCTTTGCTTTTCTTTTTGGTAGAAATTTATTATATAAATTGATAGGGATAAGCTAAACCCAGGGCCAGTGCGCTTGGGGCTTTGGCAAACCGGCCCCTTCCCGGGGCCTGCAGGAGGAAAACATGGGAGAGGCAATTAACGTAGACCGCAAGCACCGCAAGATCGGCATCACGCCCGAAATGGCGGACCGCTGTTACACCTGCGGCACTTGCGGCGGCGGTTGCCCGGCCTCAGGGTTGGTGCCCATCGAAGGCGTTGAAGGCACCTGGGACCCCCGCAAGGCCATCCGGGCCATCGTCTTCGGCATGGAGCAGGAGGTCATCGACTCCAAATGGCCCTGGGTCTGCACCATTTGCGGGCGTTGTGAGTACCAGTGCCCCATGGGCATCAAGCTGATGCAGACCTTCCGCGCGGCTCGCACCCAGCGAGCCCGGGAAAAAGTGCCCGGTCCCATCCACAAGGGCACGGTCATGAACCTGGAAAAAGGCAACAACCTGGGCATCCCCAAGGATGATTTCCTTTTCCTTCTGGCTGACATGAGCAAGGAGATGGAGGAGGAGGGTTTCCCCGGGTTCTACGTGCCGGTGGACAAGGAAGGGGCCAACATCATCGTCACCATCAACAGCAAGGAACCTTTCGGCGAACCGGACGATATGAAGTTCTGGTGGAAGATTTTCTATGCCGCCAAGGAAGACTGGACCGTCTCTTCAGTGAACTGGGAAGGTGTCAACTGGGGTCTGTTCTCCGGCGACGATCCGGCCTGGAAGGAACAATGCAGCCGGATCATCGAGAACGCCCGGCGACTAAAGTGTAAAACAATTTTGTACCCGGAATGAGGGCACGCCTACTATGCAACCCGGGCCGGGTTCAAAAAATGGTTTCCCGAAGTTTACGATGAATTCAAGTGTGTCAGCGTGCAGGAACTGCTGAAGGAGTATCTCGACCAGGGCCGTATCAAACTGGATCCCTCGGTCAACCACCACACCATCACGGTGCACGACCCCTGCAACTACGTGCGCAAGTCCCAGATGGCCTTCGGCGACCACATGGGTGAGCTGAACCGCGAGCTCACCAAGATGTGCGTTGATCCTTCGCTCTACCGGGAGATGTGCGACGATCCCCTGAACAACTTCTGCTGCGGCGCCGGCGGCGGCGCCTGGGCCATGCCCTACGACGCCGAGCGTCTGGCCTACGGCAAGGTCAAGGCCGACCAGATCCGGGACACCGGAGCGGAAATCGTCATGGCCCCGTGCCATAACTGCCGGGACCAGATCCTCAAAGGGCTGGGCAAGGAACACGCCGAAGGCCGCATGGATATGGGCAATTACAAGGAAACCGTTTACCTCTGGGAACTGGTGGCCAACACCCTGGTGGTGGAACCCTGGAGCGACGAGGAAGTGGAGAAAGCCCATGCCTTGCGGGACGCCCAGAACGAGCGGGACGGCATCGAGTTCGAGGAAGAAGAGTAGGAAGCCTCTTCCTTAACCAGGATATCCAGGCCCGGTGAAGCTTGCTTCGCCGGGCTTTCTTTCTGGGAGAATGGATATTCTTGGGGAAGGGCGGAAGGTCTTTCTGACCCCTGGCCCCCCTACTGAAAAACGCCTTTAGGTGGCCGACATGGCAACAGGTTTGAGCGAGGACCAGCGGCGCTTGGTCCGGGAAAAAATCCGGGAAAAGTATCAACAGGTGGCCGCTTCCCCCTCTGGCCGTTTCAATTATCCCACCGGCCTGGCGGGGATCAAGGCCCTGGGGTATGCCGAGGAACTGTGGCGCGACTTTCCCGAGGCCTTGCTGGAAAGCTTCTGCGGGGTGGGCAATCCCTTCTCCCTGGGGGACCTGCGGCCGGGAGACAAGGTGGTGGACGTGGGCTGCGGCGCCGGCTTCGACGCCCTGGTGGCCGCCCGGCTGGTGGGTCCCGGGGGCGAAGTGCTCGGCATTGACCTGACCCCGGAGATGGTGGCCCGGGCCCGGGCGCACCAGGCCGCCCTGGGTTTCACCCAGGTGCGCTTCCGGGAGGGCGAAGCCGAAGCTTTGCCCGTCCCCGACGCCTGGGCCGACGCGGTCATCAGCAACGGCGTCTATAACCTGAGTCTTGACAAGGACAAGGCCCTGCGGGAGGCCTTTCGGGTGCTCAAGCCGGGAGGCCGCCTGCTGGCGGCTGACATGATTCTGGTGCAGCCGCTGCCCGCGGATCAGGCCGCCCGGGTGGAGAATTGGTACCAGTGAATCGGCGGCGCCTTGCCGGGAAGGGACTTCCTGGCCCTGCTGACCGATGTGGGCTTCTCCGGGGCAACTCTAACAGGTTTCACCGGTTTTAAGACCTCGCCCTACACCGAAGGAGCGCTGTTCATGGCGGAAAAGCCAGCACTACCAAGACAGGAGGACAGGGATATGGCACCTCCGGATGCACTGGCGGCTTTCCAGGCATTTGCCGATCAGGCCTTTGTGGCAGGCGCTTTGAATAAGAAAACCAAGCACCTCATCGCCTTGGGGGCATCCCTGGCCGGGGCGTGCGAGCTCTGAGTGCGCCATTTCCTGGCAGTTGCCAGGGAACTGGGGGCCTCCCCCCATGAGATCCAGGAGACTCTGGCCATTGCCATGGTGGTAAGCGGGTCCAAGGTCAAACTCCTGGGCCGGGACTGCCTCGCGCCCCTGATTCCGGAAGCCGTTCCCGCGGACCAGCCCGCCCCCGCCCCCCCGGGAGGCTCCTGACCCCGCTGACGCCGCCTGGTGCAGGCGGGAAGGAGAGCGGCGGGATGACCGGGAGCCGCTTCATGGGCTCCTGGCGCAAAGACGCAGCAGGGTGACACCATGCCCATTTTTGAGTACCGTTGTGCAGATTGCGGCCGGGTCACGGAAGTTCTGGTTTTGAGCCGGACGGAGGCGGTGGAGCCGGTGTGCCGGCAATGCGGCGGCCGGCATCTGACCCGGATCCCCTCCCGGTTCCGGGTGACCCTCTCCGAAGAGGCGCGGCTGGAGCGCATGGCTGATCTGGCGGAAATGGGGGGATTGGACGAGAGCGATCCCCGTAGCGTGGAGCGCTTTCTCAAAAAGATGGGCCGGGAGATGGGCGAAGACTATCCCGGCGAAGTGGATGAAATGGTGGAGGAGGCCATGAGCGAGGCCCAGGGGGAAAATTTTGCGGCCGGGCCCGAGGGCCTGGGGAGTTCCGGCCTGGATGAGGAGTAAAGCCCGGAAGCCCCCGTTTCATCAGGAGGATTTAGAAAGAATTGTAATTGGTTAGGCCAAGTTGGCCTTTGCCCCCCTGAACGAAAGGGGACCAAGACTCATCATTGCCCGGCCTGGCCGCTGGCAGGCTTCCTGGCTGATTTGGTTTCCTGGGGCTTGGCCGGAACCTGGCGGTAGATGGTAAAGTAAGGCCCCTCCTGGTCTTTGCCTTCCTTTAGAGTGACCTTTTCTCCCTTTCTTTGCAATTCCGCCAGTTTTTCTTTCGCCTTGGCGCCGTTCCGGAACATGGCCACCTTGGTCAGCTTGGGCGCAGTCTTCTCTTTGGCGGTCTGGCCCGGCGGCTTGGGCGGCTGGGATTCCATCTTATTCTGGAATTTTGAGATTTTCGCCACTTCCTGCCGCAGGCGCTTCAGTTCCTCTTCCTTGGCTTGGCGTTCCTTGGCCGACGGCGTTTCCTTGCCTTTCTTCTTGGCCGGGGCGGCCGCCGGGTGCGCAGTTTGGGGAGGGGTCCCCTTGACGGCCTGAGGCGCCGGCGGTGGGGTGAGGGGTATATGCGAGCCAGTGGTGGGTTGGCCCGGCGGCGGCGCCGCTTCGGGAGGAGCTTCCTGAGCTGTGGGTTGGCCGGGGCCCGGATTTGGGCTCGGGGGTTGCGTATGGGCCGCGATTTTGATGGCTTCGTGTTCCACCAGTCCCCAGTTATGCATAACCCGGTAGATATCCCCCCGGCCGGCCAGGGTGCCCAAGGCGAAGCTCATGGCCAAAAGCCCCACCAGGCCAATGCCGGCGAAGATAACGTCCACAATCCCCAGGCTGAACTGCCACCTGGCTTTTTTGGGCTTTTTCCCCCGACCTTCGGCCACGTTTCCCCCTCCCGTGAATGCCTCAGGTTAGCCTACATGGACTCGGGCGCAGTGACGCCCAGAATGCCCAGACCGTGAGCGATAACCGTCTGCACGGCCTTGACCAACCACAGCCGCGCATGGGTCAGATCCGCGTCTTCGGAAATGAATCTGTGCTTATAGTAATAACTATGCAACCGGGAGGCCAGGTCCGTCAAGAAGTAAGTAAGGCGATGGGGCTCCAGATTGTGCGCCGCGCCCTCCACCAAGTCGGGGTAATTGGCCAGGAGTTTTATAATCTCCATCTCTTCGGGCTGGGTCAAAAGGGGCAGCCTGGCAGGATCAGGGTGGTTCCCCATGGCGCTCTCCGCCTCGGGCTGCGAAAAGACCCGGCACAGGCGGGCGTGGGCGTACTGGACGTAATAGACCTGGTTCTCCGAGGTCTGGGCCTTGGCCACCTCCAGGTCGAAGTCCAGCTGCGCGTCGGCCCGGCGAGTGAGGAAGATGAAGCGGGCTGCGTCCTTGCCCACTTCGTCCAGGACCTCCCGCAGGGTGACGAAGGTCCCGCCCCGGGTGGTCATGGCCACAGGCTCCCCCTGGCGCAACAGCGAAACCAGTTGCACCAGGATGACCTTCAGGCGGTTGGGATAACCCAGGGCCTCGGTCGCCGCGGTCAGGCGCGGCACGTAGCCGTGGTGGTCGGCGCCCCAGATGTCCACCACCAGGTCGAAGCCCCGGGTAAATTTTTCCAGGTGATAGGCGATGTCCGAGGCGAAGTAGGTGTACGCCCCGGTGCTGCGGCGCACTACCCGGTCCTTGTCGTCGCCGAAGGCGGTGGCCTTGAACCAGAGCGCGCCCTCTTCTTCGTACAGATAGCCTTTTTCTCTGAGGAGCGCGAAACTTTTGTCCACCCAGCCGCCGGTGTAGAGCGAGGTTTCGCTGAACCAGCGGTCAAAACCCACCCCGAAATCATCCAAATCCTGCCGGATGCCCGCCAGGATACGGTCCCCGGCGTATTGGCCCAATTCCTGGAAGACGGCCTCAACCGCGCCGCCTCCGGGCAAGTCGCCCTTCTCCTCCAGGTACTCGCGGGCCAGGTCCCGCATGTAGTCGCCCTGATAGCCGTCCTCGGGGAAGTCAACGGTCTGGCCCTGGGCTTCCAGGGCTCGGAAATACAGGGACTTCCCCAGGGTGTTGATCTGGTTGCCCACGTCGTTGATGTAGTATTCCCGCTCCACCTTGTAGCCCGCGGCGGTGAGCAGGTTGGCCAGGGCGTCCCCCTGGGCCGCGCCCCGGCCGTGGCCGATGTGCAGGGGGCCGGTGGGATTGGCGCTGACGAACTCCACCTGCACCCGCCGCCCCGCGCCCATGGTGCTGTCCCCGAAGGCCTGGCCCAGGCGGTGGATTTCCAATATTGCGCCTCTCCAGGCGTCGTCGCTGAGGTAAAAGTTGATGAAGCCCGGGCCGGCGATGGTGACCTGCGCGAACAGTCCGGCCGGCGCGTCCAGGTGGCTGCGGATGGCTTCCGCCACCTGGCGGGGGGGGCGCTTGGCCTGGGAGGCCAGGAGCAGGGCCGCGTTGGTGGAGAAATCGCCATGTTCCGGGACCTTGGGAGTCTTCAGATCAAAAGGGGGGACCTCCGCGAACGCCACTTCCCCGGCTTCCCGGGCCTTGAGTAAACTGGCGGCGATCAAGTCCCGCAACGTCTGTCGCATGCGCATAGTGTTTGGTCCTGGTAGTTATTTTGAGGGGGGGCGAGGGGCCGCAGTTCCCCCAGCCCTCCCCGCATAAATCTCTCTCACTTCTCCTTTTCCCTCTCCGGGCGGGGTTTGAGGGTGAGGTCCCGGGTGAATTCCAGACAGTGCTGGCCGGTGAAGGAGAATCTCTTGACGCAGTCTTTTCGCCAGGCGCACACCAGGCATATGCTGGCTTCCCCGCTATCGGGTTTACGTTCCACGTCAAACCCCCACATAGCGCCGCAGGTTGGCGGCCCCCAGGGCGCAGTAAATTTCGTAGCTGATGGTTTGGGCCCACCCTGCCAGTTCATCGGCCGTGAGCCGCTCGTCCCCGTCGGCGCCCAGCAGGGTCACCGGATCGCCCAAGGCCGCCCCGGGAATGTGGGTCACTTCCACCATGGTGAGGTTCATGCAGACCCGGCCCCGGATGGGGGCCCGCCGGCCCCGGAGCAGCACTTCGCCGCAGTTGGACAGGAGGCGGCTGTAGCCGTTGCAGTAGCCCACGGGAATGAGGGCCAGATGGCACCAGTCGGTGGTGGTGTAGGTGCCCCCGTAGCTGATGGGGCTTCCCGGCGGCAGGCGCTTGAGCTGCACCACCTGGCTGGTGAAGGACATGGCCGGCTTCAGGTTGATAGGCGCGGGCCGGGAGGGGTCGGCTGGAGAGCCGTAGAGCATGATACCCGGGCGCACCATGCCCAGGTGGGCCTCCGGCAGGGTGGCGCTGGCGGCGCTGTTGGCCAGGTGGCTTAAAGGCAGGGCCCAACCCCGCTGGCGGGCAGCGGCCAAAACCCCGGTGAACTCCTGGAGCTGCTTACGGCTATATGTCAGGTCCTCTTCATCGGCCCGGGCCAGGTGGGAGATGAGCCCCTGGACGTGCATAGTGCGGCTGTCACCGAGTCCTTCCAGAAAGGGCAGCACCTCGTGGGGGAAAAGCCCCAGCCGGGCCATGCCGGTGTCCACTTTCAGATGAATTTTGGCCGGCAGTCCCAACTCCACCGCCGCCGCGTCCAGGGCCTGGGCCACGTCCTGGCGGTAAACGGCCACCTCCAGGTTATGGCTCACCGCGGTCCGCGCCTCAAAGGGCAGGATGCCCATGAGCAACAGGATGGGGAGGGTGAACCCCGACTGGCGCAGAGTAATGCCTTCCTCCAAGGTGGCCACCCCCAGATAGTCAGCGCCGGCCTTGACCAGGGTGCGGGCCACCGGCAGCAGGCCATGGCCGTAGGCGTCGGCCTTGACCACGGCCAGAACCTTGTTGTCCGGGCGGACCCGGGCGCGCAACTCGCCATAGTTATGGCGCACGGCCGCCAGATCAACGGTCAGTTCCACCATGGATGAGGCCATCATGGCTTGGGCTCCTGGAAAAAGAGGTCAGGGTTGGCCCCGGTATTCCGGGGGAATCTGCTCCGTCTGCTTGGTGACGCCGGCTGCCAGGTCCTTTTTATGCTGTTCCAGCCGGGTGCGGATGGCGGGGTCGCTGAGAGCCAGGATTTGGGCTGCAAAGACTGCGGCGTTTTTGGCTCCGCTGGCCCCCAGGGCCATGGTGGCCACAGGCACTCCGGCGGGCATCATCACCGTGGACAGAAGACTGTCCAATCCCTGAAGAGCAGAACTGGGCAGGGGGATGCCGATGACCGGCAGGATGGTCTCCGCGGCCAGCACCCCGGCCAGATGCGCGGCGTGGCCCGCCGCGGCGATGATCACCTTGAGACCCCGGCTGGCGGCGGTGCGGGCGTACTCCTGGACCAGACCGGGGGCCCGGTGGGCCGAAGCCACGGTCACATCCACGCCGATGCCCCAATCCTTGAGGAGCCGGGCCGCAGGCTCCACAGCGGACCAATCCGAGGCGCTGCCCATGACAATGCCCACCAGCACAGGATTTTTCTTCATCCCTTCACCTCAGAAAAATGTGGTGGCACAGGCTTGCCGGCCCGTGCAGACCCCAAAGAGCCGGTGTCTGATAAAAATTTTCCTCACAGACGGGTAATTTTATCCCAACCCCTTTATTCCGGCTACATTTTTTGGTGTTGAGGATGGCGCAGGATGGGCCGATGAGCCGGGAGGAGACCATCCCCCTTACCCTTCTCAAAGAAAAGTGATCAACTCAGCCGCCGGCGGAGCAAACGGGATACTTCCCCGGGGGCATGGGTATTGAGCACATCGGCAGGGGTGAGCCAGCCCTTGCGCGCCGTCATGACCCCGTAGTCCACGTCGCCCAGGCCCTCCAGATTGTGGGCGTCGGGGTTGAGGCTGATGAGCAGGCCCAGATCCCGGGCCCGGCGCAGCCACTGCCAGTCCAGGTCCAGGCGGTAGGGCGAGGAATTGAGCTCCATGATGACCTGGAGCCGGGCTGCGGCCTCAAGCACCGCCTCCAGGTCCACGGCGTAGGCCTCCCGGGCCAGCAGCAGGCGGCCGGTGACATGGCCCACCATGGTGCAGTGGGGATTTTCCATGGCCCGCACGATACGCCGGGTCATCTCCTCCTGGGGCAGGCCGAATTGGGAGTGCACCGAGGCGATGACAAAATCGAAGCCGGCCAGGATGTCATCGCCATAGTCCAGTGAGCCGTCGGCCAGGATGTCGGACTCAATTCCCCAGAAAAGGCTGAAATCTGGATGGTCCCGCCGGTGCCGGGCGATCTCCCGGCGCTGGCGCTCCAGGTCTGCGGGCTTGAGCCCGCCGGCGTAGTAGGCGGATTGGCTGTGGTCGGAGAGGCCCAGAAAACTCCAGCCCCGGGCCCGGGCGGCGGCGGTGAGTTCCGCCAGGGAGTTGACCCCGTCGCTGAAGTAGGAGTGGACGTGGCAGCACCCCCGGACATCCTCCGGGGTGATGAGGCGGGGCAGGCGGTTGGCCGCGGCGGCCTCGATTTCTCCCAGATTTTCCCGCAATTCCGGGGCAATATACGGCAGTCCCAGCCCGCGGTAAAGGTCCTCTTCCTCCTCGCTGGGAAGGAGCGCCTCTCCCTGATACAGACCCTGCGCGGTGAGATCCAGACCCTGGTCCCCGGCCCGGGCCTGCAGGGTCTGGTAATGGGCGGGGCTGCCGGTGGCCGCCAGCAGCGCCGCGCCGAAGGTTGGCGGCTTGGTCAGGGTGATCTGCACCGGTATTCCCAAGGGGTGCAGGGCGGAAATGACGCCCGCGCCCTGCCTTTCCAAACCAATAAAGCAAGGCGCTCGGGCCAGGGCCGCCAGGGCTTGCTCCGGGTTGTCCGCGGCGACCACCACATCAAGCCGGGAGGCCACGCCCAAGGCCCGGCGCGCCTCGCCGGCCAACTCGGCCCGGACAATGCCGGGGATTTGGCGCAGCGCGGCCGCCAAACCTTGCCCGGCAGGCCACAGATCCCCCAACCGGAAGAGCCCGGCATAGCGCTTGACGCTTTCCAGGCCGGCCCTGAGTTTTTCCTGGGTTTTGAGGCCAAAGCCGGGAAGTCCGGCCAGGCGGTTTTCCCGGATGGCGTATTCCAGTTCGCCCAGGCCGGTGATCTGCAACTTTTCAAAGAGGAGCCGTGCCTTCTTGGGACCCAGGCCGGGCACCTGGAGCAGGTCCAAGAGCCCCGGAGGGATTTTGCCCCGCAACTCCTGGTGCAGAGAGGCCTGGCCCTGCAGCGCCAGTTCCGTGATCACCCCGGACAGGGACTTGCCGATGCCCTTGATCCGGGCCAACTCCCCGCGCAAGGCAGCCTCTTCCAGGTCGCCGGGAAAAGTCAGGACGGCCCGGGCGGCGTTTTCATACGCCCGGATTTTAAAGGGGTTTTCCCCGGCCAACTCCAGGAGAAGGGCCATCTCCTCGAGAACGGCGGCGATGGCTTTGCGGTCCATAAGGTGTGCTCAAAAGGAGAGATGTGGGGGGGGAGGGCCAGGGAGATGATCTCCCTGCCCTTCCCCCATGCCCCCTCCCCACCCGCTTATTGGGGCCAGGGCAGGCGTTCCGACTGTCTCGGACCGGAAAAAAATGGGATTGGGGGAGGAGGTGTGGGGGAGAGGGGTAGGGGGGAACCCCTTACCCCCTCCCCCACATCAAATAGCTTCATTCAACAATCAATACCAGTTGGCCAGGGTCAGCACGGCCTCCACGTAGGCCTGGGAGTGGTTATAGGCGTAGACGGCCTTGGACCAGGTGGTCCGGTTATTCATATTGAAGCCGCTCTTCTTCAGGTAATTGGCGATGCTCATGATGGCGTCCGGGTGGGTGAAAAGGTCCACCTTGCCGTCGCCGCTGCCGTCCACGCCGCAGGCCGCCAGGCTGGAGGGCAGGAATTGGGAGTAGCCCATGGCTCCGGCCCAGGAGCCGCTGTAACTGAAGGGGTCCAGGCGATTTTTAAGGCAGTAGCCGATATAGGTGTGCAGCTCCCGCCGGGCCCAGGAGGCCCTCTTTTTCACCTTGCCCAGGTATTCCGTCCCCAGGCCGGCTTTGCCCAGGGCTTCGGGGGTGTCCATTACCGACAGCGAGGCAAAGACGTTAAAAACCGGATACTTGCCGGTTACGTTCCCCAGGTTGGTTTCCACGGTGAGGATGCCGACGATGACCTCCGGAGCCACCCCGAAGCGTTCCTTGGCCCGGTTGAGTTGCAGCCGGTGCTCCTGGATATACTCCCGCCCCCGGGCCACCGTTTGCTGGTTCAGGAACTGGCTGTAATCCGCCAGCCGTTCCTTGCGAATGGTGGCGTTCTTTTTGACGATATCGGGCAGGAACTGGCAGCGGGGATCGGCAAAGAGCTTGAAGACATAATCGCTGGGCAGGCCCTGCTGGATGAGCTGCTGTTGTAGGGTGATATAGGAGACGGGCAGGTCCGCCCGGCGGGCGGCGGTGGCGCTCCCGGTGAACAGCGCCATGATGAAAATCGCTGAAAACACAAGGCGTGGGACGAGCATCAAGGTTGTCTCCCCATGGGTCCGGCCGCAGGGTGAAACCCGCAGACAGAGAGTTTCCATCGATGATTTTATCAAACAGCGGTGCTCCCTAAGCTACCGTGAGTCCCGGGCTTTGTCAAGGAGGCGGCAGAGTGGGGGAGGCAGGGCCGTTCCCGGCAGAAAACGCTGGAGGGGCTGGATTGTCCAGGCCAGCTGTTGTAAGAATGAAAGATAGAGGAAAGTTATGTCCAGGTGGCGGGAGATGCTGGCGCGGGCGGAACAAAACCCCTTGGCCTGGCCGGGGGTCAAGGGGCCGGTTTATGCCGATCACCCTCTGGCGCCGCTGACCACCTGGAAGGTGGGGGGGCCGGCCCGGTATCTGGCCATTCCCCAGGACCTGGAAGATGCCTGTGAGCTTTTCCGGATAGGGCAGCGCCAGGGCTGGCCGCTGTATTTTTTGGGCCGGGGCTCCAACGTGCTCATTGCTGACGCCGGGCTGCCGGGCGTCACCCTGCACCTGGCCCGCAGCTTCCGGCAGCAAAAGCGCGAAGGGGACAGAGTACGGGTCGGAGCCGGAGTAACCCTGCCGCTCCTGGCCCGACTGGCCGCGGACCTGGGCGTGAGCGGCTTTGAGTTTTTGGCAGGCATCCCCGGCACGGTGGGGGCCGCCGTACGCCTGAACGCCGGGGCCCACGGCCAGAACCTGGCCGGGGTGCTGACGCGGCTCTGGGTCCTCACCCCGCAGCTCAGGCTGCTGGAATTGCCGGGGGAAGATTTGGGTCTGGGCTACCGCAGTTCCCTGCTTTTAAAATTCCCCCACTGGCTGGTGGTGGAAGCGGAGTTTTCCCTGGCTGCGAGATCTTCGCCCGAGGCCATCCGGGCACGCCAGCGGGAATACCTGGAGATGCGCCGGGTCCGGCAGCCGGCCCGCGCCTATACCTGCGGCAGCGTCTTTAAAAATCCTCCCGGCGGCCCTGCGGCTGGCTATCTCATCGAGGCCGCGGGCATGAAAGGCCGGCGCCGGGGAGGCGCCCAGGTTTCCCACAAGCATGCCAACTTCATCATCAACCGGGGGGATGCCCGGGCTCAGGACCTGGAAGCCCTGATGCAGGACGTGGCCGAATCCGTGTGGCGTACCAGCGGCATCGCCCTGGAACGGGAAGTGGTTTGCTTACCGGAGGATTTTTCTTGAAAAAGTTTTCAGGGAGGGGCCAGGGGGTGTGAGACCTGGCGCCTTCCCGGATTCCTTTCCCGCTTGTCATCGGGCGCTGGCGGGGGTGGCGTTGAGGGCCGCGCCTTCAGGTGGTTTCAAGCGTCCCAGGTAATCCCGGGCATGTTCGGAAAAATGGGGCAGGCCGCACATGGCTCCCCCCAGGTTGGTGTAGAGAATGGCAAATTTCCGGGAACAGGAAACCGGGTTCTTTTCCTTTCTGCAGACCTGGTCGATCTCCTTCTGCAGGGCCGTCAGGCTCTGGACCATTTGTTCGAGCAGAGGCAACGTGTAGTGCCGCTGGTGGTTGATGGCCGAGTGCCGGTCCCCCCGGGCCAGATAAGCTTCAACGACCAGAGCGGCGCGGTGCAGGTCCAGGTGCTGCTTTTCCAGGGCGGCGGACCGGCCCCGCAACTGGATGCTCCCCTCCCCGGCCAAACGGCGCAGGGGGCCGTGGAGCCATCGGCCCAGGGCGCAGCGGCGGGCCGCCAGCCGGGCGCGTCTCTCCATGGCCGGAGGAGCCGTCCCCTGGGCCGGAGGACAGATGCCGGTCTTGGGAAGAGGATCCAGGCAGGTCTGCGCCTGGCTGCCCCCGGCCAGAACCGGGGCCGGAGAGACCTCCCGGGCAGGGGGAAGAGGCTGCAAATAAACGCCCAGGATCATGACCATCATGACCCCGGCGGCCAACGTCGCGGCTGGCAGGAGCCATCGGTTCCGGCTCCCGGTTTTTTCAGCCAGTCCCCCGTGTCTCAAGCAGGTGAGTTCCATGGACCCTTGACCCCTGTCAGAAGAGCATGGCCGGGGAGATGCCGCCTCTGGCAAATCCCTCGACTGTCTACTCAAATATCGGCAATCATTCAGGGGCGAATAAAAAAATCTGGATGGGAATGGGAGTCTGACGGGCGCCGCGGCAGTCTGGTTATTGAGTATGAGAAATTAACAAGATTCCTGAGACCTAGCAGATGCCCTGAACCAGCCGGGCGAGGCGGCGGTTCAAAGGCCCCTGGGGGCTTCGGACCACCGCCGGAATATGCTCCCGGGTACCGCGGCTGATTTCTTCCAGGTGCGGCAGCGTTCCCAGGCAGTCCACCCGGATGGCCAGCATTTTGCCGGCCACTTCCTGGATTCGCCGGACAATGCGGCTGGCCTGGGCCTCGTCAGCAGTCTTGTTGACGAGCAATGCAGGCCGATAAGCTGAAAGGACATCCTTCACGCAAGGCAGAGCCCGGGGGTGGCGGAGAGCGAGCCGCTCCAGGAGTTGGGAAACGGTGAGAGCCTGTCCGCCATTGTTGCACCTGGCGGCCGCCCGGATCAGGTCCGTGCAGGCCTGATCAAAACGCACCCCGGGCGGGGGGGCGGTGACCAAACGCTGCAACCCCCGGAAAAGTCCCGCTTTGATGAGGTTGTAGGCTTCAAGATAGGCGGCGGGCTCGGTAGTGGTGAGGATAATGCGGCTGGGCGCGGCCAGAAAGAAGTCCAGAAGGCGGGGCGAGGCGCCGCCGCCCAGGTCAAGGATCACCCGGTCGGCCTCTAAATTCTCGACGGCCCAGATAAGCCGGCGCCGGTCCGCGGCGCTGAGGGTGGCCGAACCCGGCCGGGAGCTGACCCCGCTCACCAGGGAGGGGCCAAAGCGGGTGGGGTGGGCCAGGCCGGCCAGATGGGGCTCGGCGTGACGCAAGAAATCATCGACGGGGCGCGGCGCCGCGATTTCCCCCAGATGGCGGTGCAGGTCGGCGCCCCCCGGGTCCAGGTCAACCAGAACGGTGCGGAAACCCTGGCCGGCCAGGTAGACCCCCAGGTTGGCGGCAAAGGCGCTTTTGCCCACTCCGCCTTGGGCCCCGCCCACGGCGATAATGCGGCGGCGGACAGGGGCCGGGGTGGTACGGGCGGACTGGCAGAATTCCCGGAGGGTGTCGTAGGCGTCCCGGATCTTCAGGAACCACTCCTGCCGGCGGGCCGATTCCGCGGGGGACTGGAACCCCTGGACATCGGGGTGATACAGGCGGGCCTGGCGGCGGAAGGCGCTTTTCACCGACTCCAGCGTCAGGCCCGCGCAGAAGTCGTCCCGCAGGGCCGCCTGTACGCCGAAGAGGTAAATCCCGGCGATGCGGAGATCATGCTGCCGCGCCAAAGAGATTTTCTGAGGAGACGTGTGCATAATTTTAGGGACGCCGAAAATCCGGACCCGCGTCGAGAGCGGCATTTTTTTATCAGTTTTTTTGCAGCGATTGTGCCAGGAGCAATGGCCCTTTTGCCGGGTCCCCCTTTGCGCCCACAGTGAGGCATCAGGCCGGGAAATTGCGATGGACTACGGTTGCCAGGCCTTTTTAGCGACCAATTCCATGTTTATGTTATGGAACATCCGGGTACGGAAATGTTCGGAATGGTGACGCTGGCCGGACTGGGCTGCTCTCTGAAAACATGAAAATTTTGGTGACACAGGCTTTTCAGCCTGGGTGGACACCCGCGGGCGGGTGTCCCACATAAACTTTTCTTCGCAGGGGGTTACCCATGATCTGCAGGGAGACATGGTACTTTGACAAGCCCGGGCCAGAAAACACCAGCGCCTGCCTGGATTTGCTGGTCAAGGGGGTGGATGCCGGCTTCAAGCACGTGGTGGCGGCTTCCACCACCGGGGAGTCGGGAGCGCAACTCGCCCGGCGGCTGGCCGGGAAAAACGCCAATCTGGTGGTGGTGGGCCACTCCGTGGGGTTCAAGGGGCCCAATATCGACGAGTTCCTGCCCCAGCACCATGAAGTGATCACGAAGGCGGGAGGCAAAGTCCTCAAGGCCACCATCCTCACCCATTCCCTGGATACCAGCATCGCCGAACAGTTCAAGGGCAGCGCGCCCACCCTGCTCATTGCCAACACCCTGCGCCGCTTGGGGCAGGGCCTCAAGGTCTGTGTGGAAATCGCCATGGAAGCGGTGGATGCGGGACTCATCCCCGAAGAAGAGGAAATCATCACCTCCGCGGGCACGGCCCGGGGCTGGGACACGGTGGCGGTGATCAAGAGCGCCGCGTCCAAACGCTTTCTCAGACTGGCCGTCCTGGAAATCTGGGCCAAGCCGCGGGGCGGGTAGAAAGAAATTGTTGGGGGAGGCCAGGGGGGTGTGCCTCCTGGCCCCCGTCAAGGCTGTTCTCCTTGACATGGAGGGACGGGGGAGCTATGAAAGGGAAGAGGAGGCGCTCCGTCCATGGCCGCCCGGACGCTCTATCTTTTGGACATCAGTTCCTATATCTACCGGGCCTTCCATGCCATCCGGGGCCTGTCCACCTCCCAGGGGTTCCCCACCAACGCCATTTTTGGGGTGACCAGCATGCTCCTGAAGGTGATCCGGGAGCGGCAGCCCCAGTACCTGGCCCTCACCTTCGACTCCAAGGCCCCCACCTTCCGCCACCGGCGCTATCCGGAGTACAAGGCCCACCGTCCGCCCATGCCTGCGGAGCTGGCTGCGCAATTGCCCTATCTGCGCCAGGTCATCGACGCCTTTAACCTGCCGTCCCTGGAGGTGGAAGGCTATGAGGCCGACGACCTCATCTGCACTCTGACCCGGCGGGCCCGGGCCGCGGGGTTTGAGGTGGAGATCATCTCCGGGGACAAAGATCTCCTGCCCCTGGTGGGGGAAGGGGTCACCATGTGGGACCCCATGAAGGAGGTGCGCTTCGATGAAGCGGCTATCCGGGAAAAATTCGGGGTGGCGCCCGCGGAGTTGGTGGAGGTGCGGGCTTTGGCCGGCGATGCCAGCGATAACGTCCCCGGAGTGCCGGGCATCGGCGAAAAGACGGCTTTGAAGCTCATCAGCCAATACCATGGACTGGAAAATCTGTTGGCTGAGGTAAACAACCTGAAAGAAAAAGCAGTGCGGGACCGATTGGTGCAACATGCCGACCTGGCCCGGCTGAGCCGGGAGCTGGTGGTGCTCCAGGAAGATGCGCCCATCGCCGCAACTCCGGAGGATTTACGGCCCGGGCCGCCGGACCGGCAGGCCCTGCGGCGCCTCTTTACGGAATTGGAATTCAGCAAGTTCAACAAAGAATTGGGAGTGGAGTCAGCCCCCCCTGAGGCGGTGGCGCTGGTGCAGTCCGGGGCGGACCTGGCGCGTTTGGCGGACCGGGTGCGCCAGGCCGGGGAGGCCGCGGTTTTTTTCGTCAGCGGCGAGCAGCACCCGGTGCTGACGCCGGTTTACGGCCTGGGGCTGGCCTGGGGGGAGGAAGCCCCGGTCTTCGCGCCCTGGACGGAGGAGTCCCGGGACCAGGTATGGCCGCACCTGGGGCCGTGGCTGGCGGACCCGGGGGTGAAAAAATTGGGGGCCGACCTCAAGGCCGCGATGCTCATCAGCGGCCGGAGCGGCCAAAAGCTTGAGGGCGCGGCCGGGGACGTGCTGCTGGCCTCTTATCTGCTCAACCCGGCCCGCTATGAACAGACCCTGGAAAATGTGGCGCTGCATTACCTGGGGGCCAATCTTCTGAGCCCCCGGGAACTGGCCGGCCGGCCGGCCGGCGCGGGGGATCTGCCGGCCGGGTTGCAGGCCCAGTATGCCGGCAGCCGGGCCGACGCCATCCGGCGGGTGTGGCCTCTTTTAAAGGAAGAACTGGAGGGGGAGGGCCTGTGGGATTTGTACCGCGATCTGGAGCTCCCCCTGGTGGGTGCCCTGGCCCGCATGGAGGCCCGGGGCATCGCGGTGGACCAGCCCTTCCTGGAGCGTTTCGGCCAGGAATTGGAAAATGAGATGGAGCGCCTGGAAGGGGAAATCTTCCGGCTGGCGGGAGAGTCCTTCCTCATCAACTCCCCCCAGCAGTTGGGGCGCATTCTTTTTGAGAAGCTGGGGCTGGCCCCCCAGAAGAAGACCAAGAGCAAGACGGCCTACTCCACGGACAGTGAGGTGCTGCAAAGCCTGGCGGAACAGGCCCCCATTGCCGCGGATGTCCTGGCCTACCGCAGCCTGGGCAAGCTCAAGGCCACCTATGTGGACGCGCTTTTGAAACTGGTGAATAAAGAGACGGGCAGGGTGCACACCACCTTCGTGCAGTCCGCGGCGGCCACCGGGCGGCTCTCCAGCCGTGATCCCAATCTGCAAAACATTCCCGTGCGGGGCGAGATGGGAGGGCAGATCCGCCAGGCTTTCGTGGCGGGGCCGGGCCGGGTTTTTCTCTCTGCCGACTATTCCCAGATGGAACTGCGGCTCCTGGCTCATTTCTCTGAAGACCCGGTGCTGCTCACGGCCTTCGCTGAAGGAGTGGATATCCACCGGCAGACCGCAGCCGCAGTGTTCAATATTCACCCGGAGCTGGTCTCCCCGGAAATGCGGCGCCAAGCCAAGGTCATCAACTTCGGCATCATTTACGGCATGAGCGCCTTCGGCCTGGCCAAGCAGCTGGGGGTGGGCAACCGTCTGGCCCAGGAATTTATCAACCGCTATTTCGACCGGCACCGCCGGGTCAAAGCCTATCTGGATAATACTGTGGCCCAGGCCCGGGAACGGGGCTGGGTCACCACCCTCATGGGCCGGCGCCGGCAAATGGCCAACCTGAACAGCAGTAATCGTCTGGTTCGGCAGGAAGCGGAACGGGCTGCCATAAATACACCCTTGCAAGGAACGGCGGCAGATATTATAAAGAAGAGCATGCTGGAGGTGGAGACGGCCTTGGCCCAAGCCGGGTTGTCAGCCGCCCTGCTCTTGCAGATTCACGATGAACTCCTCTTTGAAGCGCCCGTGGCCGAGCTCGCTTCCACGGCCCGCATTGTGCGCCAGGTAATGGAATCGGTGGTCCATCTCCAGGCTCCTCTGCAGGTGGAAATCCGCACCGGGCCCAACTGGGGAGAGATGAATCGCCTGGAAAAATCGGCCCCAAATTGATAACCGGCTACAATCATTAGTATATTAAGACAAAAAGGCAACTGATTGGACTAAATGAAAAAATTTTTAGGGAGGCCATAATTTTTCTTGATATTTTGGCTTCGCTAATATTAAATGAGGGCAGCTTTTTGTACCCTTTAAATCATCTCTTTGAAAAGGGGGGATAGATGATGAGGAAACTTTTGGTAAAGAAGGGTTTTGCTCTGGCGATCCTCATGGCGTTCGTCCTGGCCATGGGAGCGGGTTGCTGCGACACATGCAAAAAGTATGTGGACGAGGCAAAAATGTACGCCGATCAGGCAGCTGCTTCTGCTGCTAAGGCGGATGGCGCGGCTCGGAATGCCGAGATGGCGGCAGCTGATGCAAAGGCTGCGGCTGACAAGGCTGAGGCGGCCGCTGACCGGGCTGAGGCTGCAGCTGCTAAGGCTGAAGCTTGCCTGATGAAGAAGATCCGGAAGTAGCACCGGGTGCAAAATTCTGGGGAGACGAATTCTCTCCGAAGGGGGTAATCGATGAGGAAGCCGATTTTGAGAAAAGGCTTTGCTTTGGCGCTCCTCGCGGTCTTTGCCCTGGTGCTCAGCGGTGCTGGCTGCTGCCAAAAGTACTATGATCAGTGCAAAATGTACATGGAGCAGTCCAAAGCTTCTGCTGACCGGGCGGGCGCTTCTGCTGTAAAGGCCGAAGCTGCTGCACAGGACGCGAAGGTCCCGGTTCCTCGGGCTTCTGCTGCTGCTAATAAGGCTGAAGCGGCTGCTGCCCGGGCTGAAGACGCAGCGGAAAAATGCTGTGCCATGCATAAGAAGTATGGTCCGGCGAAGGGCAAGAAAGTCAAGAAGGTCAAAGTTAAGGCTAAAGTTAAGGTCAAAAAGGTTAAGAAGCAGTAACTTAGCCCACCTACCGTTGGGGGGTCCCCCCCAACGGCAGTTACCCGAGGGTATGGTCAGCGCCAGTTGACCATGCCCTCTTTTTTGCTCTATCTTTAGGGCGCCTTTGACGGCAGGATGCTTTGCACTTCTCCCAATTCATGCCGGGTTCTGACAAAAGGCCTGTCAAGGTGATTCAGGATTAACACTTCTCCGCAGTGACGGGAAAGCCTGCCCCCTTCCCTGCTGCAAAAAGCATAAGGCGCCATCCGCTGGTCAAACTCCCCCTGCGTTGGCGCCCGCCCAGTCGCTCCACCTGTTTTTGTTACCTGCGGGTCACGTCCAAAGGCATATTGTTTTGCTCCTCCACCGCCTTGAGCACCAGCCGCAAATCCACCTGATCCATGAGCCCCTTGCTTTCAATGAGATTGAGAACGTGCAGGATCATGGAGCGGATCTTGAAATAAACGTCCTCGTGCACCGACAGAAAGATGCGGCCGTTTAAAAAGCCCACTTTGGCCGGTTCATAAATGTATTCCACGGTAGTGCCCACAGGCACCAGGGGAAAAAGGGCCTTGATGTGCTCGGGGTACATGCGCGTGCAGCCGTGGCTCACCAAGCGGCCCACGCCCCAGGGCATGTGGGTGCCGTGAATGCCGTAGTCACCCCAGGACAGGGTGAGCTTGTAATCCCCCAGGGGGTTGTCCGGACCGGCGGGCATCACTGACATGCCGTACTTGGCCTGCAAAGACTTGGGGATGTGCCAGGCGGGATTGGTCTTTTTTTCAACGACCTTAAACTTTCCCGAGGGAGTCTTGAAATCCAGCACCCCCATGCCGATGGGGAAGGTGTACACCTGAGAATTATTTTTCACGTAGTAATACAAGCGCATCTCGCCGGTGTTGACCACAATGGCCGCCGGGGGATGGGCCGGCACGATCCATTGCGTGGGGACAATGATCTCCGCACCTTTAGGCGGAATAAAGGGATCCCACTGGCGGTAGAGGACGCCCAGGTTGTTGTAACCCAGGCCGAAGTCCCGGGCCAGGTCCAGGAGGTGGTCGCCTTTCTTGATGACGTAGCGCTGGGGAGCCCCCACCACGGTGACGGCCTGGGGGTCCACCCCGCTGGACGACGACGGCAGGCGGATATTGTAGGGGCCGGCCGCGTCTGCGGCCGCGGCAAGGAATGTGATCAGCATAAGGAACAGGAGCAACGGCTTACGCATGATGGGAACTCTCCTGAAAGCGCAAATGTTTGAGGCTGGAGACAAACGGCGGCCGGGCAATGCCCCGCTCAGTAATAATGCCGGAAATGAGATCATGGGGGGTGACGTCGAAGGCCAGGTTGAGGGCTTCCGCGCCCTCCGGCGCGGTGATTTGCCCCCGGAAGGCGGTTACTTCTTCGGGGGCCCGCTCCTCCACAGGAATCTGGGTGCCGGAGGCCAGGCTAAAATCAAAAGTGGACAGGGGCGCAGCCACATAGAAGGGGACGTCGTGGTAGCGGGCCAGCACGGCCAGGCTGTAGGTGCCGATTTTATTGGCGGTGTCGCCGTTGCCGGCGATGCGGTCCGCGCCGACGATGATGAGATTCACTTTGCCTTGCGCCATGAGCGCGGCCGCGGCCCCGTCGGGAATGAGGGTGTAGGGGATGCCGCACTTGCCCAACTCCCAGGTGGTGAGCCGGGCGCCCTGGAGCAGGGGGCGGGTTTCATCCACCCAGACGGAAAAACGGGTGCCCGCCTCCCAGGCGGCACGCATCACCCCCAGAGCCGTGCCCCAGCCGCCGCCCGTGGCCAAAGCTCCGGTGTTGCAATGGGTGAGGACTCTATCGCCCGCATGAATGACCTCATGCCCCGCCCAGGCCAGCCGGTGGTTCACCTCTTCGTCTTCCCTGAGGATTCTTTTCGCCGCAGCCACCAGGTGCTGTTTCTGCGCGGCCACCGGCTCACCGGCGTGGGCTTTGGCTACTTCCTCCATGCGGGCGATGGCCCAGAAGAGGTTCACGGCGGTGGGCCGGGCGCCGGCAATCTCCCGGCAGATAGTGAGAAAATTGGCCTGGAATTCCTGCGGGTCAGCGGTGACCAGGGACAAAGCCCCCAAGGCCGCACCCATGGCCGCGGCCACGCCGATGGCCGGCGCGCCCCGAATGGCCAGAGTGCGGATGGCGGTGATGATGTCGCGATAGTCGGTGATTTCCCAGTAAAACTCTTCCTGGGGGAGACGGCGCTGATCCAACAGGCGGACCCGGTCACCCTCCCAGCAAATGCTGCAATACGGCTGCATCAGCAGGCTCCATGTTAAGATTTTTGAGGGAGGGGGCCATAGGCCCCTGCCCCTCCCTCAAACTCCCTCCCCCAACCCCTTACCATATTTTGGCAAGGGCCGGCAAGTCAGGGCTGAAGGCCCTGTCTTGCCGGCCCCAATAAGCGGGTTGGGTGGGAGGTGTGGGGGAAGGGCAGGGGGCATCCCCCTGGCCCTCCCCCCACGCACCCTTATCTTAATAACCGCTGGAAAATCTCGTTGGCCAGTTGCGGATTGGCCTGGCCCCTGGTCTTTTTCATCAGTTGGCCAACAAAAAAGCCCATGACCTTGGTCTTGCCGGCCTGATAATCGGCCACCTCCTTGGGGTGGGCCGCCAGAATTTCCCGGGCCTGGGCTTCCAGGGCCCCGGTGTCGCTGATTTGGGCCAGGCCTTTTGCTGTAATAATGGCCTCGGGGTCTTTGCCGGTGGCCGCCATCTCTTCGAAAACGGCCTTGGCGATCTTGCCGCTGATGGCCCCCTGGTCCACCAGGGCCAGAAGCCGGCCCAGATCCCGGGGCGCTATCCTTAGCGATGCCACACCGGCCTCTTCCTTCTTCAATTCCCGCATGACCTCGCCCATGATCCAGTTGCTCACCACCTTGGGCTGGGGAAATTCGCGCAAAGTGGCCTCGAAGTAGTCGGCCAGGGCCTTTTCCCCGGTCAAAACCTGGGCATCGTAGGGGGGCAGGCCATGCTCCGCTTCAAAGCGGGCGGCCCGGGCCGCGGGCAGTTCGGGCAGAGAGGCCTGCAAGGTTTCCAGCCAACTGCTGGAAACCATGAGCGGTAAAAGGTCCGGGTCGGGGAAGTAGCGGTAGTCGTGGGCTTCTTCTTTCCCTCGCATGGAAAAGGTCTGGCCTTTATGCGCGTCCCAGAGGCGGGTCTCCTGGACGATCTCCTGGCCCCGGTCCAAAAGCGCCCGCTGCCGCCGGATCTCATAGTCCAGGGCCTGGCGCACGAAACGGAAGGAGTTCATGTTCTTCAGTTCGGTCTTGGTGCCCAGTCCCGTGGTCCCCCGGGGCCGCAGGGATATGTTGGCGTCGCAGCGCAACGACCCCTCCTCCATGTTGCCGTCGCAAATCTCCAGGTACAGGAGAATATTGCGGATGGTCTTGAGATATTCCGCCGCCTCTTCCGGGGCCCGCATGTCAGGCTCGCTGACGATTTCGATGAGGGGCACGCCGGTGCGGTTCAGGTCCACGAAACTGACGGGCCGGGCCTCGCTGTGGATCAGCTTGCCCGCATCTTCCTCCAGGTGGATGCGGGTGATGCCGATGCGTCGGGCCGCTCCCTCCACGGCGATCTCCACGGAGCCGTGCTCGGCCAGAGGATACTCGTACATGGAAATCTGATAGCCCTTGGGCAGATCGGGATAGAAATAATTCTTCCGGGCGAACACCGATTCCGCATTGATGCGGCAGCCGGTGGCCAGGGCCATCTTCAATGCGAAGGCCACGGCCTGGCGGTTCAGCACCGGCAGAGACCCCGGCATGCCCAGGCAGACCGGGCAGACCTGGGTGTTGGGCGCCCCCCCGAAAACCGTGGAACAGCCGCAAAATATCTTGCTCTGCGTCAACAACTGGGCGTGAACTTCAAGACCAATAACCGCTTCAAAGTCCATGGCAGGCTCTTCCTGGGGATGTGGGGGGGGGGGGGGGGGGGGGGGGGGGGGGGGGGGGGGGGGGGGGGGGGG
>CAZFWX010000039.1:0-25311 GCA_964522695.1 uncultured Desulfobacterales bacterium
GCTGGCTCCCCCGGCCCTCCCCCCACTATCTTCTTCCTGTTATCCTAAATGTTATCCTATTCCGCTTCCGCCTTGCTCCGCGGATGGGCCTTGTCGTATTCCTCCATGAGGTAATCCGCGTTCAGGTGCAGGTAGCGCTGGGTACTGGAAATGCTTGCATGTCCCAGCAGTTCCTGCACGGTGCGCAGGTCGGCCTTTCCTTCCAGGAGGTGCGTGGCGAAGCTGTGGCGCAGGGCGTGGGGGTTCAGTCCCCCGGACAGGCCCGCCACTTTGGCCCATTTTTCCACCACCCGGGCCACCCCCCGGGTGGACAGGCGCCGGCCGTCCTTATTCAGGAAGATGGCGGTCGCGTCGCTGCCGGTTTTTTCCAGGTGCAGGCGCCGCTGGGGCAGATAACCGGCCAGGGCCGCCTGGGCGGGCTGCCCCAGGAAGGCCAGGCGTTCCTTGGCCCCTTTGCCGAAGACCCGGAGCACGCCGTCCTGGAGATTGAGATCGCTGAGATTCAGCCCCGCCAACTCGGACAGACGCAGGCCTCCGGCGTAGAACATCTCTAAAATGGCCCGGTCCCGGTGCGCCTGGAAAGCCGCGTCGCCCCCCGCCTGGCTGAGCAGGTGGAAGACCTCGTCCACAGACAGAAAGTGGGGCAGGGTCTTTTCCAGCTTGGGGGTGGGAGCCAGGCTGGCGGGATTGGCCTCCACCACGCCCTGACGGCGCAGGTACTTGAAAAAGGTGCGCAGAGACGACAGCTTCCGGGACAGGGTGGACTTGCGCCGGCCCCGGGCGGTTTCGGCCAGAAAAGCCCTCACGTGGCGGTACGTGGCCTGGGCCAGGGACTGGGCCGGTTCGGCCCGCTGCCAGAACTCCAGGAACTGCTCCACGTCCAGGCGGTAGTTTCTCAGGGTATGGGGCGACAGTTGCCGCTCCGCCCTAAGATAGGTGAGAAACCCCTGCAAATGCGCCGCGTTGCCCATGGGTCGTATAAATAGCCAACTTGTTAGAATATTACATATTACCATTGAATGGCCGCAAAGCCAAAGAAACTCTCCCGTCGGGGGCTCCCGGATCAAGCTCTGGACACCCGGGGGCGGGTGTCCTACACAGGCGGCCAAGGAAAATTTCAGTCCAATTCAGGGAAGGACCGGTTGCGGTAACGCATGACTTTCTCAGGAAAATCTGCCAGGCGGGGTTTCAGGAAATAGGGAAATTGATAAATCGCTTATTGAGGAGGAGGCCGGCCGTGGCCCTGGCGGGAATTTTCCCTGGCCCGGCCGGCGCCCCCCCTATCAGTACGTAAAGACTTTGTAGTGCGTCGGCGATTCCAGGTAGCCGTCCAGTTCCTTCTGCAGCCGCTGGCGCTCCGGGTGGTTAAACCAGGCCTGCCAGTGATCCAGGGTCTCCCAGGTGCTGATCACCAGGTAGTGGTTGGGATCATCCACGGCGTGCAGGGTTTCTCCCGAAATGTACCCCGGCTGCTGCATGGCCAGGACCCGCATTTGTCTCAACAGCCGCACAATTTCGGAAACGTGTTTCCCTTTGATGGTCCTTTCCAACAAGATTTTGACCATGGCCACCACCCTCCTCTGTGTTGAGGTGTTGCGTCTCGGCCTTTAGGCCCGGGGGAAAGGAATCTTCGCGCCCAGAAATTTTAACCCAGAAAAGGGAAAAAAACCATGCACAATCAGCCGCGGCGGACTTGAGGGCAAGGCCTGTTCTGTGGTATCCTGAGTGGGCTTTTGGTATAGAGGCTCCGGTTCAGGGGGAACCCAGGCGGGGATGGCGGTCAGGCCGGCCTGTCTGGGAAGGGGGGGTAACCTTGCCGGTCACGCAGGCTTTGCGCCACGGCTTTGCCGGGGGAGGACCCGGGAGATGATCTCCCAATCCCTCCACCCCTACCCTCCTTCCTTCAAACACCATCGTCAGAGAACTTCCTGGAGAGCCAGCATGGTCGATCTGGCGGCACTGCGGCAGCAATTGGACCGGGCGGAGGAGTCCGTCCTGTCCCCCTACGCCACCCGCAGCTCCCACGCCATACGCCGCCGCTTCGAGGAGCGCATCGCCAAGGGGCACCGCCAGGATTTCGCGGTGGATGCGGACCGCATTCTCCATTCCCGGGCCTACACCCGGTACATTGACAAGACTCAGGTTTTTTATCTCATTGAACACGAGCACATCAGCCACCGGGTGCTGCATGTGCAGCTCTTGTCCAAGATCGCCCGCACCATCGGCCGCTACCTGGGCCTGAATGAAGATCTGCTGGAGGCCATCGCCCTGGGGCATGACATCGGCCACCCGCCCTTCGGCCACGACGGTGAGCGCATCCTCTCCCGCCTGTGCCAAGAGCATGATATCGGCCCTTTCCTGCACAGCGTCCAGGGAGTGCAGTTTTTGGAAAAGGTGGAGAAGCAGGGCCGGGGGCTCAATCTCACCTTGCAGGTTCTGGACGGCATCCTCTGCCATGACGGGGAAACACACCTGGAGCGCCTCTCCCCGGACCGGGAAAAGACCTACGACCAGATGGAAGAGGAAATGCGCCGGAAGATGGCGGACCCCCACCTGCCCTTGAAGCCCATGACCCTGGAGGGCTGCGTGGTGCGCCTGGCCGACACCATCAGCTACGTGGGCCGGGACCTGGAGGACGCCATCACCCTCAACCTGGTCAGCCGGGAGGACCTCCCCGCGGCGGTGGCCCAGCGATTGGGACGCACCAACGGCGCCATCGTCTATGCCCTGGTCACCGACCTCATCACCCACAGTTTCCAGAAGAATTACGTGGGCTACAGCCCCGAAGTGGGCCAGGCTCTGAAAACCCTGCGGGACTTCAATTACGAGAGGATCTATAACAACTCTCGCATCAAGGCCGAGACTGACAAGATCGAGGAACTCTGGCAGCGGCTGTTCAGCCGTTTTCTGGAAGACCTGGAGGCGGGTCACGCAGGTTCCCCCCTCTGGACGGACTATCTCAGCTCCATGGACGGCGGCTACCGGGAGAATCACCGTCCCGCCCAGATCGTCCGGGATTATCTCGCTTCCATGACCGACGCCCAGTTCCTGCGCACCTGCCAGGAGCTTTTCTTTCCCCAGCCACTGCCCCTGCGGTTTGCCTGAGGCCTGCGATGCGGCTGATGACTTTTAATCTGCGGTTCGACAATCCCGGTGACGGCGTCAATCAGTGGGACTACCGCAAGGACCTGGTGATCGACACGATTCTCCGCTATGCCCCCGATCTGCTGGCCACCCAGGAAGGACTGGTTCCCCAACTGGACTATCTGGCCGGGCACCTATCCGGTTACCGGCCCCTGACCATGCACCGGAGCGTGGACCTCACCTTTCAATACCCCACCATCTTTTACCGGCATGAGGCGGTCCTGGTGAGGGACAGCGGTGATTTCCATCTCTCCCGGACCCCCTCGGTGCATCGCAGTAAAAGCTGGGACAGCGCCTTTCCCCGCATCGTCACCTATGGCCGCTTCCGGCAGCGGAAGCGGGACCTGTGGTTTTTTTTCATTAACACTCACCTGGATCACATTTCGGCCCAGGCCCGCGGCGAAGGGGCCGCCCTCATCAATGCTTATTTCAGCGGCCGGCCGGAACCGCTGGTCCTGGCCGGGGATTTCAACGAACCACCCGGGTCCCCGGTGTACCTCCGATTTGCCGGCACTGAGGGGCCTTTCACCGATACCTGGCGGGCCGTTCACCCCCCTGGAGAGGAGGCCCCTACCCAGCATGATTTTGCGGGGCACCCCCGTGGCAGCCGCATAGACTGGATTTTGGTGACTCCGCCCTTTCGAGCAAAAGGCGCTGAAATTATTACATACTTCAAGAATGGACGTTATCCTTCCGATCATTACCCATATCTGGCTGAGGTGGATTATTAAAATGAGGCCCGTTACTTATCTGATTCTCCTCATTATTTTGTGCAGCAGCGTAGCCCAGGCCACGGGCGAAGCTCCTCCCCTTTACACCCTGGTTTTCGGAGGCGAAGAGCAACTCCAGGTGGAGAAGGCCGTCCATATCTCCCGCCTGGCCCAGGAAAAGGGGGTGTCTTGGCAGGTTCTGGCCCGGGAAAATAACATCGGCAAACCCTACCTGGTTAAGCCCGGCATGGTGGTGAAGGTGGATTCCACCCATATCGTCACCAGCGAATTGGGCCACGGTATCGTCATTAATCTCCCGGAGTTGAAGCTCTATCATTTCCTGCACGGCGCCTACCAGCGGCGCTACTCCCTGGCGGTGGGCAAGCCCACCTGGCAGACTCCCACCGGGGATTGGTACATCCGCAACAAGACCAAGAATCCTACCTGGACCGTCCCGGCCTCCATTCAGGCTGAGATGGAGTCAGCCGGACGCGAGGTGATCACCTCCGTGCCCCCCGGCCCCAAAAATCCGTTGGGGGACTACTGGATGGGCACCTCAGCCCCCGGGGTGGGCATCCACGCCACCAACCGCCCCTGGAGCGTGGGGCACTATGTCTCCCACGGCTGCATCCGCATGCTCCCGGGGGAAATTGCCGAACTCTTCCCCCAGGTGGAGGTGGGCACCCCTGTCAAGATTATCTACCAGCCCCTGAAAATGGCGGTGACTCCCGGCGGGCGCATCTATCTGGAAGCCCATCCCAACATCTACAACAAAAAGCTGGACCCCCAGGGCTGGCTGGACAACATGGTCAAAAGCCATCAACTCCAGGACCGCATCGATTGGGAGAAAGCCGTCCAGGTCCTCAAGGCCAAGGAGGGCATCGCCCGGGACATTACCCGGGAGCCCCGGAAGATGGATCTCTTCACCACCACCTCCGGGTCATTGCGCACCTCCGCCCAGCCCCTTTCCCCTTTACAGGGAAAAAAGGTCAAGTTAGAATAGCTTGTGGAGACGACAGCCGGGCGGCTTAAGTCCCTCCCTCGCGCCGCCTCTTGGGGCGGCCGATAAAATATTTTGGCTTTTGCTGGCAAAGCCTGGCACCCATGGGCAGTGACGTACAGGACCCCCAACGTCGGGCCGTTCAGGAAGAAAACCGCCGGCTCCGGTACCTGCAATTTCTGGTGGATGTAGCTCTGTGGGAGATCCGCTCCGGCAGATTCACCCGTGCCCAGGCCGAGCGCGTCGCCGCCAACCTCCGCACCCAGGCCCTGCAGCTCTTTCCCGGCAAAGACGAGGCCTTCGATCTGATCTACCGGCCCCGCTTACAGCGGGCCATAACCGAAGCTTTTCAGCTCCATTGACCAAGGAGAACATCATGCTGCATCCCCGTTTTCTGCCCTGGCTCCTCTTTTGCATTTTCGCCCTGGCCCTGCCCGCGGCGGCCCAGCAGACCCAGACGGCCAAACCGGCCTGCGGACCCGACCACGCCATCCTGTATAAAAGGGCCGTCGGCCTGTTGAACCAGGCGGAGAAGAAACTGTCCGGCCGCTATGTCGCCGAAGCCAAGGCCCTGACCAAAGAAGCCAACAATCTCTTTTCCATTATTACCAAAGAATGCGGCCCCTCCCAGAAGGAACGGGAACTGACGGAAAGAGAGATTCACCAGGAGGAAATGAACAAGAAACAGTCGGCCGACACCTTGGAGCAGGCGGAGCGTTTGGAGCAATCCGCCAAGGAAAAGGAAAAGAAGAGCGACCAGGCCGAAGCCAAAGGACAGAAAGAACTGGCCATCGACCTCCAGAAGAAGGCCAAGTCCGAATATGAGCAGGCCCATGTCCTCTTTATCAAGTCGGAAATTCAGGCACTGCGCAACCAGCAGCTGATTTTCCAGTTTCTCTCCCGTTAATTCTTATCCCACTGTAACCGGAAGCTTCTTCCGTGGCGCTTTTGGTGATCCCGGAAACAGTCGGTCCCTTTGACGTTATCGTTTACCTGGTGGTTTGCCGCGCCTCCGGGGAAGCCCTGCTCATTGACCCCGGGGGACCGGCCCCGGACTTGGCCCGCCGCCTCGCCCAGGAGGGGTGGCGGCTGGTCTGGATCGTCAACACCCACGGCCATGCAGACCACACCGCCGGCAACGACCTGTGGGCCGCCCAGACCGGCGCCCCCGTTGTCATGCACCACCTGGACTGGGAATTCTTCCGCCGTCCGGAAATGCAGGACCAGGCCCGGGCCGAAGGCTTTCCACCCCTGAGCCGGGTCGACCTGCCGGTCTCGGACGGGCACCTTCTTCCCCTGGGGCGTTATCAGGCCCAGGTGCTGCACACGCCCGGGCACACCCCCGGCTCCATGTGCCTTTACCTCCCCGGGCACCTCTTCACCGGAGACACCCTCTTTGTGGAAGCCGCCGGCCGCACCGACCTACCCGGCGGATCCTTGGACCAGCTTATCAGTTCCCTTGAGAAGCATATTATGCCCCTGCCCGATGACACCCGCATTTGGCCCGGGCACGATTACGGGGACGCGGCCACCTCCACCCTGGGCCAGGAGAAACTCAACAACCCCTATCTCACGGATTTTTTCTAATCGGACATTGATTTCAAAGAACAAGGGATTCCAGGCGCAAGCCTTGGCGTACGGCTCCATTTTCCCGGCATGATCAACTTGGCCTGGCCGCGGCCGGGATATTCTCCCACGCACATCCTGCTGCGGGACTCCCCAAAGGCTCCAGCATGCGCCAGATGGAAGAAGGACTGCTCATCCGGATTCTGGACAGTTTGGCGGATAGCTTCGTCCTGGTGCTGGACCAAAATTCTACCATTGTCTACGCTAATCGCCCCTTCCTTCAGCATTTCGGCCTGGCCTGGGCAGAGGTGCGCGGCCGATCCTGCACTGATTTGGTCTGTCCTTTTGCCGCACAGAGGCGCTGTGCTCAAGTCCCTGCCGGCCCGGTCCCGCAATCCGGCCTCCTCTTCAGCCGCACCGCCGGCTCACAGCAGTTCTTCTACGAGACCAGTTCCTATCAGATCCGGGATGGTGAGGCCCTGCCCTTCACCCTGTGCGTCTTTCGCGATGTCACCGAAAAACTCCGGATGGAGTCGCAAATCCGCCAACTCCATGAACTGGAGCGCACACTCGTCCAGACCTCCATGGACGGCATCATTTTAAACGATATGGAAGGCAACATTCTCATTTTCAATGAAGGGGCCTCCCGGATTCTGGGATATCAGGCCGGAGAAGTCATCAACAAAATCAACGTGGCAGAGCTTTATCCTCCGGGCGGCGCCCGGGATATCAAAATCAGGCTCCTTCATCCGGATCATGGAGAAGCGGGCCTCCTGGAAAACCAGGAAACGGTGGTCCGGCACAAGGATGGCAGCCTCGTACCCATCTGGCTGTCCGCCCGCCTGCTCAAGGAAGACGGCCGGGACCTGGGCATCGTCGGTTATTTCCGGGATCTGCGGGAGCGTAAACGCTGGGAGGCGGAACTCTTGCAGAATGAGCGACTGGCCACCCTGGGCAAAATGGTGGCCCATATTACCCATGAAATTAAAAATCCCCTCCTGGTAATCGGCGGCTTTGCCCGTCAAATCCTGCGTCAATCGGAACTTCCTCCCGCCGTCCGGCAAAAGTTGACCCTCATCAGCCAGGAGGTGCAGCGCCTGGAGGAGTATCTCGTCAGCCTAGGGACTTTTACCCGAGTGGGCGCCGCCTCCAAAACTGCCAGCGACCTCGTGAGCCTGGTGAAAGAAGTGGGGGAGGGGCTGTCCGCTGCCATGCAGGAGCAGGGGGTCACCTTCCGGGTGGAGGTCCCCCAGGACCTGCCCCGGATTCCTCTGGACCCCGGCCAGATCCGGCAGGTGCTGCTGAATCTCTTTAAGAATTCCCTGGAGGCCATGCCTCAGGGCGGCGGCCTCACCGTCCAGGTTCAACCCGAATCCCAATATGTAATTCTCAAGGTGGCCGACACGGGGCAGGGGATCGCCCCGGAACATCTCCCCTCTTTGTTTACCCCCTTTTTTTCCACCAAAGAGAAGGGCACCGGTCTGGGGCTGGTGATCTGCCGGCAGCTGATCGAATTGCATGGCGGCGCCATTTCTCTCACCGGCCGGCCGGGCCAGGGCGCCTCCGTCACCATTCACCTGCCCGTGTCACCCCCTTAAGTCCCCTGGAGCCCAGCTGAAAATTTCCGGCAGCACTCATTGAGGCGATTTTTCCTGTCATCCTGATCCCTCCTCTATCTCATCCATTTGGAATAGATTGATTATTCACATAACGGCCACCGACGCCGCAAAAGCCGGCCTTTATGCCCCCGGTCTCCTCCTTCGCACCTCTCCTACCCTTATCTCCTGAGATACCCCTGGAAATTGCCTTATCGGCATCCCCCGGGAATAACTTAATGAGGGTTTTTCAAAATTTCCGCCGATGAGCCGATAAGTATGAATGACAGGAGGGTGCTTCCCGCCCTTTTGCGACCAGGACGGACAGGGCGGCCTCCCCACCCGCTTATCCAGCCTTGAGTCTCCCCAAAGGAGGTGCAGGCCAGTATGGAATTGGACGGCGTCTTACGCGGCATGGACAAGAGCCGGCCCTCCTCTTTATCCCCGGAGGACGGAAACCCTCACGGACCGGCGTCATCTGCGGGTCTGGAGTTCTCACCCTGCGCCTGGTTCTCGCATGCCCTCAACATCCTGGTAGCCGAGGATGACGCCACTCTGGGCGAAGCCCTGGTCAGTTTCCTGCAGGAGAAGGGCCATCAGGCCGACCTGGCCCGGGATGGCTGCCAGGCCCTGGACTGGCTGCGGCAGCGAAACTACTCACTGGTGATCACCGATCTGGTCATGCCCGGCGCCGACGGTCTGGAAGTCCTGCGGGCCTCCCGGCAGTGCCAGCCCCCGCCTCTGGTGGTCATCATGACCGGCTATGCCTCCATTGATACGGCCATCGAAGCCATTCACCAAGGCGCCTATGAATACCTGCGCAAGCCTTTCAAATTACAGGAAATAGAAATCGCCGTGGCCAATGCCGCCCGTTTACTGCACCTGCACCGGGAAAACCAGCGTTTGGTGCAAAGCCTGCAGGAATTGCGGGCCCAATTGGCAATCCTCAAAACCCGGTCCCTTCCTGATCCTGAAGCGCCGGAGACCGACGCCTCCCCTGCCGGACTAGTCCTCCCCCTACCTTTGGGTCCCGGGGGCTGGGTTGAGCCCGTGCGGCCCCATCAGTCGGATCTGGAGCGATTGCACCATCTCTACCGGGAAAGTCTGCTGACCGAAAATGAATACCAGGTTCTGAAGCAACGACTTCTCATCTGAGCGACTGGGAGATTTAACCGTGATTACCGGCCATCCCCATGCGTTATCCTCTGCCCGATCCAAGGCCCAGCCAGGCTTGCCCTTTCCCTTATCTGCAGGGTCCCATCCGTCCGACAGCTTTTTTGATCCTCCCGCATCCACCCCTGTCTTACAAGATTCCTTTCAAGCTTTAATGCGAACGTTAGCAGCGCGGGATCCGGCCACCGGACACCATTGTCACCGGGTCACCCAGTTGGCCTGCCGATTCGCCCGTTACTTGGGGATGTCGGAAAAAGACCGGAAAATCCTGGCCACCGCCAATCTTCTCCACGATATCGGCAAGATAGGCATCAGCGACGCCATCCTGTTCAAGCCTTCCCGTCTCACTGCCGAAGAGCGCCTCATCATTGAGACCCATCCTTTGATCGGCGAAAAGCTGGTGAAGCACCTGGAACTCAACCCGGAGGAAAAGAACATTATCCTCTTTCACCATGAACGCTGGGACGGCAGCGGCTATCCTCATGGCCTGGGAGAGGAGGAGATTCCCTTTTTAAGCCGGATATCTGCACTGGCCGACGTCTTTGACGCCCTCACCTCCCACCGGCCGTATCGCTTGGCCTTTCCTGTCAGGAAAGCCTTGGCGGAGATACAACTGCACGCCGGCAAGCAATTTGACCCGCACCTGGCCCCACAATTTATCCGCATGATTACTTCTGTCTCCCATGAGGCCTTGCATCCTGCTCCCACGCCTTCTTATATTAGCAACAGCAGGATTCGTGCCAGTCAAAATTCATCTTCCCCCTTGTCCTGGTGAAACTGAGCCTCCACCGGCGTCTTGGCCTGGCCTTTCTCCCCTCCTGCCCCTGGTCGTAATTCCAAGCTTGCCGGTTCTTGCACCCAAGCTTCCTATCCCCAGGGCTTTAAAACCCAAGCTTGTATCGGTCAAAACCCAAGCTTTCCTAAAATCTTATGGCATAAAAACTGCAAAACATTTGGCATAGCAAGCATTGCGGCTGTGCCCCGCATCCGTAAATCAAGATCGATGCAAGAAGGGTATGTTTGCCCTCCCGGACAATCCAAGAAGGGAGAATCTGTGTCTGATCCAGGAAAATCTCTGTCAACCAGGCAGGTGGGTCTGCCGGGGTTAAGCTGGGCTGAAAAGAGGGAGATGCCCGAGTCCACTGCTCTCAAGGATTTCCGGAGTGACCGGCAGCCGGTGCTGGCTCCGGAGATGGAATTGTGCCTGTCGGAACTGGTCCGCTATTATCGCCATTCCTGGGCAGGCCGGCGGGTCACCGGCATTTTACACAACCTGAACACCCCGCTCCAGGTGATCTCCTTTCACTCGGAGTTGCTGGCCCAGAAGGGGGAGGAGGAACAGGCTCTCTTAAGCTGCGTTGAGGGGGAAAAAGGCAGGAAACTTCAGGCTCTCCAATCATACCGCGCCCAGAAACTGAGGAAATTGCAGAGCGAGGCCGAACACTTACAGACCCAAGTGCAGAATCTCCTTACCCAGGGCCTGCATGAAGACCAGGAAGAACTGGTCTGTCTGGATCTCAATCGTCTTATTCAGACGGAATTGGACCTTTTCCAAACGGATCTTTTTTACAAGCATCAGGTGGAGAAGATCTTTTCCTTTTGTGAAGATCTCCCCCCCCTGTCTGGCATATATATCGACGTGGCCCAAAGCTTGAGAAACTTGGTGGAGAATGCCCTGGAAGCCATGACAATGGTCGAGACACGGGCTTTAAGGATTGAAACACGGTGGGAGGAAGGCCGGCGTCTGATCCTGGTCGGCGATACGGGCCCGGGCGTGCCCCGGGAGATCCTGCCCCGGCTCTTTGAGCCCTTTGTTACTTCGAAAAGCGCCGCCGGCAAACCCCGGGCCGGCCTGGGACTTTTTATGACCCGCCGTTTGCTGGCGCCGTATCAGGCTCAATTTCGGGTACAGAGCACCTCGGAGGGAACCGTGGTCACCGTCGTGATCCCCCAGAAAAAGACATTCTAAACATTGACTTGGGGAGGGATGAACCGGCAGATTTACTGTTTTGCCTTTTCCAGGAGGTCCGCCAGGGTTATTTTAAATAATTTTTCGAACATGGCTTGGGCCGCTTCTTTCCAGATGAGGCGTGTGGGGCAAGTCTCAGCCCGATCGCACACTTCCTCGGTTCTGCTGCATTCAACCAGGTTGACGCCTTCCTCCAACAGGGCGACCACCTCGCCGACGCTGATCTCGGCCGGCGGCTTGGCCAGATAATGCCCCCCCTTGGGGCCCCGGATACTGTTCACATAACCGGCCTTTTTCAAAGGAATGATAATCTGCTCCAGATATTTCACGGAAATATCCTGACGTTTGGCGATGTCCCCCAGTTGCACCGGCCCCCGGTTATAGTTCTGGGCCATGTCCAACAGCAGGCGGGTGCCGTACCGGCTTTTCGTGGACAGCTTCACCGGCCTTCTCCTCCTTTAAACGCTTACCTTTTTGGTTTTGCCGCGCGCTCTATCCTAAAAGAAAAATCCAATGCACCCGATTCTCTGATAACTATTATATAATTTTTTTCTCTAAAATATATGGCTGTTGATTCCGAACTGCTTTGGCTCAGAAGATTACTGGAAAGAGGCTCGTCAGGAAAATATTGGCGGAAGTTGGTCCCGACCTGCCGTTGACAGGTCAGGCTTTGTCATTCTATGGTACCCGTATGGCAACCCCGCGTCGGTTATCTCAATCCTGGCTGAACGGCAACCCAGCTTCCCAGCCCCCTTTCCCGATAGAAAAGAGCGCTGGGGAAGTGCTCCCCCAATTTAATGGGCTTCAAACCCCTGCCCAGGACTATGCCCAAAGCCTTATCAAATGGGCCTCCCGGGACCGGCTGTGGAAAATTGGCATTCCCGCCGTATTTATCGCCCTGCTGGCCACCGCCTGGCGGTACGGCTCCCTTGATTTTTACGTCAATCTCCTCCAGCGCCAGACCTACGCCACCTGGCTGACGGCCCTGGGAGCCGTCTACACCCTGATCATGCTGCTCTTTCAGGTGGCCCGCACGGTACTGTGGGCTCTCTATCGGCCACATCCTCCCTGGGAAGGGGAACTTCCCAGCCTTTCGGTCATCATCCCTGCTTATAACGAGGGGGCCATGGTGGAGCACGCCCTCTATTCCGTGGCTGCCGCAGACTACCCCCGGGACCGTCTGGAAATTATTTGCGTGGACGACGGCTCCACCGATGATACCTGGGAATACATCAGACAAGCTCAGAAGCGCTTCCCTGATCTCATCCGCGCCGTGCGCTTTCCCCAGAACCGCGGCAAAAAAGAAGCCCTGCATGCCGGCTTCATCCAGGCCAGGGCAGATATCCTGGTCACCGTGGACTCGGACAGTGTTATCGAGAAAAATGCCTTGCAGCATGTGGCGGCCCCGCTCCTGCATGATCCGGAGATGGGCGCGGTGGCCGGTAACGTCAAGGTTTTAAACCGCCACGCCAGCCTCATGGGCAAGATGCAGGGGGTGCGCTTCGTCAATCTGGACTACCTGCGGGCCTCTCAGTCCTATTATCGCACGGTCATCTGCACCCCGGGGTCGCTGTCGGCCTACCGGCGTCAGGCCCTTTTCCCCCATTTGAAGGCCTGGCGCCGCCAAACCTTTCTGGGCGCCCCCTGCCATCACAGCGAGGACCGGGCCCTCACCAATTTCATCCTCAAAGGCGGCCATGGCACCTGCTACCAGCGCACCGCCCTGGTTTACACCATGGTGCCGGAGGACTACTGGGGCATCTGCAAAATGTACCTGCGCTGGGAGCGCGGCAACGTCCGGGAATCCTGGGTCATGCTCACCTACCTTTTCACCCGCTACCGCCCCCAAAACCGCGTCCTGCCCATTGTGGATTTTGTGCTGTCGCAGCTGGAATACCCCTTCACCTTCTTTTTCCTGGGACTGTTCCTGGCCGCAGCGGTCACGTACCCTCTCATCCTCCTCAAATTCCTGGCGGTTATGGGCCTGGCCTCCCTTATCAACCAGATTTATTACCTGGTTCTGGAGCGCGACCTGGAATTCGTTTACGGTTTGCTTTACAGCTATTTCGCCTTTTTCTCCCTCCAATGGATCTACCCTTACGCCCTGGTGACCGTGCGCAACCGCCATTGGCTCACCCGGTGAGAGCCGCTGAAAAATTGAGGGGAGGGCCGGGAGCCGCGTCCCTGGTCTTCGCCCCAGAATTTTCCGTCTCCCTAAAGCAATGGCAGCCGTTCGTCGTAGATGAATTCCCGGGTATGGCGGGCCACCCGTTCGGGGTCCAGCTGGATGCGGGCCACCCCCGTTTCCATGGCGGCCTGGGCCGTGGCCGCAGCCACCGCCGGGGGCACCCGGAAGTCCAGAGCGCCAGGCAGGATGTAGTCAGACTCCAGTTCCTTTCCCACCAAATCGGCGATGGCCCGGGCGGCTGCCAGGTTCATGGCCTCGTTGATGGCCCGGGCCCTGATATCCAGAGCTCCCCGGAAAATGCCGGGGAAGGCCAGGCAGTTGTTGACCTGATTGGGGAAGTCGGAGCGCCCGGTGGCCACTACCGCTGCGCCGGCCTGCCGGGCTTCGTCGGGATGAATTTCCGGGTCCGGATTGGCCATGGCGAAGATGATGGGGGCCGGGGCCATGGAACGGATCATCTCCTGGTTAAGGACGCCGGGGCCGGATAGACCGATGAATACCTCCGCGCCCTTCAGGGCGTCGGCAAGTGTCCCCTTTTCCCGGTCAGGGTTGGTGATGGCGGCCATCTCTTCTTTAAAGGGATTCATACCCTTGGGACGTCCGGGATAGATCACCCCGGTGGTGTCGCAGATCAACAGATTTTTGGCGCCGGCCTGCATGAGCAGTTTGGCGCTGGCAATGGCCGAGGCGCCGGCGCCGTTGAAGACGATCTTGACCTCGCCCAGGTCCTGGCCCACGAACCTTAGGGCGTTGGTCAAGGCGGCCAGGGTCACCACCGCGGTGCCGTGCTGATCGTCGTGAAAAACGGGGATGTCCAGACACTCGGTGAGGCGTTTTTCGATGTCGAAACAACGGGGGGAAGAGATGTCCTCCAGGTTGACCCCGCCGAAAAGGGGCGAGATGTTCTCCACCAGGCGCACCACTTCGTCCGCTTCCTGAGTGCTGATGCAGATGGGAAAGGCCTCCACGCCGCCGAAGGTCTTAAAGAGAATGGCCTTGCCTTCCATCACCGGCAACGCGGCGCGGGGGCCGATGTTGCCCAGGCCCAGGACAGCGCTGCCGTCAGTGACGATGGCCACCAGGTTGTTTTTCAGGGTGAAGTCATAGGCGCCCATGGGGTCCTTGAGAATCTGCTGGCAGACTTCGGCCACTGCTTTGGGCGCATAGAGCCGGTTATAGATGACCTCGTCCTTGATGGGAACCTTGGCATAGACTTCCACCGCCCCCTGGTAGCGCCGGTGCAATTCCAGGGCTTCCTCATCAATGGACAGCTTGCCGTAGTCCTGGCCTTCCGAGGGCAGCCAGGCCAGTTCCCCCTCGTAAATGTAACGCTCCGTGCGCTCGTACACCAGGTCCGGGGTAATCTCGTCCCGTTTGAAATGGGCCACGCCGGTGTCCTGGGCTGCGGCGGCCACGGCCCGGGCAATAACCGGCGAAATGCGCCAATCCATCTGGCGGGGAATGATGTTGGTGGCCGACAGCCGGTCCTGGGGGATCATACCGGCCAGGGCCCTGGCCGCGGCCAGGTACATGTCGATGTTAACGCGATTAGCTCCCACGTCCAGGCAACCCCGGAAAAAGCCCGGCGTTACCAGGGAGGAGCGGACTTGATTTTCGCTGTCGGCCAAGCCGGTGGCGGCCACCGCCGCCCCCGCGGCCTTGGCCTCAACCTCGCCGATTTCCGGCTCCGGCAGCGCCAGAGCAAAGACAATGGGATCGGGAGCCATGGCGGCAATCATCTCCGGGGTGAGCAACCCTCGTCCCGCCAGGCCGATGAAGACGTCGGCCCCTTTGATCACTTCGGCCAGATCACCCTTGACATCCTGGGGCCCCACCAGCCGGGCAATTTCCGATTTGGCCCAGTTCATTCCCCGGGTGCGGTAGACCCTGAGGGCGCCGTGGCGGTCGCAGAGGATGATGTTGCGGTTGCCGGCCACGATGAGCCCCTTGGCCACGCCGATGCCCGAGGCGCCGGCGCCGTTGATGACGATGCGCACCGACCGGAAGTCCTTGCCCACCACTTTGCAGGCGTTCATCAGGGCGGCCAGGACGATGATGCCTGCGGCGTGAAATTCGTGGTGCAGGACCGACACCCGCACTGCTTTTCGGATGCGGTTTTCGATGGTGAAGCATTTAGGCGCGGCGATGCTCTCCAGGCAAAAACCGCCGAAGGTGGGAGCCAGCACCCGCACGATTTCCACGATTTCATAGACGTCTTGCGTCTTCAGGGCGATGGGTACCGCATCCACGTTGGCGAAGGTCTTGAAGAGCACGCTTTTGGCTTCCAGCTTGGGGAGCACCGCCAGGGCGCCCAGATTGCCGTACTCAAAGACGCTGCTGCCGTCGGAGATGAGGGCGATGGAGTTGCCCCGGCAGGTGTAGCGGTAGGAGGCGGCAGGATTCCGGTCGATCTCCCGGCAGATGGCGCCCACGCCGGGGGTGTAGATGCGGCTCATCACCGACATATCCCGGATGGGCATCTTGCTCTTGATGCCGATGAGACCCCGATAGCGGCGGCGGTAAGACAGGGAATCGGCCTCCATGAAGTCGCTGACCATAGTGTGCACCCACCAACGCGGACCGCGCCCGCAGAAATTTCCGCTTATTGTAATATCTTCCCGGATAACACACAAGAAATCCGGGGGGATTGGCTTGGCAGGAAAATATGTGGGGGAAGGGGCAGGGGCCTCCGGCTCCTGGCCCCCTCCCTCAAATCCTTTTTCCCCACTGTTTCAGCTCCGGTAGCTGGCGTTGATGCGAATATAGTCTTCGGTGAGATCGCCGGTGAGGTAGTGGTCGGAGGCCTGGCCCTGGTGCAGATTGATGGTGATGGTGAAGGGGCCGGCCAGAATGAGTTCCCGGGCTCTGGCTTCGGCTGCTTCGCCCAGGCCGAGGCCGTGGGCCACGATGCGGTGGGGTCCGAAGGCCACTTCCACCCGCTCCGGGTCAAAGCGGGCGCCGGAGCGGCCCAGCGCCGCCATGATGCGGCCCCAGTTGACGTCCGCGCCCCGCATGGCTGTCTTGACCAGGGGAGAGGTGGCCACGGTGGCCGCGGCCTGACGCGCCTCCCGGGGTGTAGCCGCGCCTTTCACTTCCACCTGAAAGACCCGGGTCACCCCTTCGCCGTCGGCCACGATCTGGCGGGCTAAATCGTCCAGGACGGTGGCCACCATAGCTCCGAAAATAGCGGCCGCCGGTCCCCATTCCGAGAGTTTGGGGGTCCCCGCCCGGCCGCTGGCCAGCAGGAGCACAGAGTCGTTGGTGGAGGTGTCCCCGTCGATGCTGATGCGGTTGAAAGACCCTGCCACGGCGTCTTTCAAACACCGGCGCAGCACCGGGGCGGTGACGTGCGCGTCGGTGAAGACAAAGGCCAGGAGGGTGGCCATGTCTGGATGGATCATGCCCGCGCCCTTGGCCACGCCGGCCACGGTGAGCCTGTGGCCGTCCACTTTCTCTTCCACCCGGGCCATCTTGGGGCGGGTGTCCGTGGTCATGATGGCCTGGGCCACTTCGGGGAGCCCCTCCGGGTCCAGGCGGGCCACCAGGTCCGGCAGGGCCTGGCTCACCCGGTCCACGGGCAGGACCTGCCCGATAACCCCGGTGGAGGCAGGAAGAATCAGCTTGTCGGGAATGGAGAGGAGCTCCGCGGCCTGGCGGGTGGTCTCCCGGGCCGCGGCCATGCCCTCGGGGCCGCTGCAGGCGTTGGCGTTGCCGCTGTTGACGACGATGACCTGGGCCGCGCCCCGCCGCAGGCGCTCCTTGCAGATGAGCACCGGCGCGGCCTTGACCCGGTTGGTGGTGAAGACCCCGGCGGCCGAGGCCGGAGCCTCGGCGACGATGAGGGCCAGGTCCAGACCTCCATGTTTTTTAATCCCTGCGGCCGCACCTGCGGCCTGGAATCCCGGAACAATCATATCTGCCTCGAAAACGCTATCAGACCCATGCTTGGGGTTACACGTCGCCTCGGTCCGGAATGAAAAGGCCCCACGGAGACCGAGGTTGCCGCCTTGGGCCTTAAGCTATTTATTATACCCTGCCAAAATTCTTAAAACATCTGATTCTTTAACCGATCCTGACGATTCAGCAACACCATCAATAAGAATATGCCCGCGACTGGCAAGAGGGTCAACATGCCTGCCCCAAAAGAGACAGTGAATGGCAGCTGAGGAATTTGATTGGAATGAGATTTTTGAGTTGCAAAGTAGATAAGACTTCTCAAGGGATCAGGGGCAATGAGCAATATTTGGACGACGCCTAAAAGCAAAGCCGAGTCTTTTATGGGCCAATTCATCTGATCAAGCCGTTCAAGTACAATAATTAGCGGTATGAGGCAAAGGATCAGATAATGAGACCAAGCTACTGGACTGATTAATATTGTCATACATATTAATATACCAATAGCTATCTCCCTATCCATGGCCAAATAAGCCCAAACCATTCCGAAGATGAAAGCCATAATGGGCAGCACAGTTATCGTTGATTTAGCTAAATGGAGAGATGCGTAAAGAGGCGGCGCTTCGATTCCTAAGATAATCTGGTTACCTGTGCCCAGAAAAAGTCTCGCGGCTACAGTCCAGAGAGAGAAATTATCTACTGAGTTGTTGTGCAATTTGGATACCAAAGGTCCAACCTGGAGATAATAATAAGCGAGACAATTAAATCCCATGACCAGCCCAGCAACGAGATTTAGGAAAACCACTACCGCCAGCGCAGCGCAGGTCGCACGAACATTCCTTTTTAGCGCCATAAACAGTATGATCGGCCACGCGATTATTTTGATGGCCACCGCCCCACCCAGGAGCAAACCGCCCGCGAGGTCTTTTTTTCTAATAAAGAGTTGCCATGACAAAATTATTAGAGACAGTAACAGGATCATTACTTGGCCGAAATACAACTCTAAATAAAGAGGTGTCCAGGTGAGTAGGGCCATCATCATCAGAACGCTTTGCCACAGCAGAGTGCTGCCTTTGCGGCCGGTCAGCCACTTTAGGGCCATCCAGGATATGGCAAATAAACAGCAGATTTCTAGGAAAAACCAAACCAAAGCGGCTGTCTTATAAGGCATCAGGCCAAGGGGCAGAGACAGCAAGGCCAAAGGTGGAGGATGGGGGGTGGGATGATTGACGATATTGGTGGGGAGACTGCCAAGAAATCTCATGGCCAACTCTGGACAGGGCAGATAGGGGTCCATGCCGGCCCACAAGGCCCGGGCCATGAGATATTCTTGGATCATATCTTTTCGGTAGAGAAAATTAGGGGCAAAGGAGCTAAAGCAGCGGGCAAAATTAACGAAGCCGCCCAAAGCGGCGGCTGCCACCAGAAACCATCGTAAAAAAACGAAACCGGTTTCTCGGGACTTTACGAGACCGGTAAGTAACCATGAAACAAACGAGGGGGACCGCATAGGTTCTATGAGTCACAAGCCATAACCTGGGCAGATTCAAACCCGGGAAATGGTTGGCGGCAGGCCGCACCTGCGGCCTGGAATCCCGGCACTATCATCTGGCGGCCTCCAGGGTGATGGGTTGTCTCAAAATGGTTTTGAGGCGCTCAGGCGCGGTGCGCCGGGGATCGCCCAGATAAATTTCGTGGTGCCTGCCGCCCAGAAAATAGCCCTTATCCTTGATGAAGCGGTGCAGGGCGGCGATAGTGGGCGTTTCGTCGCCGTACGGGCCGATATGGAGAACCTGGGCCGAGAGGCCCTCATGAAAGCGGCTGAATCTGAGTCCGGCCAGGGCCGGCAGGTCTTTTTTGACTCGCACCTGGGCCAGCGCCCGGGTCACCAGATCCTGATTGACGAATTCTGGTTGCCGGATCATGAGGGTCCACCTCCAGAGGTCCCGGGCCGCCACATCGAAGGGAGAGCCGTCCGCCATGGCCCAGAGGCCTTCCAGCGGCAAAACGCCGTAATCCTGGGCCTGTTCCTTTTTGACCATGAACTTGAGGGTGTAGGACGCTGCAAAGAGGGCCTCTGCCGCCTCCTGAAACCAGACAGAAATTTCAGGATCGCCCACGCCATCCACCATGAGAAATGAAAACGGGGGGACCTCCACCAGGACCGGCGCCTTGGCGCTTACTTTGTAAAGCTCGGGCTGGAGCTTGAGGTAATCAATCTTGGCCATGGCGCAAAGAGGGTCGGGTAAAAGGTGCGGGATGCGGCAGTATTGCGCACAAGCTGGAAGCCTGCGCCACCAAGCCCTGCATAAGGGTTGGGAAGGCGCATGTCGGGGAGGGTTTTTAACCCGCTCCGAGAGGTTTCTCCCATCCTCGCTTCTTTGCCTACTTCCCGCAGCACTTCTTGTATTTCTTGCCGCTGCCGCAGGGGCAGGGGTCGTTGCGCCCCACCTTGCCGTTTTTGCGTTTCGCGGGTTGGGCCGGGCCGCCGTCGCTGTGGCTGAAGTACATGGGCTGGGACGCGGGCCGGGCCTCAGGCGGCGCCTCCTGGTGGGGCCGCACCTGGAGATGGAAGAGGGTCCGCACGGTTTCAGCCTTGATGCGATGCACCAGGTTCATGAACTCATCGTAGCCTTCCCGCTGGTATTCCCGCAAGGGGTCTTTCTGGGCATAGCCCCTGAGGCCGATGCCGTCCCGCAGATGGTCCATGGCCAAAAGATGATTCTTCCAGTTGTTGTCCACAATCTGCAGCATGATCATCTGCTGCAGGTGGGCAAAAAAATCGGGGCCGAGCTCCGCTTTCCGGGCGGCCAGGCGTTCCTTCATCTTATCGGTGAGGAACTCCGTGAGGTCGCCGTTGTTGGCCTGGTCCAGATTGGCCCGGATGCCGAACTGCCGAAGAAAGGCGTCTTCCAGGGACTTGAAGTCCTCGTCCTCCGGCATCTTGTCGCCTATATTTTCGGCCACCAGGTCTTCCACCAACTCCTCGGCCATCTCCAGGAGGTCCTCTTCCAGGTTCTCCCCGGCCAGGATCTGGCGGCGCTGGGCATAGATCACTTCCCGCTGCTGGTTCATGACGTTGTCATACTCCAGCAGGTGTTTGCGGATGTCGAAGTTGTGGGCCTCCACCCGCTTCTGGGCCTTTTCAATGGCGTTACTCACCATGCGGTGTTCGATGGGCTGGCCGTCCTCCATACCCATGGCGCCCATGAGGCTCTTGATGCGGTCCGCGCCGAAGATGCGCAGCAGGTCGTCCTCCAGGGAGAGGAAGAAGCGGGAGGACCCCGGATCCCCCTGGCGGCCGGAACGGCCCCGGAGCTGGTTGTCGATGCGCCGGGCCTCGTGGCGCTCGGTACCCAGGATGTGCAGGCCGCCCCGCTCCACCACGCCGGGCCCCAGAACGATATCCGTACCCCGGCCGGCCATGTTGGTGGCGATGGTGACCGTGCCCAGCTGCCCGGCCTGGGCCACGATTTCCGCCTCTTTCTCGTGGTGCTTGGCGTTTAAGACCTCGTGCTTGATGCCTTCCCGTTTAAGAAGCCGGCTCAGCAACTCAGACTTCTCGATGGAGGTGGTGCCCACCAGTACAGGCTGGCCCCGGTCGTGGCAGTCCTTGATCTCCTCCACCACGGCCCGGTACTTCTCGTCCGTGGTCTTATAGATGACATCGGGGAAATCCTCCCGGATCATCTTCTTATGGGTGGGCACGACCACCACATCCAGTTTATAGATTTTCTTGAATTCCTCCGCTTCGGTGTCCGCGGTGCCGGTCATGCCGGCCAGCTTGTCGTACATGCGGAAGTAATTCTGGAAGGTGATGGTGGCCAGGGTCTGGTTTTCGTTTTCGATGCGCACGCCTTCCTTGGCCTCCAGGGCCTGGTGCAGGCCGTCGGAGTAGCGCCGGCCCGGCATGAGGCGGCCGGTGAATTCGTCCACAATGACCACCTGGCCGTCCTTGACGATGTATTCGTCATCCCGCTGGAAGAGATTCTGGGCCTTCAAGGCCTGGTTCAGGTGGTGCAATACCTCGATGTGGCGCGGGTCATAGAGATTGTCCAGGTTGAGGAGCTTTTCCGCCCGGGCGATGCCCTCTTCGGTGATGAGGACGCTGCGGGCCTTTTCGTCCACGGTGAAATCCCGGTCGCGCTTGAGTTGCAGGGATACCCGGTTCAAGATGTAGTACAGATCGGTCGATTCCTCGGCGGGGCCGGAGATGATGAGCGGGGTCCGGGCCTCGTCGATGAGGATGGAGTCCACTTCGTCGACGATGGCGTAATTGAAGGCCCGCTGCACGTAATCTTCCAGGGAGAACTTCATGTTGTCCCGCAGGTAGTCGAAGCCGAATTCGTTGTTGGTGCCGTAGGTGATGTCGGCGTTATAGGCCTGGCGACGCTCTTCGTCGTTGAGGCCGTGGAGAATGGTGCCCGTGGTGAGGCCCAGGAAATTATAGATGCCGCCCATCCATTGGGTGTCCCGGCGGGCCAGGTAGTCGTTGACGGTGACGATGTGCACGCCCTCGCCGGTGAGGGCGTTAAGATAGGCGGGCAAGACAGCCACCAGGGTTTTGCCTTCGCCGGTCTTCATTTCGGCAATCTTGCCCTCATGCAGGACGATGCCGCCGATGAGCTGCACGTCAAAGGGTCTCAGCCCCAGGACCCGGCGGGAGGCCTCCCGGGCTACGGCGAAGGCCTCGGGCAGGAGGTCCTCCAGACTTTCGCCCCGGTCCAGCCTTTCCTTGAAATGGGGTGTCTTGGCCTGCAATTCCCCGTCGGACAATTTTTCCAGCTGGGGCTCCAGGCTGTTTATCTGGTCCACCCAGGGCGCCATGCGCCTGAGTTCCCGGTCATTTTTGCTGCCGAAAACCTTCTTGAGTACGTAGCTGATCATAATCTCTTTGGGTAGGTCTCGATTTTCCAGGCCAGGGACGATGCCGCCATTGCCCCCAGGTCCTGATGTCATTCATTTAATGTAATTTTCTCCGGGCAGAAGTCAAGGAGAGCGCAGGTCAGGGCAGATCCAGCATCATGGGAATTTCGTCGCAATCCGGATACTTGACGCATTTGACGCAATCGGCCCAGATACGGGGGTGCATCTGCTCCCGGGGAAAGACCCGGAACCCGAAGCGTTCGAAGAAGTCGGTGCGGTCAGTGAGGACAAAGACCTGCTTCAAGCCCAGGTGCCGGGCCTCCCGGAGACATTCTTCCACCAATTTGGTGCCCGTGCCCCGCCGTTGGTGTCCGGGCGGGACCAGCAGGGAGCGGATTTCGCCCAGATCGGCCCAGAATACATGTAAGGCGGCGATGCCCAGGAGTTCATCCGTGTCGTCGTCCCGGCAGACGAAAAAGTCCCGCACGTGGCTGTAGAGCTCGGACAGGGAGCGGGGCAGCACGTTCCAGCGGCCGGAATATTCCGTGAGCAGGCGGTAAATTTCCGGGATTTCTTTGAGATGCGCCTTGCGGATCATGACGGCTTGACAGGGATGCTCCTCTCAGAGATGATTATAGCAATCAAACGTGCAAAGGAAAACTCATGGAGTTTATTTCACAGGATAAATTTGTGCGGCTGGCATACCGCTTGCGTCTGAAATCCGGGGAGTATCTGCGCGGCTCGGCCGAGGAGCCCGCCTCCCTGACCTTCATCGCCGGTTGCGGGGAACTCCTGCCGGGTCTGGAGCGCCGCCTGTGGGGCTTGCCTGAGGATGAACACGTGGAGTTCGTCATTCCTGCAGCCGAGGCCTTTGGCCATTTCGACCCTGAAAATGTTCAGGAGTGGAGCCGCAAGGCCTTTCCCCCAGACATGGAGTTGACGCCCGGCCAGAAGGTGCTTCCCGCCCACCTCCCTTTCCCCCCCGAGTACCCCCTGACCATCAAGGAGGTGAAGGACGACAAAGTCATCCTGGATTTGAACCACCCACTGGCCGACGAGGATCTTAGTTACGAGGTTACGGTGGTGGAGGTCCGCCCGGCTACGCCAGAAGAGGTTGAGCCCTTGAAACAATGCCAATCGTGCCGGTCGTCATGCGAACAGGGATGACGTACCGGACATTCTGGCCATAAAAAACCCCGGTCTGGTACAGGCCGGGGTTCTTTTTGCACGTTACGGCAGCAGCTCAGGTTTCGGTAACGGTGATGGCTCCGGAAGGGCACACCTCGATACAGCTCTCACAGCCCAGACACTCTTCCTCGTTCACCGGAACGGCCTTGCCTTCCTGCATCTCGAACACGCCCGTGGGACAAACGTTGACGCACTCTTCATCGCCGGTGCACTTGTCTTCGTCGACTTCTACCCGCCAACCCATGGTATGAACCTCCCTTAATCAAATTATCGATGATTGCCAGCCCGCCGTCAAGAGGGCCGAATTTCCTGCCATGCTGCGAAATTTTTAGTTAACCTGGCGGTTATCCTGGGGCTCGGCCGGCCGGTCACCCTCACCTTGCCCCATTTGAGGCGAGCTCTGGCGAAACCAGCGGTAAGCCCGGGCCTCCCGCACCAGGGACGTGGCCCAGGCCGGCGACCCCAGGGCGTGAAGATGGGAATAGGTCGCCAGCACATTGCGATACAGGAGACCGTCGCGGTTGCCGCTGATGCCCGCCCCCCGGATCACCCGGAAGGCCATGGGCGCTTCCGGCCCCGGTTCCGGCTCGATGCGGGAATAATGGAATTCATGACCCTTGAGTTGCACGCCCGGAGAGAAAAAGGGATTGAGGGCGTCCACTTCCAAAACCGTATAGCCGTGGCCCTGAGGCGCGCGGCCCATGACGAAATCATAGGGGAAGAGGCCCACCATGGGCAAGGAATTTCCCTGCAGGGTGATGATGGCCCGCCCCAGGTACATGAGCCCGCCGCATTCGGCATATATGGGCAGCCCCCGGTCCGCCGCAGCCTTCACCGATTCCCGGAAACTCTCATTTAAGGCCAGGTTTTCGGCATGGGTTTCAGGAAACCCCCCGCCGATGTACAAGGCGTCCAGGTGAGGCGGCAAGGCGGCGTCGCTCAGGGCGTTGACCATTTCCAGGCGCGCCCCCTGGGCTTCCAGGGCCTCCAGGTTTTCGGGATAGTAAAATTGGAAGGCTGAATCCCTGATAATGCCGATGGTCACCGGTTCTAGGTTGGCATCAGCCTGGGGGGCCGGAATGTCCGGAACATTGAGAGGCGGCGCCTGGCAGGCCGCCTGCCAGAGGCCATCCAGGTCCAGGTAGCGCTGGGCCAGGTCCCGGGCGGTGTCGATGGCCCGGGTCACAGCCCGGTGTTCCGGCGGCGGCACCAGGCCCATGTGGCGTTCGGGAAAGACCGCGCACTTGAGACGCGGCACGGCCCCCAGCACCGGGATGCCGCAATATTGTTCAATGGCGCTCCGCAGGAGGGCTTCGTGCCGGGGCCGGGCCACCTGGTTGAGGATCACTCCCCTTAAGGGCACCTGAGGGTCGAAGTGCTGGCAACCCAAGACCAGGGCGGCGGCGGTGCGGGTCATCATGGTGCAGTTCAACACCAGCACCACCGGGACGGCCAGGAGTTTGGCCAGCTCTGCGGTACTAAAGGTCCCCTGGGCATCCAAGCCGTCGTACAGCCCGCGATTGCCCTCGATGAGGAGGGCGTCGGCGGCGGTGGCGTGGCGGCCCACCAAGGCCAGAATCTGGTCCCCTTCCATGAGGAAGGGGTCCAGGTTATGGCTGGGACTACCGGCCGCCAGGGCATGCCAAGCGGGATCAATATAGTCGGGGCCTTTCTTGAAAGGCACGACACATCGTCCCAGGGCCCGCCAGGCGGCCAGCAACCCCAAGGTCAGGGTGGTTTTACCGGCCCCACCCCTAAGCGCAGACAACAACAGTCGGGGACAGGGCCGGGACATTACACCTTTTTCGCGGCGCCTTCTTCGTGGGGAATCTCGACGTAGCTCCCGCCGAAGTAGGTATAGACACAGCGGCCGGTGTCGATGAGCTCCTTGATGCCGAACTTGATCATGTTCTTGTCCTGATCAGGATGCTCTTTCAGCACGGCCTTCTGGATGTCCATGGCCTTCAGGTTTTTCTTCCCCTGGGCCTTTTCCACCATCTGGTAGATGTACTCAACCA
>CAZFWX010000040.1:0-25229 GCA_964522695.1 uncultured Desulfobacterales bacterium
CCTTGTAATCATCAATGCGGGCCATGCTTTCTCCTTGGGTAGTGTTGTGGGGGGGGCCGGGGGAGCGAGCTCCCCCGCCCTCCCCCCACACCTCCCTCCCCCACCCCCTTTATCGCGCAGGGGTAGGGGGAGGGAGTTCGAGGGAGGGGGCAGATGGCGCTCCCACCTGACCCCTCCCTCAATTTCCTGTGGCGAAAATTATACCCCAAGAATTTTTTCTTGACAGGGGGCAGAGAATCAATTACAAGTGATCGAGAAAGGTCGAGGAATTTTTCACATGCAGCTCTGGCCATGCCCCTTCTATTTTAGCTATTATTACTTTAGGGGCTATACCTGCGCCTCGACTCTTAAAAGACTCTAACCTAACCCAGAAAATCTTTTAAAAGCCGTGGCGCAGCAGGGTGGTCACGGCTTTTTTTATTGCCCTGGCACCCCCACAGCAGCGTCGGCGAGGAGGAGCAGTGGTCGGCAAACTCATCCGCATGGAACGCGTCATGAACCGGGAGACGGGGCGCACCGTCATCGTCCCCATGGACCACGGGGTCACCGTGGGCCCCATCGACGGCCTCATCGACATGAAGACCACGGTCAACCAGGTGGCCATGGGCGGGGCCAACGCCATCGTCATTCACAAAGGCCTGGTGGGGGGCGGCCACCGCCGCCGGGGCAAGGACGTGGGGCTGGTCATTCATCTGTCCGCCTCCACCAGCCTGTCGCCCTATCCCAATGCCAAGACCCTGGTATGCACTGTGGAGGAGGCCATCAAGCTGGGGGCCGACGCGGTGAGCGTGCACGTCAACATCGGCAACGGCACCGAGCGGGAGATGCTGGCCGACCTGGGCATGGTCTGCCGCCAGGCTGCGGAATGGGGCATGCCGGTGCTGGCCATGATGTACCCCCGGGGCGAAAAAATCACCGACGAATACGACCCCAAGGTCATCAAGCACGTGGCCCGGCTGGGCGCGGAGCTGGGCGCGGACCTGGTCAAGGTCTCCTACACCGGCTCGGTGGAGTCCTTCCGGGAGGTGGTGGTGGGCTGCCCGGTACCGGTGGTCATCGCCGGCGGCCCCAAGATGACCTCGGACCGGGACATCCTGGAGATGGTGAAAGGCTCCATCGAGGCCGGAGGGGCCGGCGTCTCCATCGGCCGCAACATCTTCCAGCACCGGGACCCGGGCCGCATGGTGGGGGCCATCAGCCTTCTGGTCCACGAAAACTGCGGGGTGGACGAGGCCCTGTCCTTCCTGCAGTCCGTGTGAGGTCGCCATGAAGCAACTCTGGGTCAAAGTGGACCCCTGGGACCACAAGCTGGTCACCACCGCCCTGGAAAGCGGGGCCGACGCCCTGTGGGTGCCCGAAGGCCGGGCCGCGGAGGTCAAGGCCCTGGGCCTCGTCACCGTGGTGGCCCCGGACGGCGATCTGGCGCCGGGCCGGGATGTCAAGGAGGTCACCGTCACCGGCGGCGAGCAGGAAGACGAGGTGGTGCGCCTGGCCAAGGAAGCGCCGGTGGTGGTCACGACCAGCGACTGGACGGTGATCCCCCTGGAAAATTTGGTGGCCCGCTCCGGCAATATCTTCGTCGAAGCTGCGGACGTCGAGGCCGCGGCCATGTCTCTGGGCGTCCTGGAAAAGGGCGTGGACGGTCTGGTGGTCACCAGCCGGGAGCCTTCTGTAATTAAGGCCATCGCCAAACTGGTGAAAGAAACGTCGGCGCCGGTGGAATTGACAGTGGCCCGGATCACCCGGATGCGGCCTTTGGCCATGGGCGACCGGGTCTGTGTGGACACCTGCTCGAATTTGGCCTTAGGCGAAGGCATGCTGGTGGGCAACTCCTCAGGCGGCCTCTTCCTGGTGCATGCCGAGACCCTGGAAAATCCCTACGTGGCGCCCCGGCCCTTTCGGGTCAACGCCGGGCCGGTGCATGCCTACATCCGGGTGCCGGACGGCAAGACCCGCTACCTGGGGGAGCTGGCCGCAGGCGACCCCGTCCTGGTGGTGAATCACCAGGGCCGGACCCGTCTTGCGGTGGTGGGCCGTGTCAAGGTGGAAAGCCGCCCCCTGATGCTGGTGACTGCCGAGGCCGGAGGGCGACAGATCGGCGCCATCCTCCAGAACGCTGAAACCATCCGCCTGACGCGCCCCGATGGAGCAGCCGTCTCCATCGTCTCCTTGAAGCCCGGCGACGAAGTGCTGGCGGCCCTGGAAGAGGCGGGCCGCCACTTCGGCCACAAAATCCAGGAAACCATCGTGGAGAAATGACCATGACGGACAAAGAGACCTTGCGCGCGGAAATCGACGCGGTGGACCTGGAGCTTCTGGCCCTGCTCAACCGGCGCCAATCCCTGGCCCAGGCCGTGGGCCGCATTAAGAATAAGGAGGGCAGCCGCACCCTGGACTTCCGGCGGGAAGAAGAGGTGGTGGCCCACCTGTCCGCAGCCAACCCCGGCCCCTTAAGCCATGCGGCCCTGCGTAACATCTTTCGGGAAATCATCTCCGCGGCCCGGGAGATTCAGGCCCCATTGGGCATCGCCTTTCTGGGTCCGGAGGCCACCTTTTCCCATCTGGCGGCCCTGAAAAAATTCGGCCACGCCACCCGCTTCGGCCCCATGGCCACCATCCAGGAAGTTTTTACCGAAGTGGAAAAGGGCAAGTATCAGTACGGCGTGGTGCCCATTGAAAATTCCACCGAAGGGGTGGTGAACGAGACTCTGGATCTCTTCGGCGAAACTTCGCTCAGGATTTGCGGGGAAATTTTCCTGGATATTTCCCACGACCTCATCTCCCGTTCGGGCCAGTTGAGCGACATCGAGATCGTCTATACCCACCCCCAGGCCTACGGCCAGTGCCGCCGCTGGCTGGCCAGCCACCTCCCTGACGCCCCCATCCTGGAGGTGGCGAGCACGGGTGTGGCCGCGCAGAAAGCCGCCAAGAATCCCAACGCCGGGGCCATCGCCAGCGCCTTCGCGGCGCCCCTCTATAATTTGCGGGTGGTGGAGCGGAGCATCGAAGACTACCCGGGCAACGTCACCCATTTCTTTGTCATCGGCCCCGATGCCCCCGGCCCCACCGGCTGCGACAAAACCTCCATCATCTTTTCCGTGGAAGACGTGCCCGGGGCCCTTTACCATGCCCTGCGGCCCCTGGCCGAGCGGGGCCTCAACATGACCCGCATCGTCTCCCGGCCCATGAAAACGGAGGCCTGGCGCTACCGCTTTTTCGTGGACGTGGACGGCCACCGTGAGGATCAGGAGATCGGCGCCGCCTTGAAGGAAATCGAGGCCATGTGCCCCTGGTTCAGACATCTGGGTTCCTTTCCCCGGGCCCAGGCTCCGGAGCAGCTCAGTTGAGCCGGTGCGGGCGTACGGGGGAGCCTGACCCCAACCTAAAGGGCCCGCTGCCTTCGTCCCCGCCGGGCCGGACTTTTCCTTTGCGCGTCTGCGTGCCAGTGGTAGAGGCCAACGTCAACCGGGCCCGGGGCGTGTATCTCAGGGCCGCACGCAAACAGTTGTGGGCGGAAATCCGCCTGGATTATTTGGAAATTCCCGATCTCAAGCGCCTGTTCCGCACCCTTCCCGCGACAGTCATCGCCACCAACCGGCCGGCAAACGAGGGCGGGCGCTGGGCCGGGCCGGAGGATGAGCGCCGCCGCCTGCTGGAGGAGGCCGTAGCCTTGGGAGTCCATTATCTGGATCTCGAGCTGAACGCGGAGAAAATCTGGCGGCAGGAAATGTGGGAGCGGCGGGGCGATACCCGGATTATTCTTTCCTGGCACAACTTTGGCGGCACTCCCGAGGCGGAGCGGCTGGATGATTTGCTGGCCGAGATGCTGACCCAGGACGCCCATGTGCTCAAAGTCGTCACCTGGGCCAACCTGCCTGATGACGCTTTAAGGGTGCTGTCCCTCATCCCCCGGGCCCGGGCCGCGGGCAAAGAAATCATCGCCTTGTGCATGGGGCCCGCAGGCGCCTGGTCCCGGGTGGCGGCGCCGCTGCTGGGGAGCTTCCTCACCTTCGCTCCTTTTACCAGGACCAAGACCTCCGCCCCCGGTCAGCTCACTGTCAACGAACTGCGCCGCTGCTGGCGCATAATGAAATAAGAAAAGGGGGGGAGGGCCGGGGTGTGGAGCAGGCGCCTCTAAAATGCCGCACGGTTTTTTTTGCCTCTCTCCCTCCCTCTTCCCAACCTGCGGGAGATGTGGTGGCGCAGGCTTCCGCCTGTGCAAAAGCCCTGGACACCCGAGGGCGGGTGTCCTACACAAGCATTAAGGGGATGGGGAGAAGTCCAGGGTAAGTTGGTTAGGTGGGCGCAGGCTTTCCAGCCTGCGGGACTCCCTCGCCCCCTCCTTCAGCATACGGAGCTGCCATGCATACCATTAGCGGCGCCACCAGGGTGTTCGGAATTTTGGGGCGGCCGGTGGCCCATTCCCTGAGCCCGGCCATGCACAACGCCGCGTTTAAGGCCCTGGGAGTGGATGCCGTGTATGTGGCCTTTCCGGTGGCCGACCTGCGGCCAGCCGTGGCGGGGCTCAAAGGGCTGAATATCGGCGGAGTGAGCGTCACCATCCCCTTTAAAGAAGAGATCATCCCCCTGCTGGATGAGCTGTCGCCTCTGGCGGCGCGCATCGGCGCGGTGAACACCGTGGTCAACAGGGAGGGGCGGCTGTTCGGGGAAAACACCGACTGGCTGGGCGCAGTGGCGGCCCTGGAGGAAAAGACTCCCCTGGAGGGCGCCCATGTCCTCATCCTGGGGGCCGGCGGCGCGGCCCGGGCCATCGCCTTCGGCGTTAGAGAGCGGGGCGGGAGGTTCGCGGTCACCGATGTGGATCAGGCGCGGGCGAAGGCCCTGGCCCGGGACTGCGGCGGGCAAGCCCTGGCCCCGGCGGACCTGGCCCGGTGTCCGGCCCAGATCCTCATCAACGCCACCCCCGTGGGTCTGGAGCCGGACGTGGACGGCATCCCCATTGATGCCGCCTTGCTGGAGCGTTTTCCCTGCGTCATGGACATCGTCTACCGGCCTCTGGAGACCCGATTGTTGCGGGAGGCCCGGGCCCGGGGCAGCCTGACCATCGACGGCCTGGCCATGCTCATTCACCAGGCCGCGGCCCAGTTTGAGCTTTTTACCGGCTGGTCCGCCCCCTGGGACGTTATGGCCCAGGCGGCGCATGGGGCATTGGGCTGACAGCGGTCACCCCTGGAATCGCCAGATCAGCAAAGTTATCAAGATAACTTAATAATATCTTTCTTGAATTTTAATATGCCCCAATAACCCTTTTTCAAAGGGGGACTTTAGTCGGCCAACCATATCGTGTAGCGTTTCAGGATTTCCTGAGAAAATTATCGGCATTCCATTCTCCCCCGCCCTGGGGGGGAGGGGGCTAATTTTACAAGGTCAGGAAGTCTAATGAAAGTTTACCTACCCCACCCCAGCCCTCACCATCAAGGGGGAGGGAGAGTATGGCCGATACGCCATGGCGACCTTGTTAGGTTATTTCTGAAAAGCAAAACCAGACTTCCCTTTGGAAAGGGGGCAAGGGGGGATTTTCTATTCTCCAATGAAGTCAGGGGGCGGTATGCATCAGGAAATCAAACCTGTGGAACGGGTGGAAGCGGTCCTTACTCTTCCCGGTTCCAAAAGTTTCACCCATCGGGCTTTGATCGCTGCGGCCCTGGCCGGAGGGGAGAGTCTCTTGACCCAGGCCCTCAAGTCCGAGGACACGGAGCTTACGGCCCAGGCCCTGGCGCAGATGGGGGTGGGGGTGGAGTGGCAGGACGCCGCCGTGCGGGTCAAAGGCAACGGCGGCCGGCTGGCGGCCCCGGCTGAACCCATCTTCCTGGGCAACTCCGGCACCTCCATGCGTTTGTTGACTGCGGTGGCCGCCCTGGCCGCAGGAACTGTCACTCTCACCGGCACTCCCCGCCTCTGTGAGCGTCCCATGGGCGAGCTTCTGGCTGCTTTGCGCCAGTTGGGGGCAGACGCGGTTCCGGTCGCGGGCAATGACTGCCCTCCGGTCAAGGTGGGGGGAGGCATCCCCGGCGGCCGCACCAGTCTCTCCGGGGCCACCAGCAGCCAATACCTCTCGGCGCTCCTCCTGGTGGGTCCGTTGACTCCCCAGGGCATTGCCGTGGAAATCACCGGCGATCTGGTGAGCCGCCCCTACGTGGATCTGACCCTGGAGGTCATGGCCGACTTCGGGGTCTCATACTACAGGGAAGGCTATCGTTTCTTTGAGGCGCCCGGAGGCCAATGCTACCAGGCCCAGGAGTACGCCATTGAGGCCGACGCCTCCAGCGCTTCGTATTTCTGGGCCGCAGCCGCCTTGACCGGGGGCCGGGTGACGGTGACCAATCTCACCATTGAATCGTCCCAGGGGGATATCGATTTCCTGTCGGTGCTGGCCCGCATGGGCTGCCAGATCAGTTCCACGGAAGAGGGTCTCACGGTCGTGGGCGGCCCTTTGACCGGCATCGAGGTGGATATGTCCGCCATGCCGGACATGGTGCCCACCCTGGCCGTGGTGGCGGCCTTTGCCCAGGGCAAGACGCGCATCACCGGCGTGGCCCATCTCAAACACAAGGAATCGGACCGCCTGGGGGCCACGGTCGGGGAATTGGCCAAACTGGGCATCGCGGCCCAGGAAACTAAAGACGGCCTGCTGATCCTGGGGGGCGCCCCCCAGGGCGGGGTCATCGACCCTCACGACGACCACCGTCTGGCCATGAGCTTCGCGGTGGCGGGCCTGAAAGCGCCGGGGATCGTCATCCAGAACTCCGGCTGCGTGGCCAAGTCCTTTCCCGACTTTTGGGATTATTTTCGGCGCCTCGCCTGAATGATGAGTTGCGCGATGCCGTCGTGTGAAGCCTTGACTTTCCGGAACAATCCGGCAACTCTGCAAATTACGGCGCCTAATGACCGAAATTTCTAACCCAACGTGAAATCCCGATCACTGCTCATCCTGTTGACGTCGCTCAATCTCCTGGACTACCTGGACCGCTATCTGGTGGCCGCCCTGGGGAGTTTGGTAAAGGCCGAACTGCACCTGAGCGACAAGGCCTTCGGCTTTTTGGGCACGGCTTTTTTCCTGGTTTACCTGCTCACCGCCCCGGTGTTCGGCTGGCTGGGGGACCGCTATGGCCGGGTGCGGCTCATGGCCGCCGGGGCGGTGCTCTGGAGTGTGGCCACCAGCTTCACTGCCTGGGTGGCCACGTATCCGGCGCTCTTGTTGACCCGGGGCCTGGTGGGGGTGGGAGAGGCCTCCTACGGCACCCTGGCCCCGGCCCTCATTGCCGACCGCCTGCCCTGGGAAAAACGCTCGCCGGCCCTGGGGATTTTTTATCTGGCCATTCCGGTGGGCTCAGCCCTGGCCTACCTGGTGGGGGGCTTTATCGGCAGCCGCTGGGGCTGGCGGCCCGCTTTCTTGTTGGGGGGCATCCCCAGTCTCATCCTGGCCTTTCTGCTCCTCCGGAAGCCCTGGGAAGCGATTCCCCGGGCCCAATCAAACCCTGAAACTGCAGCGCCCGGAGAAAACCCCTGGACCACCGCCCGGGAACTGTGGCGTCTGCCCACCTTCAAGAGGGTCACCCTGGGCTACGGCATGATCACCTTTGCCTTGGGTGGCATGGCCTTTTGGATGCCCCGCTTCCTGGAGGTGGTCAAGGGCCTGACCCTGGCCCAGGCCAACTACCTGCTGTTCGGCTCCGTGGCCGTGGCCGGGGCGCTAGGAACCATGGTGGGCGGCTTCCTGGGCGGACGCCTCCTGGCCCGCACTCCCTGCGCTCCTCTGTGGGTCTCGATGCTGGGCGCCGCGGCGGCCGTGCCTCTGGCGGCTATGGTTATCCTGGCCCAAAGTCCCGTGTTTTATGTCCCGGCCCTGGTGGGGGCCATCTTCCTGCTTTTCCTCAACCCCGGGGTCTTGACCGGCGTCATCGTCAGCGTGGCCGGGCCAACGCGCCGGGCCCAGGCCGTGGCCCTGAACATCGTGGTCATTCACCTGGTGGGAGATGTGCCCTCGCCCGTCCTCATCGGCTGGATCTCCGATGTGGCCGGCCTCACCCTGGGCGTGTCCCTGACGTTGGGGGCCCTGGTCCTGGCGGCCATCCTCTTCCTGACGGCACTCCCCTATCTTTGCGACGACCTGAATGAAGCTGAATCGTCTTATTAGCTCCATCGGCCTTGCAATTGTTTCGGGCATGATTATTATTCAGTAACAACTACTGGTTTGCCAAGGCGTGGGCCTAGGCGCATATTCAGGGAGGAATCTATGCAAGGAATTGAAAATATGGTGCTTTTCAAACTTCACCAAGAACTGCGGCAGGCGGTGGAAAGCTGCCCCAACTGTCAGGGCAACCGGGAATATAGCTTCACTTCCCGGGGCCGGGACAACATTGTCAATTGCACCCGCTGCGAGCCGGTTTTCAAATTCATGGAACCCCTGGAAGTGGCGCTGGAACTCTTGCGGGGAGACAGCCCTTATTAATGGGCCTTTGCAAGCACGGGGAGTCTGGACCGCAACTCGACGGAAATTCCGGCGGCTCAGCTATGTCATCAGAATCACAGCGGTTGCACGCCTACCCGGTGGCCTTGGGCAAGAATTCCCGGGTTAAGCATTGACGCTGGGGGACGCCCATGATATAAATATTTTCACAACGACGCGGGGTGGAGCAGCCTGGAAGCTCGTCGGGCTCATAACCCGAAGGTCGCAGGTTCAAATCCTGCCCCCGCTACCAAGTAATATCAAGGGGTTAGCGATAATGCTGACCCCTTTTTCTTTTTAACCAGAGTTATTTCCAACCGCAATTCCAACCTGGCTCAAACAATCAGTGGAAAGAAAGGGTTAATTTGCGCTCTTGTGATTTTGTTCTTGCAGGTTTATGGTGGGGCAGGGTTGGCTTATGGTCTGAAAATTGATTCTGCCGCTCTGAGGGCCAGATATAAAAGCCCTTTATCGATGAGATTCTCTCGGATGAAGGGTTTATTGGCAAGGGGTCTCCTTTTTTCGCTCCAAAGTTGCCGTCCGGGTCACCTGTGTGGGTCCCAAAACGGCAACATGGCTTTATCTCTGCCCTCAGGCTCAGTGCTTGATCCCTTGGGGGAAGCCAGGGCGCCACACCGCCCGACAATTGGGAGGGCCGCTAACCCTCGCCACAGAGGACCACGCCTCTTGTGGAGAGGGCCGTCCTGCCATCGCAACCTTCGGTTTGACCGCAATCTCAAAATAGGAAAAACCGGGGATTGGGACTCCATCCCCCCCTGTCATCATGCTCCCCACGGACAAAATCACACTACCTTCCCTTAAGAACTTATTGTCGCCCTGGCAATCAGTTGGGCCAGTTGGTGAGCAGACCAACAGCCCCCCTGAGTGCCTGTCTCATTAAGGTTGTCTGGGATTTTGGCCTATGAAGAGGAAGTAGGACCAGAGACCGCCGTAAACCGGCCGCACGTCCCACTGGTAGGATTTGAATTGAACTCTGAGATGGGGTAAGAGATGCCCATCCAGGCGCACATGGTTTATCCTCATCCATTGTTTAAATTTTTGGCAGGAGGTCTCATGAAAGTCCACGACGGCCAGGACGCCGTCAGCGTTCAGGTCGGCGATGGCCGAAGCTACAGCCTCTTCCCAGCCGGGGTTGAACATGGACAGAGCATAGGAGAAGACAATCAGGTCAAAACCCGGGCGCAGAGCCAAAGGTTTGTCATAGGGGGTCTGCACCAAGGTGAGCCGGGGAAAAAATTTTTCCAGTTTGCGCCGGGCCATGGCCAGCATTTCAGCAGACAGATCCAGCCCCCAGAGCCGGGCCAGGGGGAAGCGGCGCTCCAGGCTCAGGAGATTGGCGCCGGTGCCGCACCCCACCTCCAAAATTCGGTGCGGATTGAATCCGGCCGACAGCCTCTTCATTAAGGTCTTTCTGCCCCACAAAAAGGTCCAGCGCGTCAGATCATAAATCCGGGCATGAATCCGGTAATAGCGTTGAATAGCTTCTTGGCGGCTACGGCAGAGGTCTTGGTCCGGATGGGTCATATCACCTCGGCCAAATGCAGGCTGCCATAAGTCCCTACCCTGTCTTGTTGATGCAGCTTTTGGGTGAGATGAGGGAAAAATCGCAGCCGGGATAAGGCCGCAGCGGGCAGAAAACCTACATTCAACCCGGCCGAGCGCATGAGAATCCTGGCGCCCGGACGGCTGTTGCGGAAGATCTCCTCCCATTCCTCCCTGAGTGCGTCATGATTATGGAAGGCGAGCCAATCCTGGTGGTCCATGAGAATGAAGTGGCTGTAATTACCTGGATTTTCCCGAAGAAACCGGGTCACCGTGGTATTGTGCAGCGTTACCCGGGTCAGGCGCTGTCGCAGGGTCTGGAAGTTTTCGGGCTGAAGGTACCGAGGGCAGCAGTCCGGTGAATAAGAACCGGTGAGATAAACCCGCCAGAAGTAGTTCTCCTTCATTGGAACCGTGGTAAAGACCCGCCTGAGGCTTTCCCGGATGAAGGCAACCAAACCACCCGGATATTGACTTTCAATCAGGCTGAGTTGAGGCGTGGGCACGCCGATGCAGGCCATGGCCGCGGGCCGGCGCAGCATCCAGGTGATGGGCCGACGAAAGAGGTGCGGTTCCACTTCATCATACAGGCGTCTTTGCTCCTCCAGCGACCTGGCGTTCACCAATTCACCCAAGGGCCTGCGGAGAGGGCCACGCTTCACCAGCAGGTTTTGAAAGAACCAGGCGAAGATGCCGGCGCCGCCGTGCCAGTAGAAGGAGGGGCGCCAGCCCCTCGGGCTGAAGTAGCCGATCTTGACATCCCAGAATTTCCGAGCCCAGACCGGCAAATAGGGGCGCAGCGCAGTGTAGGTTTTCCGGTAAGACGGTCCGCCGCCCCGGCCGAATAGGGTGAACAGTGAGTCGTGGTCGCCATGCTCGATCATTGCCATTTTGAGAGACAACAAGGCGTTTTGGCGGGAATTGACGTCCACCGCATGGATGGTGGCTGGCACTTCTACGAGATAATCCAGCACATTGCAACCTGCGCTGGTGATGGCGACAACTTGGCTCTCCGGAGTCAGTTGAAGAAGCTCATGATCCAGGCGGGGATCCTCCCAGCAGGTATTGTAGATCAAGCTGTGACCATGGATAAAGGAAAAGATTTTTTCCTGCCACTTGCTCCCCATGCCGGAATCTCCTTTCTTTTATCGGCTCAGACGCATTTCTGACCAATTTTAGTCCATGATAATTAGAAGACAATAAGCGAATAGTTAAATTTTGATTAACTAGTTCTGAATTTACCTAACTTGTCCTTTTGAGGATCTTGGACAATCCCGGCTATAATACGATATGCACTTATGAGTTGTAAGATAATCAAGGATATGAGGTTTGCTTTCCATATTTAGTGAGTAAAAAAATTTTTTAAAGGATTTTTAATGTTGCTTTAATCAAACGGAAACAATAACGATGCATAATATACTTGGATTCTGGGAAAAGAGTTCTTTGTCTCAAGAGGGTGCTGGTGGAGAATTTGGATTATGTGAGCGAAGCGGCCGAGGCCTTGGAGGCCCCGGGAGAAATTTGGCTCTTTCGACATGATATTGGCTATGATCGCCACGCCCAAGAATGGCGATTTAACGGCTCAAATTTTCATGGGCTGAAATTTGGGGGAGCAATCCGGAATTGGGTCCGCATGATTTGCGCCTGGCTTAAATATAAATATCCACAAGGGCCAGTCTGTTCGGCTTGAATAGCTTGCACACGATTAAAGGAATTTGCCATGACACTGAACCAGATAAGGGAGACGGCGCGTATCTTAGGGATAAAGAATTACTCCAGGCTGAGGAAAACCGCGCTCATCCGGGCAATCCAGGAAAGGGAAGGCAACTCCCCCTGCTACGAGACCATAGCTGACTGCCGGCAATATGATTGTCTATGGGAGTCTGACTGCCAAAAAAATGAGGCCAAGAAATATGCATCAACAGGCGATGGATGAAAGGCGCCAGCCTCTGAGGATAAGCGCCGATTGCCGCCCCCACAGCTTTACGCATTGACAATATTTTTGATTCTCCTTGAACGGCACCAAATGATCCTTGGGGGTATAACAACAGGAAAATTTTAGAGGGTTGTGGGGACAGGGGGGTAAAGGTCCGCGAGATCCGGGCCGGCCGCTCGAAGTAGCCGTGCCGATATCAAAGGGGAGGCACCCGGCATGGAAACAATCCAATCTTGTCTGATCCAGTACGGTTACCTGGGTATCTTTCTGGTTTTGGCCCTGGGGATCTTCGGGCCCCCGGTGGCTGACGAACTGGTGCTGCTGTTCCTGGGCTTTCTGGTTTTCAAGGGTCACCTGCAGCTGGGAGCCACCGGTCTGGCGGTGATCGCCGGCAGCCTTACGGGGGTTTCACTGGACTATGCCCTGGGCCGCGTCCTGGGCCATTATGTCCTGCACCGGCCGGATTCCTGGCTTCATCGCCAGTACGGCCATATCTATCAGGTGCGCCAACGGCTGGCCCGTTCAGGCGGGTGGGCCTTTGCCTGCAGTTACTTTGTGCCCGGCTGGCGGCACTGCGCTCCTATGGTGGGGGGCTTGTCGGGCCTCGAATTCCCGCGATTTGCCGGCTTGAGCTTTCCCGGCGGCGTGTGCTGGTCGCTGGTTTATCTTTGTCTGGGCTATTGGCTGGGGGAAAAGTGGAGTTTCGTGCTGCCGCAGACGCATCAGTTGTTAATTATTTTCGGCGCCTTGGTCACCTTGGGTCTGGCTTATCGATTCTGGCGCAAAAGATCGGCGTGGGCTTGATGGCCGGCTGGTTTCCTGACGGAATTAGCCGACTTTTTTTTTGCGGGGGAATCTCTCGGCCCTTCCTGCATAATCCAAGTCTCGGTTTACGTTACTGGGGTGAGGGCCGCCTGGCAGGGCTCTTCCTGGGGCTGGGCGTAGTAGCGGATGGCGCTTTCGCCGATGAGGCGGGACATGCCCACGGCCGCCAGGCCGCCGGTGGCCATGGATAAGAGGGGATGAAATCCCAGGGCATCAGCCATAAAGGGCGTCCCCACGGCCAGGCCGGTGCCGGCCACCACCGCCAGCATCTCCGGAACCCGGGCTTGGTCATCGATATCCTTCCCATACAACAGGGCGATACCCAGAATGAGATAGAGGTGCATCCGCACCAAAGCTGAGGTGCCGCCCACAAAGCCCAGAAGCTTCAAGGCCTGGCCGATGCCGGGAATCATGGTGGGCAAATCCAGGATCAAACCGCCCAACAAGGACAGCTGGGTCTGATCCTCGATGTAGCGGCGGGCCCGCTGATCCACCGTTTCATCCGGGAAGCGGGCGTTGAGGTCGGCCACCACCTTGCGGATGCGGTCCTTGCGCAGACGCAGGAAGAAGTAAAAGAAATCGTCTGTGAGGCGGGTCTGGGGGGCTGACGGCACGGGCTCTGTCGACATTGATATACTCTTTGTGAAGGTCTTCTGGGGAAGGGGACCAGGGGCCACTGGCCCCCCCAGAGCATTAACCCTGTAATAACCCCACCTTGTCTGTGGCCTCCCAGGGGAGGTCCAAATCCTGACGTCCCACCTGGCCGTAAGCCGCCAACCGGCGGTAAAAGCCGCCCCGGTTGAGCGCGGGCAGGTGCCGCAGGTTGAACTGCCTGAGGATTCCCGCCAGGCGGAAGTCAAAGTGTTTGGCCACCAAGGCGGCGATCTTGCCGTTTTTTATTTTGCCGGTGCCGAAGGTCTCCACCCAAATGCTCACGGGCCGGGCCAGGCCGATGGAGTAGCTGAGCTGCACTTCGCATTCCTCGGCCAGGCCCGCGGCCACGACATTTTTGGCGGCGTAGCGGGCCGCATAGACGCCGATGCGGTCGATGCGCAGGGGGTCTTTGCCGCTTAAGGCGTTGGCGCTCTGCCGGGAGTAATCGCCGTAGGTGTCCACATCATTCTTCCGGCCGGTGAGACCTGAGTGCACGGCGGGGCCGCCCACCATCAAGGCGTCCACAGGGTTGACGGAGATGCGCGTCTGATCGTCGGGGCGGATGTCTTCTTCAGCAAATGCGGGCATAATTATGGCCTGGCGGATGTCATCGTCCAGGCGAGCCTGGCTGATATCCAGGTCCACGGCCTTGGACCGGCTGATGATGAGGGTAATGCTGTGAATGCGGTAAGGACGCCCATTCCGGTACTCCACGCCCGCTTGAGTCTTGGCGTCGGGCGACAGATAGGGCAGGACCTTTTGCACCCGGGCCTGGGTGATCTGGCGGGCCAGCTTGTGGGCCAGGACGATGGGCAGAGGCATGAGGATGTCGGTCTGCCGGCAGGCGAAGCCGAAGACCGTGGCCTGTTGCCGCACGGGAATCTTGTCGATTTCTTCTTCAGACAGTTTTTTCTCGTTGAAGTATAAATCCGAGGCCGGTGGATACTCCTGGAGGCTGGTGAGAACGCTCAAGGTCTGGGGATCAAAATCGGGACGGCGATAGCCGATCTGAGTGATCACCTTGCGGGCCAAGGAGGGGATATCCGCTTTGACCTCCGAGGCGAAGCGCGCCGCAATGAAAAGGATGGCCGTGGACACCGCGCATTCAGCCCGCACCCGGGCAAAGGGGTCCTGCTCCAAGAAATGGTCCACGACCGCGTCGCTGATCTGATCGCAGATCTTGTCCGGATGACCCTCCGTCACGGACTCGGAGGTGAACATGAAGTCTTTTTTCATGCGGCATCTCCGGGGCTCAAGATTTGATCAGACTCTTCCAAGCCTTGGGCCATGGGTTTGGTGATTTCATTTACCAAAAGCGTCGTCAGCGCCGTGCCGGCAATTACCAGGCCGTCGAGCAGGCCCACGGGCGCCAGCCTCAGAATGCCCCGGAGGCCGGGGACAAACATGGCAGCCAGTTGCACGGCCAGGGAGCCTCCCAGGGCCAGGCGCAGATAGGGGTTGGGCGGCAGGGACTCCGCACTGAAAATGCTGTGTCTTGCCGAACGGCAACTGACGGCGTGCAGGAGTTGCCCGGTAGTGAGGCTGTGGAAGGCCAAGGTGCTGGCCTGCATGCCGGCGCCGTAGCGCAGCAGGCCGTAGCCGTAGGCGCCCAGCGCGCCGGTGGTGATGACCCCGGCTTCGAAGGCCATGCGCTTGAAATCGGCATTGCTGAAAATGGGGTCCTGGGGATGGCGCGGCGGCCGCTCCAGGACGTCGGGTTCTGCCTCTTCCAGAGAGAGGGCTAGGCCGGGAAAGATGTCGGAGATCAGGTTGATCCACAGCAACTGCATGGCGGTGAGCGGTGATCCCAGACCCACGGCCAGAGTGGCCCCAGTAATCATGATCTCACTTAAATTCGTGCTCAAAAAGAAATGTACCGACTTCTTGATATTGATATAAGTGGTGCGGCCGTCCCGGATGGCGATGATGAGGGTGTCCAGATTATCCCGCTCCAGAACCACGTCGGCTACCTCCCGGGCGATGTCGGTGCCGGTGCGGCCCATGGCGATGCCCACGTCTGCGGCCTTGAGCGCAGGCCCGTCATTGATGCCGTCGCCGGTCATGGCCACCACCTGGCCGGCCTCCTGCAGGGCCCGGACTATTTTCAGCTTGTGGGCCGGGCTGACCCGGGCAAAGACCTGGGCCCGCTGGGCCAGGGCCCGGAGGGCCTCGGTATCCATCTCCCCCAAATGGGTGGCATCCAGGATTTCCAAAGGTTCGTCCCGGCTCAGTTCCAGTTCCCGGCCGATGGCGTAGGCCGTAGGGCTCTGGTCGCCGGTGATCATCACCGTTCTGATGCCGGCCTGGTGCAGGGAGCGGATAGCCTGGCCCACCCCGTCCCGGATGGGGTCGGCCATGGCGACGATGCCCAGCCAGACCAAATTATGGGGCTCATCCAAGCCAGGCATACGGGGGCCGGAGGCCAGGGCCAGACCCAGGACGCGCCTGGCCTGGGCGGCCAGGTGTTCATTGGCGGCTTCGATCTCCCAACGGTCTTCATCGGTCAGGGGGACCTGCCGCCCTTCACACAGATGGGAGCTGCACAGGTCCAGGACTTCCAGGGGGCTGCCCTTCACGGCCAAAAAAAGCCCCGTTTCGCCGTTTTCATGGAGCGAGCCCATGAATAGGCGTTGCTCGGAGCGATAATTCATATGCAACAAGGGGAAGTCACGCCGCAGGGCCTGAACGTCCAGACCCACCTCCAGGGCCAGGCGCACCAGGGTGCTCTCCGTGGGAGTGCCGCTCAAGACCAGCTCTCCCCCCTCGTGGTGAATTTCCGTCTCATTGCACAGGACGGCCACCTGGAGCAAACGGTGCAGTTCCGGGCAGTCCGCCGGAGCGACAGGTCCCTCGGGAGTAAAGAATTTTCCGGAGGCCACCTGGATGGTGCGCAGGCCGGTGAAGATCTCCCGCACGGACATCTGGTTGTGAGTGATGGTGCCGGTTTTGTCCAGGCACACGGTCTGTACTGCGCCCAGGGTTTCCACGGCGTGGAGATGGCGGATGAGCACGTGATGCCGCCGCATGTCCCTGATCCCCAGGGACAGGGTGGTGGTGGCGGCCGCAGGCAGACCTTCGGGAACCGCGGCCGCGGCCAGGCAAACCGCGGTGCGCAGCATCTCCAGCCACCCCAGCCCCCAGAAGAGCCCCAGGCCGAAAGCCGCGCCGCACAGGCCGGCGCAAAGCCACACCAGGCGGTTGCCCAATTGGTCAAGCTGCCGCTGCAACGGCGTGTCCGGCGGCGCCGCCTCTCCGGCCAGGGCCTGAATCATGCCGATTTCCGTGGCACTGCCCGTGGCCACTGCCACCATCAGTCCTTCCCCGCCGGTCACCAGGGTGCCCATGAACACCATGTTGACCCGGTCTGCCAGGGGTAGATTGGCATCCTCGAGCGTCGCCGCGGTTTTGACCACCGGCAGGCTTTCGCCGGTCAGCGCGGACTCGTCCAGAGAAAGGTGGGAAACCTGCACCAGGCGGCCATCCGCGGGGATGTAGCTCCCGGGCCTGAGCACGCAGAGGTCCCCCAGGGTGACTTCGGTGGTGGGGATTTCCTGCAACTCCCCTTCCCTGATCACCAGGGCGTTGGGCCGGACCATGGTTTGCAGCGAGCGGATGGTCTTTTCCGCTTCCGTCTCGGTTTTGTAACCGATCAGGGCGTTGCCCACCACCACCCCGGCGATGAGGATGGCATCCACCAGACCACCGGTGAACAGAGAGAGGCCGGCTGCCGCGCCCAATAGATAGACGGGCAGGGAGTTGAACTGGTCCAGGAAAATGGAGAGGCCGGAGCGGGATTCCGCCTCGGGAAGCATGTTGGGGCCGAAGCGCTCCAGGTTCTGCCGGGCAGCCTGCCGGGACAGCCCCCGGTCCGGGGAGGTCTGCCACTTTTCCAGGGCCTCCGTAGCCGGCAGGAGATGCCAGGGTTCCTGGGGCTGCTCCTCGGTAAAGGAAAACCACCCCTTGACCTGAGAAAGATAGGAAGGGCCAGCCGCGCAAGCAGGTTCGGCCAGCGGGCCGGACTCCCCCTGGCCGTTGGTCCTGGTGAGGCGTTCCCGGCACTCCGCCACCACGCCCTCCAGGAGGGAGGCGATGGTCTCTGGGGTATTCCCTGAGTTAAAACAGACGAGGATATTCCCCGTCAGGGCGCTGGCCGAGACGTGGCTGATATCGCGGACTTGGGCGAGCCGCAGCTCCAGGAGCCGCTGGAGGTCCCTGGAGCGGTACAGACCCTCAACCTTGAATCGGGCCCGCCCGACCACCGCGGTGTGGAGAGCCTGGACCATGGCTGCTGTTGCTGCCAGGACTTCCGGTTATTCGCCAGGCTTTTCGCCGGCCTTTTTGGTCCGGGCCGGCTCTTTCTCGGGCGCAGCCCCAGCCGCAGGAAGTTCGCTGACTGCCCGCTTTGGGAGCACCGCGCAGGCCACTTCTTTGACGCCCTCCACGGCACCCACCAGGATGTCGGTAACAGCCTTGAGAGCCGACTGTCCCAGGGTGCCGGCGGCGTCGATGGCGCCTCCCACCGCGGCCTTGGCAGCCACTCCCAGGTTGCCTCCCAACTGGCCGGCCGCCTCCAACACCCCCGTGACCGCTCCTTGGGCCACCTGGGCCACATCGCTGCCCACCTCGGCGGCGCCTTTCACCGCGCCTCTGAGAAGTTGCCCGGACGCCTGCTGGAGATCTCCGCCCACGTCAGCGACTCCCAAGATGACCCCTTTGGCTACGCTCTTGGTGGCGCTGACCAGCCCGGAGCCCACTTCCTCCGAGGCCTTGATGGCCCCTTTGATCAGGTCCCGGCTGACATTGAGGGTCTCGGTGGCCACGGCCCCGGTGGCCTGCAAGGTGTCGGCCACAGTGTTCCGGGCCACGGTGACGATCTGGTTTTCAATCTCGCCCAATCCCTTAAGGCTGCCGACGATGCCATCTTTTACCGTGGTCCCGGCCTGGCCCAGCATTTCTCCCAGGCCGGCAGGTTCTTTTTCCTTTGCCTCAGCCATAACCCCTCCTGAACCCTCCCCCTGATGGCGAGACCCCAACTTGACGCCATCAGTCAAATGGTTGATTGTCAGCGGCGAAGTCTTTGAAGTCACCGCTTCTGTATGTGTTCATTGAACCAGTTGGCCAGTTGCGCCACCTGCATTTCCGGAAAAATGGCCGTGAAGGCTTCTTTGAGGGAAAGAAGGGACACCAGGGACGATAACTTCTGCTGGTCATAGGCGACGGTCAGGACACCCTCGTGCGGGTCTACGTGCAGGTGACGGATGCCCTGGATGGGAGAAAAGCGTGACTGAATTTCCTGGGCAAAGCCGTGGTTGTCCTTCAATTTCCTGATGACCAGACTGAAATAGCCCGGTCCCTTCTCCTTGACTTCGAAACCTTCCATGTGTCGCCCACCCATAAGCCTCGGTATTCTGTGTAAGTTAAACACAAATGCTTACCAGGACAATATAGAAAAAAATATATACATATCGCCAGGCGAGTATCAAAGGCAGCCTGGTAAGGCCACGGCCTTGCCAAGGAAAGGACATTGGTTAGCGGCCTCGATAAAACTCAACTGACGTAGTGGCAAGGAAAATTAACAATAAATTAACATAGAAATCATTTTTTAATAACAAAGCCTCGTTATATTGATTTTCAAATATGCTTATCAGGCAAGGGGGAGTAAGATGCAACCTGCAGCTACATATGTCCATGCCTTGAATGGAAGGCTGCGGATCAAAGTACCCGAAGTCAAAGGCGACCAGGAACGGGCCCAGGAAATAGAAAACGATTTCTGCCTCATCACCGGCATGAAATATGTCTCTGCCAACCCGGTCACCGGCAATGTTTTGTTGGTTTATGACCCCCAGGTTCTCAGCCAGGAAGATATTTTGAAATTCTTCTACGAGTTGGGCTGTTTCAGCGATGCTGCCGGTCAGCAGATCGGCTACGTAGTCCCGGCACGCCAGTCGCACGGTATAGTGGAAAAGATCACCACCACCATCGCCTCCACCCTCATGGAGGTGGCCCTGGGCCGCCTGGTGAGCATCTTGATCTGAACTGCCCGGGCCAGTTCAAAAATATTTTCGCCCTACCAATCCCCTAATCTCCTCAGCCTGGCGGGTTCCACCCTGCACTGGAACCCGCCTCCCCTCTTTTTAGGCAAAGGAACGCAGCACTCAGACGGACATCCGGCTATATGGAGAATCGTTGTCCAAAGGGGCCGGCGAGACCTGAGGCGCGGTCGCCGGCGCTCCTTCCACCCAACGGCGGTTTAACATGACAAAGGTGCTGAAGCCGAACCACAGGTAGTCGTACCAGGCCGGCAGGGGCACCTCCCGGGAGGACAGGAATTTCCGCACTCCCAGGAACAGCAGGGTGAGGGGGAGGAGGAGGTTGAGGCTGGGATTGCCGGAGAGGGGGGACAGATGCCGGGCCGCCGTTCCCACGATCTCCCCCACGCCAGGAGTGACCGCGGTATAACTGTTGTCCGCCAGTTCCTGCAGTCCCCCGGCCAGGGACTCCAGCTCGATTTCCGGAAAGAGTTCGCCCATTACTTCGGCCAGAGGCCCCAGGGTTTCCAGAGACGCCAGAGAGGCCAGGTCATAAAGGATGAGCAGGCTGCCCGTCAGGTGATTGGCCTCCACCCTGTGGATGCCCGGCACCTGGCCCAGTTTCTGCTGGGCCTGCTGGGCCAGCTCCGGATTTTGTTTCACCCGGGAAATCTTGACGCGCAGCCTGCCGGGCAGGGCGTGCGTCACCGTCAGGCCCTCGAATTGGCTTGGCGCCATGGTCCTATCCTCAGGCCGTGGGAGTGGTCTTAACTGCGGCGGCTTCGGCTGCGGTGCCGGCCGCCCGCTCCGCCTTAGCTTCGGCGATCAGATCGCTCACCTGCTCCTGCGCTTCCGCAGCGTATTCTTTCACGCTGTCCGCCAGGGCCAGGTACCCCTTGATCAGGGTTTTGGCCAGAGGCCGGGAAATTGAGGCCACCGCGGGCAGAACAATGGGGGCGGCCAGGGCCACTCCCAGGATGACCAGGATGCTGCCGGCCGGTCCTTTGAACGTATCATCGAGCAATCCCATAGTCGTCCTCCTTTTTCGAGATGAAATTTATTTTTAACCAAAAATTAACCGTTTCCTCAATATTTGCTAACCGATATATGTCATAAAGCAAACATGGAGATTTCAGAGCAGCTCGAGCGTGATTTTCTTCAGGGTATGGTCAAGGTGTTCATCCTGCACCAGGCCGGCCAAACATCGGTGTACGGCAACAAATTGAAGACTGTTCTGCGCTCTTGCGGTTATCACATCAGCCCCGGCAGCCTCTATCCCATTTTGCACTCTTTGGAAAAATCGGGATTGCTGAAGAGTCGCATCCGGGTCTTTAAGGGCCGGGTGCGCAAATACTATGACCTCACTGAGCCCGGTCACCACTGCCTCACTGAACTTCAGAGGAAGTATGGAGATTTTGTCAAAAATCTCCTGCTGACCCCCATTCCGATTCCGGCTGTCAGCCATGGCGGTTCCCGGCCTCCGGCGCCGCGTCCCAACAACGGTTAGCCCAGCCTTCCCTTTTTCGCCCGCACCTCAATGCCCTCTTTGGGGGATCCGGCCGGACTCTTCGCCGCCCTTCCCGATTTGCGTCTGTCCATTCCAAATCATCAGCACTGCGTCTCAGAAGCCAACTTGGCAAAATGAACCAAAAATTAACGAAACCGACATACAGGTGAAACAATCCCAGGGTATAAATGGCAAAATTCACCGCCAAATCAGGAAAAAGGGGGACGAAAGATGCAAGACTGCAGTCTTAATGTGGATCTCCTCAAGGATATACTCCATTACGCCAAGCCCTTTGGCCACCGGGAAGACGCCAAGACCCTCAACCTGGGATTCGGGTACCTCTATTACGGCCTGGCCCGGTCCCTGCGCCCCAAGCACACCCTGGTGATCGGCTCAGGCTACGGCTTTTCCGTGGTCTGCTTTGCCCTGGGGATGAAGGACAACGGCTTGGGGCGTCTCAGCTTCGTGGACCCATCCTACTCCCTGCTGAAGGATGGCCCCTTGGCCACCCTGGGCGGCCGGGGGACCTGGAGCAACGAAGAGGCTGTGGATCGGCATTTCGCCCGGTTCGGGGTGGAGCATTTGGTGACCCATTACAAAATGCGCAACGACGAGTTTTTTCCCCAATACCATCAGCTGAACCTGCCGCCCCTGGACCTGGCCTTCATTGACGGCAGCCATGCCTATCGGGACGTCCGCTACGACTTCCTGGAGACCCTGGGGCACTCCCGCAAGAACACCTATATCCTGCTGCACGACACCAACATCTATATCCGGGAACTCCTGGCCCACGCCGGCGTCAAGAAATGGATGAAGGTGATCAAAAAGCAGAAGGAGTACTTTGAGGTGGTGAATTTCCCCTTCTCTTCCGGGGTGGCTCTAGTACGGGTCATCGACCCCTCCTTCCGGGAGGAGCTGCATTGAGCCTCTGGCTGCTGACCCTGCCGCTGGGAGTGGCAACAGGCTACCTCTATTGGCGCTATGTCTGGTTTTTCCGCAATCCGTCCCGCGTTGCTCCAGCCGGGGAAAACCTGGTCAGTCCGGCGGATGGCACCGTCGTCTATGTCAACGTGGTCAGCCCCCATCAAGAGGTGGTCACCATTAAAAAGGGGATAGGCGCCACTCTGCAGGACATTGTCAAGGAAGACCTGGGGCAGACCAAGGTGTCCATCGGCATCTTCATGAGCCCCTTTAACGTGCACTATAACCGCATCCCTCTGGCCGGGCGGGTGGATTGGGTGCGGCATCATCCCCCGATCAACGGCAATCGGCGCATGACGGCCATGCAGTGGCGCACCCTGTGGGGCCGGCCCCCTTTATACCGCAACTCCCTGCACATCATCGCCAATGCGCGGACAGTGACCAGGATTCAAGGAGATTTCCAGGGGAGGGATTTTCCTTACTATATCGTCCAGATTGCCGGCTGGAGCGTCAACGGCGTCGATAGTTACGTAACCCCCGGGGAGAGCCTGGACAAAGGGGAGATTTTCGGCCTGATCCGCATCGGCTCCCAGGTGGACCTGGTGGCGCCCTATTTTCCCCAGATGGAGATTCGGGTGAAGCCGGGGGATAAGGTGCGGGCCGGGGAATCCATTCTCATCGCCTGACGAAAAGAACGGAGGATAACTCCATGAACATAGACCTCCACGTCCACTCCAAGTATTCCACCCGGCCGTCCCAGTGGGTGCTGCAGAAACTGGGCTGTCACGAATGTTACACCGAGCCCCTGGCCCTGTACCGCCTGGCCAAGGAAAGGGGCATGTCTCTGGTGACCATCACCGATCATAACACCATCAACGGCTGCCTGGACATCGCCCACCTGCCGGACACCTTTATCAGCGAAGAGGTGACCACCTACTTTCCGGACGGCTGCAAGATTCATGTGGTGGTCTACGATATTACCGAGGAACAGCACCGGGACCTGCAAAAGGTCCGGGACGACATTTTCGACCTGGCGGCCTACCTGCAAAGCGCAGGCATCGTCCACAGCGTGGCCCATCCTCTATGGGCCGTCAACAACCTCCTGACAGTGGAGCATTTCGAGCAGTTATTGCTGCTGTTCAAGAATTTCGAATTGAACGGCAGCCGGGATGAGCAACTGAATATTTGGCTCCAGGCCGTTTGCCTCGAACTGACCCCGGCCTTAATCGACCAACTGGCAGAGAAGCACGGCTGCACGCCCAAAGTCCCCTACCCCTGGGTCAAGAACTTCACCGGCGGCTCCGATGACCACAGTTCCCGGGGCATCGCCCAGCTCCACACCCGGGTGGAAGGGGCCAACGATCTGGCTGATTTTCTCCAGAAAGTGCAGCAGGGAGCCGCCACTGTGCAGGGCCGGGCCTCCACCCCCCTGACCCTGGGCTACAACATCTACAGCATCGCCTACCAGTTCTACAAAGAGAAGTATCAGCTAAACAGCCAGGCTGGCGGCCACACCCTTACTGAATTTCTGGAAAAGATTCTCCATGCGGAGGCTGCCACTCAGCAAAATTTCCCCAAGATTCCCTTCTATTTTTATCGCCTTAAGCAGGCTCTCAAGCCGGAGCAAAAAGATCCCGGCTTCATCGAATCAATCCAGAAGGAACTGCTGGGGATTTTTGCCCAGGCTAACTGCCCGCCGGGGGAACGGGAGTGGTTTGAGGTGCTGGACCAGCTTTCCCGGAAGCTGCTTAAGGGACTTCACACCAAGCTGCGCCGGGCCTTGGCGGATGTGAATTTCCTTGACCTTTTCAACGTCGCCACCTCTAGCGGTCTCGTGTATCTGGGAATAATGCCTTACACCGCTGCCTTTTCCTCTTTTGCCGCGGACCGGCATCTGGGCAGGGCCATGGCGGCACAATTTTTGCCCGAATCCCATCCCCAGCGGCCCGCTTCCCTCCCGCTGCGGATTGCCCACTTCACCGACACCTTCTATGAAGTCAACGGTGTGGCCCTGTCCATCCGCAACCAGGCGGAGTCAGCCCGGCTGGCCCACAAAGATTACACCGTCATCACCTGCGACACCAAAAAGCACTCCCCCCAACCTGGGGTCCAGACCTTCACCGCCCTGGGTGTCTTCAATCTGCCGGAATATCCGGAGCAGAAATTGTTCCATCCGCCCTTCCTGGAGGTCCTGCATTACTGCTACCACCGGGAATTTACCCATCTGCTGGCGGCCACGCCCGGGCCTCTGGGCCTCACCGCCATGGCCCTGGCCCGTGCCCTGGGCTTGCCCCTGTGGGGGACCTATCACACCGCCCTCCCCCAATATGCCCGGTACCTCACCGGAGACCAGGCCATCGTGGACCTGATGTGGAAGTACGTGGTCTGGTTCTACAACCAGATGGACCTGATCTTCATCCCTTCTTTGAGCACCGCCCAGGAACTGGAGAAGCGGGGGGTGAACCGCCAGAAAATGCGGGTCTTTCCCCGAGGAGTGGACCTGCGCCTGTTTCACCCCGCCAAGCGCAACGGCTTTCTGGAGAACCGCTTCCAGGTGCAAGGCGGGGTGAAATTGTTGTACGTAGGACGGGTTTCCCGGGAAAAAAACATGGAGGTCCTGGCCCGGGTGTTTAAAGGCCTGGTGCGGGATTATCCCCAACTGCACCTGGTGGTGGTGGGTGACGGCCCCTATCTGGAAGAGATGCAGCGGGAACTGGCGGGCTCCCCCTGCACCTTTACCGGCTACCTGCACGGCGAAGACCTGGCCGCAGCCTATGCCTCCTGCGATCTCTTCCTGTTTCCCAGCACCACGGACACCTTCGGCAATGTCGTCCTGGAGGCCCAGGCCTCGGGGTTGCCGGTGATTGTTACTGACTCGGGGGGCCCCCAGGAAAATGTCCGGGATGGGGAAACGGGGCTTATCGTCCCGTCGGGGCATGAGGAAGGCTGGCAGCGGGCTGTGCAGGATTTATTGGCGCAACCGGAACGGTTGGGCGCCATGGGCCGGGCGGCCCGGCGGTCCATGGAGCAGCGCTCCTTCGAAGCCGCCTTTCAGGCCACCTGGAAGCTCTTTGAAGAACATGCGCGCGGTTAGCTGTGCCCGCAAAATCTTCCGGCGGCGTTGGCAGGCTATGCCGTCCGGGCGCGGGGAGTATGCATGGACTTTACCGATTACGTGCAAGAAGCAGCGGCAGCCCTGGGGGGGTCCCGCCAGGCGCCGATATCTGGTCAGGAGCAGCACCTATGATTCACGGGACCGGCAGGGGGAGTCGGACTGCCGGCGCCCGGAAACTGCGGCCCTGCCGGTTGAACCCCATGAGCGGG
>CAZFWX010000041.1:0-15360 GCA_964522695.1 uncultured Desulfobacterales bacterium
TCATGCTGGCCAAGGTGAAAAGCAGCGCGCTCAAGGGCGTGGACGCCTTTCTGGTGGAGGTGGAGGTGGACCTGGCTTCGGGGCTGCCGGCCTTCACCACCGTGGGGCTGCCTGAGGTGGCGGTGCGGGAGTCCAAGGACCGGGTGCGGGCCGCGCTGAAGAACTCTGGCTACCAGTTTCCGGGCAACCGCATCACCATCAATCTGGCCCCCGCGGACGTGCGCAAGGAAGGCACAGGCTTCGACCTGCCCGTGGCCGTGGGACTGTTGGCTGCGCAGGGCATCATTCCGCCCGAATCCCTGGACAAATATTTAATTTTCGGGGAGCTGTCTCTCGACGGCCGCCTCAAGCCCACCCGGGGGGTCCTGTCCGTGGCCCTGGCCACCCGGGAGTTGGGGCTGGCCCTGTTGGTGCCCCAGCAGCATGCCCAGGAAGCCGGGGTGGTGGCCGGGCTGGAGGTCTATCCCGTGGATACCCTCTCCCAGGTGGTGGATTTTCTGGCCGGCCGGGAGCTGCTCACCGCCCTGACCCCCCAGGCGCCGCCCGAGGAGTCGGTCATTGCCCCGGCGGAGATGGATTTCCAGGACGTGCGGGGCCAGGAGGCGGTGAAGCGGGCCCTGCTCGTGGCCGCGGCCGGCGGGCACAACGTCCTCATGGTGGGGCCGCCCGGCGCCGGCAAAACCATGCTGGCCCAGCGCCTGCCGGGCATCATGCCGCCGTTAAGCTTCGAGGAGGCCCTGGAAACCTCCAAGGTTTACAGCATCCTGGGGCTCCTGCCGCCGGGTCAGGCCCTGGTGCGCCGCCGGCCTTTCCGGGCCCCTCACCACACTATTTCTGATGCCGGGCTTATTGGCGGCGGCACCAATCCCCGGCCCGGAGAGGTTTCGCTAGCTCACCACGGGGTGCTCTTTCTGGACGAACTGCCGGAGTTCAAGCGCTCCACCCTGGAGGTCCTGCGCCAGCCTTTGGAGGATGGCCGGGTCACCGTGGCCCGGGCCGCGGGCTCGCCCACCTACCCGGCCCGCTTCATGCTGGTGGCGGCCATGAATCCCTGCCCCTGCGGCTACTTCGGGGACCCCAAGCGGCCCTGCTCCTGCACGCCCGTGGCCATTTCCCGCTACCGCTCCCGCATCTCCGGGCCCCTGATGGACCGCCTGGATTTGCAGGTGCAGGTGCCCGCGGTGCCCTACCGGGACCTGAGTGCGCCTGCCAGCGGAGAAGGCTCGGAGGCCCTGCGGGCCCGGGTGCTGGCGGCCAGGAAAGAACAGAAGGCGCGCTTCGCCAAATTCCCCCGGGTTTTCGCCAACGCCCACATGACCCCCAAACTGCTCAAGGAGCACTGCACGCCCACGCCCCCGGCCCAGGCGCTGTTGGAGACCGCGTTGGAACGCCTGGGATTGAGCGCCCGGGCCTACACCCGCATCCTCAAGATCGCCCGCACCATCGCCGACCTGGACGGCCACCATCACCTGGAACCCCACCACGTGGCCGAAGCCATTCAGTACCGCACCCTGGACCGGCATCTGGCCGGGTGAGCGGGCCGATAAGTTTTTGAGGGAGGGGGGAAGGGGCTTCCAAAGGCTGGAAAGCCTGCGCCACCTGCCTCTCCTGCCCCCTTGCTCAAATTCGCTCCCCCAACGCTTAGAGCTTTTCCTGTGTAGGACTGTGTAGGACACCCGCCCTCGGGTGTCCGAGGTTTGGGCCGCCGGGGCGGCGGCCCCACATCTTTCTCATCCGTGGCTTGGAAAAGGCAGGGAGATGATCTCCCTGGCCCGCCGTAGCAGCAATTTGGGAAAATCACTTCCCCCTCCTTGCAGAGCCGGCTCTTCCTGCCTATTTTCCATAAGTAAAGGCGTTATGCGGTCTGGCATGGAGAGCGTGCGCCGGGAAAATGTGAGCCTATGTTAAAAAATTTTCCTGGTTACAACAATTTGCTATAATAAGAGCTTGAAAACCGGAGTAAGAGGCTGGTCTAACCACCAGGCGCACCGTCTTATAGGCCAACCGCAAGCCGAACTGCCGCCGTCAAGGAGGTTTGCCATGAGCTACAGTCTCTTGAGCCTGAAGGACAAAATCCTGGAGCTGTACCCCGAAATTGAGAAGCACAAGCTCATCCCCAGCCTCACCTTTGATGAGGGAAAAAATGCTTATATTCTCAAGCTTGTCCATGGGAGCCACCAGTTGACCACACACCTGGACAAGGCCGACGCCGACGGTTGCATGGAAGGTCACAAATGCGTTTACCTGGGGGTGCAGATCGGCACCCTTATTCAGAATCTGGAGAAAGTTTGATTTATCGGGGGCAATCTTTAGGCTGAGGCACCCCGAAGGATTTGCCAGAGACTGCGACCCCGAGGCCCCGGGCGGCATGCCGCGCGATACCGGGGCTAAGGGCGCGGGCAGGGGACCAGGCCCTCGGGAAAAGCGGTCCCAGGGGAGCGGGGGAGACCCTGGTGGGGGGGAGCATGAAATTTTTCAAACGCACGGACGAGCCAGATCTGGACCGCTACCGGCTGCACAAGCGCTGGGCCCGGCGGCTGAGCTGGGTTCTGTACGGCCTGGTGTTCGCCGTCATCCTGGGCGGAGCGGGCGGAGCCGCGTACATTTACGTGCGCTACATCAAGGATCTGCCCGATTTCACCTCCATCAAAGAATACCGGCCGCCGGTGATCACCCACATCTATGCCCGGGACGGCCGCCTCATGGGCGAATTCTACGCCGAACGCCGCATTGAGGTGCCCTACAGCCGTCTGCCCCGCCAGGTGATCTTGGCCTTCGTGGCCGCAGAAGACGCCCGCTTCTTCGAACACCCCGGCGTGGACGTCTTCGGCATTGTGCGGGCTTTTTTGCGCAACGTGGAGGCCGGGGAGGTGGTCCAGGGCGGCAGCACCATCACCCAGCAGCTGGTCAAACGCATCCTCCTCACCTCGGAGAAAAGCTTCGCCCGGAAAATCCGGGAAGCGGTCCTGGCCTATAAGATCGACAACTACCTCACCAAAGAAGAAATCCTGGAGCTGTACCTGAACCATATCTTCCTGGGGCGGGGGGCCTACGGTGTGGAGGCCGCGGCCCAGGAATATTTCTCCAAGCACGTGGAAGATCTGACCATCGCCGAAGCGGCCTTGTTGGCGGGCATCCCCAAAGCCCCCAGCCGCTATTCCCCGTACCTGAATCCCCGCCACGCCCGGGACCGCCAGAGCTATGTCATCCGGCGCATGGCCGAAGTGGGTTTCATCACCCAGGAGCAGGCCGCCGCGGCCCTGCGGCAGCCCATCACCCTGAAACCCTACCGGCCTGACTGGATCAAGGAGTGCGGCTATTTCACCGAGCACGTGCGCGGCCTTTTGGAGCAGCGCTTCGGCAAGGAGCAGGTGGCCAATCTGGGCCTCAAGGTTTACACCACCGCGGATGTGGGGCTGCACCGGCTGGCTCAGCAGTCCATCAAGCAGGGGGTGGACGGGCTGGTGGCCCGCAACGGCTACCGGGGGCCCTTGAAACGGGTGAAGGGCAAGGCCCTGGTGGCCTACCAGGAGCGGCAGATCCGCTTCTACCGCAAGTATCCCTTGAGGAATGGCCAGTTGGCCTATGCCCTGGTCACGGGCGCGGATAAAAAGCGCCAGGGGCTGGCCCTGCGCCTGGGCGACCAGCACGGCGTGCTGGAGGGCGTGTCCAAGGAAGGCTCGGCCGGCAGCCAGACCCGGGCCCGGGGGACCTTTGGCTCTCTGGCCCCCGGCGACGTGGTGCAGGTGCGCCTCACCCGCCACGACCGCAAGACCAAACTGTGGCACGCCGAACTGGAGCCCGCGCCCCTGGTCCAGGCCGCCCTCTTCTCCATGGAGTTCAAGACCGGCAGGGTGCGCACCGTCATGGGCGGCCGGGACTTCAACGACAGCACCTTCAACCGGGCCATCCAGGCCCGCCGCCAGGCCGGCAGCGCCTTCAAGCCCATCATTTACGCCGCCGCGGTGGAAAAGGGCTACGGCCCCAACACCATTTTGCAGGATTCGCCCCTGTCCCTGCCCGGGGGCCGGGCGGGCCAGGCCTGGTCGCCCCAGAACTATGACCACACCTTCTCCGGTCCCATCACCATGGCGGCCGCCATCGCCCGCTCCCGGAACGTCCCTGCGGTGCGCATGATGATGGCCCTGGGCGTGCCGGCCACGCTGCAAATGGCCAAAACCCTGGGGATCACTTCGCCCATCTATCCCAATTATTCCTCCGCCTTGGGGGCTTCGGAAGTCACCCTGATGGAGCTCACCCGGGCCTACTCCGTCTTTCCCAACGGGGGCTACCTGATTGACCCGGTTTTCATCGAGCGCATCGAGGACCGGGACGGGCGGCTCCTGTGGGAGGCCAAGACCCAGCGGCAGCAGGTCATAAAGCCGGAAAGCGCGGAAATCATGACCTACCTCCTCCAGGGCGTGGTGCAGCACGGCACCGCCACCCGGGTGCGGGTGCTGAAGAGGCCCATGGGGGGCAAAACCGGCACCACCAACAAGACCAAGGACGCCTGGTTCATCGGCTTTACGCCGTCCCTCATCACCGGCGTCTGGGTGGGCATGGATACGGAAAAGAGTCTGGGTGGCCGGGAAACGGGGTCCCAGGCGGCTGCGCCCATCTTCATTAATTATATGGCGGAAGCTTTGAAGGGACAGCCGGTGGAGGACTTCCCGGCGGTCTCCCGGACGCTTTTGGCCAAAGGCGGCGGCCATGTGGGACGGGGTGAGGACGAGGAAGCCACGGATGATGATGACGACTATTATCCGGAGAATGCTCCCTTGACCGAAACCTCGCCTAAGACGCCGTCCTCGCCCCGGCGCTTCTTAAAGGACGACCTGGAGGGGTAGGGCGCGGGGTGAAGAGCCCCATCCCGCACCCGCCAGTCCCGGGCGGATACACCCAGCAGTTCACATGGCCATCCAGACGAGGGGTTGTCAAACCCCTCCTGTCTTTTTCCGGGGGATCGCCAGATCCCGTTCCAGAAACGTGATCATTTTTTGAGAAGAGGCGGAGGGAACTCCGCTCGCCAACCTCACCGAACGGCAAATCAACTCACGCAGCGGGGCAGAAGGAAGGGAATCTGCCGGCCTGCGCTCTGAGAAGGGAACAATGCGGCAAATTCAAACCCAACAGATCATTCAGGCAGTCAAGGACGCGGCCATCGCCGCCAACTATGAGCTGGGCGAGGACCTGTTGCGCTCCCTGGCCCGGGGCGAACAGGAGGAAGAGTCCCCGGCCGGCCGGGAAATCTTCCGTCAGCTCCGGGAAAACGCCCGCCTGGCCCGGGAGGAGCGCATTCCCCTGTGCCAGGATTGCGGCCTGGCGGTGATTTTCGCCGAAGTGGGGCAAGAAGTGCAGATCGTCGGCGGGGACTTCGCCCAGGCCATCCAGGAAGGCGTGCGCCAGGGCTACGGCGAAGGTTTCCTGCGCAAGTCCCTGTGCCACCCCCTCACCCGGGCCAACACCGGCGACAACACCCCGGCGGTAATCCACCAGGAGATCGTCCCCGGCGACCGTCTCACCTTGATGGTGGTGCCCAAGGGCGGCGGCAGCGAGAACATGAGCCGCCTGTTCATGCTCAAGCCCGCGGAGGGCTGGGCCGGCATCAAGGAGAGGGTGGTTCTCACCGTGGCCGAGGCCGGGCCCAACCCCTGCCCCCCCATCATTGTGGGCGTGGGCATCGGCGGCAACTTCGAGCGCTCGGCCCTGCTGGCCAAGAAATCTCTGCTGCGGGAGTTGGGCCAGCCCAATCCGGACCCCGAAGTGGCGTCCCTGGAACGGGAGCTGCTGGCCGCGGTGAACAATTTGGGAATCGGCCCCATGGGCTTGGGCGGCCGACTTACGGCCCTGGCGGTGCACGTCCTCATGCAGCCCTGCCACATCGCCAGCCTGCCCGTGGCCGTCAATATTCAATGCCACTCCTCCCGTCACCAGGAAGTGGTGCTGTAGAGATGAGCATGGAAAAAATTATCAAGCTTTCTCCACCGTTAACCGACGCGGATGTGGAACAGCTGCACGCCGGCGACCGGGTCTTGGTGAGCGGCGTGCTTTTTACGGCCCGGGATGCCGCGCATAAGCGGCTCATGGACCTGTTGGCCGCGGGGCAGCCCCTGCCCGTGGACTTCAAGGGCCAGATCCTCTATTATGTGGGACCCAGCCCGGCCCCGCCGGGACGGGTCATCGGCGCGGCAGGTCCCACCACCAGTTACCGCATGGACAGCTATACCCCCACCATGCTGGGCCTGGGGCTCAAGGCCATGATCGGCAAAGGCAAACGCTCGCCGGAGGTGAAGGCGGCCATGCAAACCCACAAGGCCGTGTATCTGGGGGCCACCGGCGGCGCCGGCGCCCTCATTTCCCGGTGCATCAAGGAGGCCCAGGTGGTAGCCTTCCCGGAACTGGGCCCCGAAGCCATCCATCGCCTGGTGGTGGAGGATTTCCCCGCCATCGTCATCAACGACTGTTTCGGCGGAGACCTCTTCGAAGAGGGCCAGCGCCGCTACGCCCGGACGGGTTGAGGAGCAGGGACCAGCACTTATGACCGTGCCCCCGGATCTCGACAAAATTCTGGTGCGCATCAGGGAAAAGCGCCAATCCTTCCAGGAGTACAATTTTTCCACCCTGGAAAATGACGCGCTGAAGACTTTTTTCGACCTGGCCCAGGAGTACGAAACCCTGGAAAACCTCTACCGTTCGGTGGTGGGGGTGATCACAGAATTCTTCGGCTGGGATGCCCGCCTTTACCTCCTCTGCCAGGACGGCAAGTTGGAGCTGGTCTGCGACAGCTTCACCGGGCTGCGGGAAGACCGGCCCGAGGCGCCGGCTGAGATCACGCTCTCCAGCCAGGCGTATGCCACCCGGGAATCCTGGGTGATGCCCATCCGGGGCAACCTGCTGCTGGTGGACCGCCTGCCCTTTTACGCCAAGGATCAGGTCATCGGCCTGCTGGAAGTCCTGCCGTTAGGCCAGCTAACGGAGAGAAACCGCTTCTTCCTGGAGAAATACGCCAACCGCCTGGGCTACAATCTCCACAACAAGATCATCGCCTGGCAGAATATCCACCATATCCGTTTCATCAACAGCCTGGTGGCGGATATCGAACACAATATCATACTGCCCAACATCAGCCTGAAGCTCTATTTGCGCCATTTGCGGGATAAGATCAAGACCCTGAAGGAACTGGAGTGCCTCTGTGATGTCCGGGACCAGACCTGCCCCGACTTCCATGACTCTCAGGTGATCTTCCAGGACCTGGTCCAGGGCATGGAGGATGACTACCAGACCCTGGAGCAGCAATACAAGGGCGTGAGCCTCTTCATCGAGTCTCTTTTCCGGCCGTCCCACTTCCAGAAGGGGCAACTGGTGCTCAGGCGGCGCACCTGCCGGGTGCAAAGCGAGATCATCGAGCCGCAGCTCAAGCTCTGCATGCCCAAGCTCAAGGAGCGCGACATCGACATCAACGTGGCCGCCAGCGGCGTCCCGGATATCGATCTCACCCTGTCCGTGGATAAGGGCCTCATGTCCCAGGTGTACGCCAACCTCTTTTCCAACGCCGTGAAGTACACCCGCTATAACTACAAAGGGGGGCATTACCTGTCCTACGGCCAGGATGTCATCAAAGACTATTTCGGCCCGGGCAAGGACGGCATCAAGTTCAACGTCTTCAGCACCGGCCCCCACATTCCTCCCCAGGACGTGCCCCGCATCTTCGAGGAGGGCTACCGGGGCAGCAATGTGGAAACAGAGGTGGGGACGGGGCGGGGCCTCTACTTCGTGCGCAACGTCATCGAAACCCACGGCGGCGTAGTGGGCTACGAGCCCACGGACGGCGGCAACAATTTCTACTTCATCCTGCCGGTGCTGGCGGCGCCCACCTCTCCCCTGGCCGCTGAACTGGCGGCGCCCAACTGAGGCCGAACCCGTGCCCATCCGCTACCTGGCTCAGGAACTCTACCGCCTTTCCCGGCGGGTGGAGGAGTTGGAAAAGACCCTGGCGGGCCTGACCCAGACCACCCCGGCTGAACGCGCCCGTCTGGAAGCGGAACTCCTGAAGACCCGCCAGGAACGGGATCATATCCGCACCGTCCTGGAGTCCAAGAAAGAAAAAGTGGTGGTGTGAGAGAAATGGGGGAAGGACCGGGGGAGGAAGGCGGTGGCGCAGGCTTTCCAACCTGTGGGAGCCCCTGGCCTCCTCCTCTGATTTCCAGCCTCAATCTTTCCGGTTAATCATGGCGGCCAGGCAGCCGGCGCCGAAGCCGTTGTCGATATTGACCACAGCCACCCCGGTGGCGCAGGAATTGAGCATGCCCAACAGCGCGGCCAGGCCTCCGAATGAGGCGCCGTAGCCGATGGAGGTGGGCACGGCGATGACCGGCCGGTCCACCAGTCCCCCCACCACCGAGGGCAGCGCCCCCTCCATGCCCGCCACCACCACGAAGACCAAGGCCTCGGCGAAGAGACTTTGGTGGGCCAGGAGGCGGTGCAATCCGGCCACGCCGCAATCGTAGAGGGTTTCCACCCGGTGGCCCATGATGCGGGCCGTGAGCGCGGCTTCCTCGGCCACGGGGATGTCCGAGGTGCCCGCGGAGATGACGCAGATGAGCCCCCGGCCCCGTTCCGGGATTTCGCCCCGGACGAGCGTCAGCACCCGGGAGTCCGGATAGTAGCGGGCGGCCGGGAAATCGGGCAGCAGGGCCGCGGCCTGGCCGGGGTCCAGGCGCGTCACCAGGACCCGGTCAGTGCGGGCTGCCAGGGATGTGAGGATGGCCCGGATCTGCTCCAGGGACTTGCCCTGGGCAAAAACCACTTCCGGAAAGCCCTGGCGCAGAGCCCGGTGGTGATCCACCCGGGCGAAGCCCAGGTCTTCGAAGGGGAGGGTTTTAAGACGGGCCAGGGCTTCCGCCACCGGCAGCTTGCCGTCCCTGACCTCCGCCAGCAACTGCTCCAGGATGTGATGATCCATGAGTTTCCGCCTGCGGTGATGATAGTCTCTGTCAGCCCCGGTGGGGCGGCCGTCCCTGGCCGCCGGCAGGCGGGGGCGCAGAGGCCCGCCGCACCAGGTTAATCCATCTTTACTTATTATAAAGAGTCAGTGCTGTCCGGCACGATAATTGCCATACAGGCATTTGTGGGCCATCATATCTTCCCCAAGCCTTGAGTTTTGGGCTTGTTTAACCCTGATGGTCATCTGAACCTATCTTCGAACAGGGAAGCGCATACCCCTCAAGTTCCCCCCCCCTCGATGGGGGAGGGTTAGGGTGGGGGTGGCAAATTTATGAGTTTTACCTGCCTGTTGACTCAGTCGCCCCCTCCCCCCAACCCCCTCCCACCAAGGGAGGGGGCTTATAAACCAGGCCTATGCCAAATCCTTACCGGACAGCATTGATAAAGAATAATATATCGTTGAGACCTCTGCGAAAATCCCTTCCGACCTGGCAGAATCTCTCGCTAACCCCAGAAAAATGTGGAGCAGGCGCCCTCGCCTGCAATATACAGCCGGGGGCGGCTGTTCTCCATTTTTCTGCTTGGTTCCCAAGTTAAACTCCTGAGCCGGGAGACGTCTTTCACCCCACCTCCAGCAACCTGCCCTCCCGGTCCAACCGGAAGGTCTTGCCCCGCCAGGTGACGTAGTTGCCCGAAAAGCTCAAGACCCACAGGAGGAAGGCCAGTATGTCCTTGAAAGGCAAAAGCAAAAAGACCGCCACCGGCAGGCTGCCCCGCAGGCACAGGCGCTCGCTGACTAGGGCCACCAGGCCCCGAACAGCCGCCACGGCTGCCACCAGGGCCAGGGCAAAATAATTGCCGCCTGAGACTAGCCAGAGAATCAGGCTGAAAACCAGGCCGTGGGTGATGCCGTAGGCCAGATAGCCTCCGGGCCGGCAGACCCGGTAGGTGCGGGTCCAGCGAAGCTGGTGCAGGAAATAGTCCCGGAAGCTCATCTGCGGGTTCACCGTTTCCACCACATAGGGCAGGAGGCGCACAGCCAGGCCCTGGCGGTGCACCAGCCAGCCCAACTGGTAGTCGTCGGCCAGGTGATCGGCGATGGCGGCGAAGCCGCCCAGTTTCGCAAGCACGCTCCGGGGCAGGGCCAGGGCTGCCCCCAGGGCGAAGGTAATGCCTTCCACCTGCCGGGCCACGGCCACCGAGGGGATGAAGTCGGCGCTGATGGTCAAAGCCTCCAGGGCCGCGCCCAGGGTCTGGACGGACCCCGACCGGTAGGGGCAGCTCACCAGTCCCACCCCCGGTTCCGCCAGGGCGGCGGCGACGCGCCCCAGAAAATCCGGCCCCACCTTCACGTCGCCATCTGCCACCACCAGCAGGTCATACCGGGCCCGGGGTTCCAACTGCCGTAAAATGCTCACCTTGGGATTTTTTCCCTGATCCTCGGGGCAAAGGACCACGCTGATCTGGTGCTCCGGGTAGGATTCGGCCAGTTCTTCCAGGAGAGGCAGAACCGGATCGGCGGGGTCGGCCACGCCGAAGATCACTTCAAAGGGGTGGTAATCCTGTTCGACAAAGGTGGTGAGACATTCCCGGGTGGCGGCTTCCGCGCCCTTGACGGGCTTGAAGACGGTGATGCCGGGCAGGGCGCCCGCGAGGGGCTTGGGCAAGGGGGAGGTAAAAAGCCGCCCCAGGGAATAGAGGGCCAGGACCTGATAGGCCAGGGCTGCGGCGATCAGCACAACGAGGAGAAATGCGAGGTAAGCCACGGAATCCACGAAAAATTCTTTAGCTTAATCTTACCATCTCCCGATAAAAAAGGCAGAAGATTTCTGGGGCCGGGGCGGATTCTGCGGCCGCACCCCGGCTCCGCCCCGGGAGCACCGGCTTATGGCCATTGAAGCTGTCATTTTCGACCTGTACGGCACCCTGGTGGATATCTGGACGGACGAATGGGATCTATCCACGTACCAGCAACTCAGCCAGTTTCTGACCTATTACGACCTTTACATCCAGCCGGAGGAGTTGGCGGCCCTCTACCAGGAACTTTCCGCCAACCAGATGCTGGAACACCCCGGCCCCTATGGCGAGATTGACGTCTTCCGGGTCTTTGAGGAGATTCTCACGGTGAAGGCCGGCAAGCAGCCCACCCACGCCTGGGTGATCTGGGTGGCCCGCCTGTTCAGGTCTCTCACCCGCCGCCGTTTCGGCCTCTTCGGGGACGTTCTGCCGACCTTGGAGGAACTGCAGGGCGCCTATCAGTTGGCCATTGTCACCGACGCCCAGTGGGTCTTCAGCGAACCGGAGATCCGCATCCTCGGCCTGGACCGCTATTTTCATCCCATTGTCCTGTCTTCTCGCTATTTTGTGTGCAAACCCGCCCCTCAAATTTACGCCCACGCCCTGAAGGGGCTGCTCCTGTCTCCCGCCGAGGCCCTGTATGTGGGCAATGACCCGGAAGAAGACCTCCCCGGGCCCCAGACCCTGGGCATGCCCGCGGTGCTCATCGACCGGGCCGGCAGCCGGGCCCCCCAGCCGGCGCCGGTGATCCGGGACCTGCGGGAACTTCCTGACCTCATCCGCTCCGGGAGATTTGCCGGGTCTGGCTGATGCCCGGCGCAGACTCCCCCCGTCCCCCCACCGCGTTCCCACAGCCCAAAGTCGCGGCCGGCGGGATTTGCCGTTTGCGAAATCAGGGATTTTTACATATAGTACCAGAAGCGGGCAGGGGAGAGCCTGCCCTGGGACGGCGCCGGCGGCGCGCGGGAGCATCACATGCCGCCGCACTAACCTGGGAGGGGGATGACCTTGGAGAAAACGAGGCGACTGGTGCAAGGCGCGTTGGGCTGGGGGAGTTTGCTGCTGATCCTGCTGCTTCTTCCGGCGGCCTGGACTCCAGCGGCGGCCGAAGAGTGGGAGGTGACCGCCAAGTCTTTCGTCATCATGGACGCCAATACCGGCAAGATCATTTTCGCTCACAACCCCCAAGCCATGCTGCCCCCGGCCAGCACCCTCAAAGTCATGACCGCCATGCTGGTCATGGAGCGCCTGCGAATGGACGACAGGGTGCCGGTGAGCGCCTATGCCGCCTCCGCCCAGCCCTCCAAGCTGGGCATCAAGCCCGGCGAGTCCTACAGCGTCAAAGATCTCCTGTATGCCCTTATGCTGGGCTCGGCCAATGACGGCGCCCGGGCCCTGGCCGAACGGGTGAGCGGCAGTGAAGAGGCCTTCGCCCGCCAGTTGACCCAGTCGGTGCGGCAGTGGGGCGCGTACCGCACCACCCTGGCCAACGCCAACGGCCTGCCTGCGGACTACCAGTTCACCACCGCCCAAGATCTGGCCATCCTCTTTCGCCGGGCCATTGCGAATCCGGAACTGCTGCGCATCATGCAGGCGAAATACTATACGTGCCAGGGCGATAAAGAGGTTCGCAACCACAACCGCTTCCTCTTTACCACGCCTCTGGCCGTGGCCGGCAAGACCGGCTTTACCCGCTCCTCCAAACACACCTACGTGGGCCTGTTTAAGAAAGAAAACACCGCCCTGATCATCTCTCTCATGGGCAGCCAGCAGAAGTGGGCGGACCTGCGGGTCCTTATCCACAAGGGGTTTGAAATGAGCGGCACTCCCATCGCCAAGATGGAGCCTCTGGAAGAGAGGCTCTGGTTCGCCAAAAAGGCCAGCGGCCGTTCCGGGGGCAAGGGCAGGATCAAACGGGGCAAGACCAAGGTGATCATGGGCTCCGCCACCTCGATGCCCCTGAAGAAAAAGCAGACGAAGAGCCGTTAACGCGGCCAGACCGGGGGGGAGGTCCCCCCTGGTTATGCTGCGTCAGCTTTGCCGGCCAAAGGAGCTTTGCGGGATTGTCCATGAAAGGTTTGTTTAACAAAATCAAAAACCGCCTTACCCGGCAGCGCTTTGTGGTCTCCACCATCTGCAAGGGGCCGGATCTTTTCGAAACTGCGGTCTTCAGGACCAACTTCTTTTATCTCCGCATCAGCTGGTCCAATCCTGATCTCACCCTGCAGACCCATGACAAAGACGAAGCCTGGGACAACCACTATCGCCTTACCGCCAGCCTGACCACGGAATATCCTGCCGCCGTTTTCAAAGAATACTGCTAGCCCCGCCGCACCTTCTTTTTGCAGTCCCCCTGGACCTTAAACGGCGCCATTTGCCTTTCCCCACTTTTTTTCAAGCCTGCCGCGCAACCTGCCGAAAAGTCTGATGAAGGTACATTATGGTTTCGCCAAGGGCAAACTGCCTGAAAAGGCAGGGCGCAAAGTCTCCGGCCTACAGCTCTATGCCAGGGTAGCGGGACTGCCGAACCATGCCGGCTTCATATTCTCCGGCTGATTTTCGGCCGCCTCCCGCATTTTTCTCCCGTCCTTGGCGAGTTAAAGTTTCTGCCGGTCTGCGGGCAGCAGCATGGCGTGGCGCCCAAAGACGGCGGAGTTGCAAGGAGAGGCATGACCCATGAGAGGCACGCACAGATGCCGGGAGAAGGGCAATATTTCCGTGGAGCTGGGCCTGACCATGCCCCTGCTCCTGCTGGTGGTGGCCGGCACCCTGGATTTCGGCATGCTCTTCTGGGAGAAGCATGTCCTCACCAATGCCGTGCGGGAAGGAGCCCGAGCCGCAGCCCGGGCCGGGATCAACGGCTCGGCGGAGCAGACCCAGACCCAGGTGCGGCAGATCGTCCAGGACTACCTGAACCGCTTTAATATCAAGAATGACAGCGGCGGAAGCCTGGTTTTAGGCGCCTCCAATTTCTCCTACACCTGGACCACCGGCGCCTCGGGAACCATGTTGACCGTGTCCCTCTTCCAGATCCCGTACCGCATGATGTTGCTGCCCAACGCCAGAAACATCTTTTTCGGCACCGGCCACGGAGGTCCGGCCGTATTCAACCTGACCGCCGCCACGACCATGGCCGCGGAATGGGTGACCGCGCCGGCGCTCTGATGGGGTATATTCCTGAACTGAAGGAGGATTAGCGCATGGCATTGCCGAACCGAAGGATCATCCCCCCCTGGGAGCAGGGGGGCATCACCGCGCTCATGGCCATAGGGATCGCGGCCCTCTTGGGCATGCTGGTTCTGGCCATTGATCTGGGCCAGCTCTACGTGGTGAAAAATGAGCTCCAGAATGTGGCTGACGCCGCCGCCCTGGCCGGGGCCAAAAAACTCGTCCAGGCCAAAGATCCCAGCAATCCGGGGGCTGCCGCGGTCTATTGCGAGGAGGCCATCGCCGCGGCCCAGTCTCTGGCCTCCCAAAACCGCTCCGGGGGCGCGGCCATGACCATCGAGGGCACTGATGTGGTCCTGGGGCAATGGAGTTTGACCACCAATTCCTTCACCCGCACCGGCTGCTCCACCAATCCCCTGGACGTCACCGGCATCCAGGTGACGGTGCGGCGCGCCGCCAGCGGGCCCAATTTTCCCCTCACCTCTTTCTTTGCCGGCATCTTCGGCATCTCCCAGATGGCCACCCAGGCTAAGGCTGTGGCCTATCTGGGTCTGGCCGGCACCAGTTACCTGACCATTCCCTTCGCGGTGCCCACCGTGTATCCGGCAGGACAGGCCCCGTACTCCCAAAGGCCCGCACTCAATCCGTGGCTGGCCTGGCTGGGCCCCCCACCGGCCTACGCGGCCGACCCCCAACCCTACACCTGGAAGGACTTGGGCGGCACCACCCTGGATACCACCCGGGGCACCTTTATCATGCCGCTTGCCAGCGAACGTACGGATCTGAGCAAGCTCCAAAAATACATCAAGGGACCGAGCGGGGGAGGCCTGCAGTTCCCCCAGGTGAAAGTGGGGCAAACCGTCTTCCCCATCAGCGAATGGCAATGGGCCACCAACGTTTACAATAATTTCACTTATCTCAAGAACCGCTACAACGCCGAGGCCAAGGTCCCAGGCACCAACAAATGGCGCGTCACGGTGGCGGCTTACTCTCCCACGCCGGTGACCGCGGCGGCTCCGGCCCCACCCCTGTGGGGACTGTTGGCCTCCTTGTTCGCGGGGCCGACCCAGGCCCACGCCTGCACCTCCTACACCGTGCCCGCGGTCTATGTCCAGGGCCTAGTGACGGTGGACATCACCGGGGTCACCTGCGATTCGGTTTGTAAAAACTACGCCTACCCTGACTCGCGTAGCTGCTACAAGACCTGCTACATGAATCTGGAGGTGCCGCTCTCCCGGAACTTCGTCAGCCCCGACAAGGGCAGCAACCCCATTCCCTACCAGCACAACTACCAAACCATGAACCCCTCGGCCAACCCGGTGGGAGTTTTTTCCGCGGTTCCCCGACTGGTGAAGTAATCCTGACAGTGGGCTGATTTTCAGAAGAAACTCCCACTGCTCCGCTCCCCCCCAAAGGGGGGGGCGGACCTTCCCGGGCCGGCGACTTTTATCG
>CAZFWX010000041.1:15460-18798 GCA_964522695.1 uncultured Desulfobacterales bacterium
CCCTGCCCCTGGCCATTGACAACAACAAAGTGCCTTCCACCGGCCAGACGGTGGTGATTCACCTCAATCCGTCACCCCTGGACTCCGGCTGCTGGCATACTTTTTTCTGGCAAAATCCGGCCTCATCTTTGCTGCGGGATCTGATCAACGGCACGGAACCTTCTCCGGAAATCAAGGTGGGCGATTACCTCAAGGTGAAAGAGGGCGTTGACGACGCCACCCTGAAGGACCTGGGGAAGGCCCTGGCCGATCACGGCGGCACCTGGGACGTCCTCTTGCCGGTGGTCCCGGCCGGGGGGCACACGGGCTGGATGGAGGTCCTGGGCTTCTGCCCCATCCGCCTTACCCTGGTGGACAGCCACGGGACCGACAAACGCATCGAGGGAACCACGCTGGAGGACTATGTGGGGCCAGGCCTGGCCCCGGGTGGCCCCACCAATTTCGGTCTCTGGGGGGCTTCGCCCCGGTTGGTGCAGTAGGCAGAAAAGGGGGGACGTCCGGCTTTGTCTGCGCGCCATCAGGGCTGACCGGCAGAAGCTTGGTTACATCACTCTTATCCCTGACAGAGCAGATTCAGACGCGTGCAGCGTTCCCAGGAGAATTCCGGCCAGCAGGGGAAGATTGAGTTGTTGTGGAACAGGGGATCCGCGGCCAGGTCAAAACGGGAGGCGGCTACGGCCCGGGGCCACAACTCCGTGCCCGGTATGGGAGAATACTGGGCCAGGATGGGTTTTGCCCCCAGTTTTCTGACCCGGCGGATGGACGCGGCCACTTGGTTATCTTCCTGCTCAGGCAGGCCGATCAATAAATAGACTCCCACCTCACCGGGACCGTAACCCGCTTCCCGCAGGCGGGCCAGGGCCTCTTCCAGTTCTCCCTGCATCAGCTTCCGGTCCAGACGCTCGGCCCCCAGGGCTGTAGTTTCCACTCCCAGCCGCAAGGTTCTGAAGCCGCTCCGTTTCAGCCAATGGGCCACCTGGCGCGTCAGGCCCCGGGCATGCACGGCGTTGGGCGTATGAAACCGGAAACGCCGGCCCCGCCGGGCCAGTTCCTCCAGGATGACCAAAAGATGAGAGTCCGCCTCCACCAGCAGGGCGTCGTCATAAAAGGCCACCTCGGTGAGGCCCAGGACATCTTGCCAATAAAGCAGTTCCTCCACCACGGCCAGAGGCTGACGGCGCTGATACTGCGGCGCTACGAGCCGGGAGGCGCAGTAGGCGCACCGGAAGGGACATCCCCGGGAGGTGAGCAGGGGTATGAAGGAGAGCCGGGGCAAAAGGTCCAGGGCGGCACATGGCTGAAAATCCGGATCCTCAAGTTTTCCGGGGCTGGGCGTAAAGCCGGTCGGTCCGGCAAGAAAGCTCAACACCGGCTTCTCTCCCGGTCCGGTGATGACCGCGTCCGCGCCGCTGACCCACCGGGCATGCTCCGGGCACAGCGAGGCGTAGACCCCGCCCAGGAGCACCGGCGCGCCGGGAAAAATTTCCCGAATGATGCCGATGGCTGCCACAACGCCGGGATACCAGTAGGTCATGAGCGACGTGACCAGAACGGCGTCCGGGGGAGGGAGGCGAATGAGCTGCTCCCGGAAAAGGGCTTCAGTTATGCCGTAGCGGCTGTACCGCCGGGGGATGCCCCTGAGCTGCGGCGGCAGGGGCAGCGCTTTTTTGGGGTAATGGCCCGTGCCAAAGGGGCCCGGGCGAACCCGGGGCGCCCCCAGGCAATCGATGAGCGCGACGCCAAATCCCTGGCGGCGGAGGAACTCGGCCAGCGTGAGCAGCCCCAGGGGGGCGGCAAAATAATCGAAGGCCGCAAAATCCTCGATCCAGGGATTGATCAACAGTAAGGAAGGGGCGTGGGAGCGCATGTTGAAGTATGGTTGGCAAGATGGGTTTGAAGGCAGGGGACTGAAGCCCCTGGGCCCCCCCCGCCAAAAATCTAACCCCTCCCTTCCTGCCAGGCCCTCAGAGTATCCCAGAGGCGGAGGGTTTGGGGGGAGACAGGTTCAATGCTGATTTCCAGGAAGCTGCCGCAAGCCGGGGTAGCCGCAAAACCATGAGTCAAGCCCAGCCCCGCCACCCAGACGATGACGCCCTCACTCTCCACCAGGGGCAGGTGGGGGCGCAGCCACCGGGGGATTTTCCGGTCCACCAGGATATCCTGGAGTTTTTTGGCGCCGGGCGCGCCGGGGAGCCGGCAGCGATCGCCGGGGCGCAGATAGCGAGCGCCAAGGGAGACAGAGGTCTTTTTCCGGTCGATGCGGATGATAGCCCCCGCGTCGGGGAGCGGCAGCAGCTTTGCTCCCTGGGATCGCCAGGTGAACCGCCAGCCCGGCGGCAACTCCGCCTGGCCCGCCTGTGGCGGCTGCAGGAGAACGGCGGCGGCAACCGGCTCCGGCAGGGGCCGCCAGAAGTGAAGGCTGGGTCCCGCCCGGGAAACCAGCCCTGCGCCCACAGGAATGACACCGCCGCTGTGCCGGGCCCGGGCCAGGTCCCACAGGGATTTCACGTGGGCCTGGGTCAGCCCTTCATCTTCGCTGAACCTCTCACCCAATTCCTTGAGGACCCGGCTTTGCAGGGCCGGGGGCAAATTAAACACACCCGGAAGATCCAGGGTGAAGAAATCCGGGGTCACTTGCCGCACCAGGCTTGCCAGGGACTTCCGGGTCTGGGACGCCAGCAGGCGCTCGTCCTCCTGGAGCAAGTCCATAAGCCGCCAGACGGCCGCAGGCAGTTGGGGGTTGAAGCGGCTGGTCAGTTCCGGGAGCAGATCCAGGCGCACGCGGTTCCTAAGGTAGCGCCGGTCCCGGTTGCTGGCATCTTCCCGGAAAGGTAGGGCTTCTTCGTGCAGCCACTCCAGAATTTCTCTCTTCCACACCGCCAGCAGCGGCCGTACCAGGCCCTTTGGCGTGGCCGGCCACATGCCCTTAAGCCCCTGGGGGCCCGCGCCCCGCAAGAGCCGCAGGAAAAAAACCTCCACCTGGTCGTCAGCGGTGTGGCCCAGGGCCGCTTTCGCGTATCCATGGGTTCGGCAGGTTTCCCGGAGAAAGGCGTGGCGCAGCCGCCGGGCCGCCATTTGCAGGGAGATCTGCCGTTCCCGGGCAGCCACCCGCACCTCGCCTTGACCCACATGGCAGGGTAATTCCAGGGAATCGGCGAGAGCTTGCACGAAGCGAACGTCGCCCCGGGAATCCTGCCCCCGCAGCCCATGATCGAAATGGGCCGCCGCCAGCCGGATGCCCAAATCCCGGCGCAGACGATGCAAAAGGTGCAAGAGAGCCACGGAGTCCGGGCCGCCGGACACGGCCACCAGCACCGTATCCCCCGGCGCAAAAAAAC
>CAZFWX010000041.1:18898-25173 GCA_964522695.1 uncultured Desulfobacterales bacterium
TCCGGGCTACCGTGAGCCCCGTTGCCGTGGGGAGATGGTAGTCCACCACCGCGGCCTGATAGGTGCGGGCGGTCAGGACGGCCTTCAGGCAAGGGCCGCCGTCCGAGGCCTCCACCTGGTAGCCGGCCCGGCCCAGGATGTCGGCCAGGGCCTCCCGGGTTCCGGCATCATCATCGACGATGAGAATCCAATCCGCCATACGTCTGTCTCAGGCCACGCCCATCAGGCCGGCAGGGGGTGGCGCCGCCGTCTCAGGTGATGTCTGGGCGCCGTTGGCCGCAGGCAGGGTGAAATGGAACCGCGCCCCCTGCCCCGGCTGGCTGTCCACCCAGATGCGGCCGCCGTTCATTTCCACCAGGGTCTTGCAAATATACAGCCCAAGCCCGGAACTCCCGGCATTGGCGCGGCCCTGGCGGTACTTGGTGAAGAGATGCTCCTGCACCTCGGGGGCGATGCCGTGGCCCGTGTCGGCCACCACCAGCTCCACCCAAGAAGGGCCGGTTCCGGAGACGGGCGCGCCCGTCACAGTAATCTCCCCGCCCTGGGGGATGGCCGCCAGGGCGTTGATCAGCAGGTTGGCCAGAACCCGCTCCAGGGACGGCTCATCCACCTGCACCGCGGGCAGTTCGGGGTCAAACCGGGCCCTTAGAGTGACGTTCTGCGCCTGGGCGATGGGGCTCAGGCGCTGGAACAGGCGCTGCACCACAAAGCCCAGGGGCACGACTTCGGGGCGCAGGGCCAGCATGCCCGATTCGTGGCGGCTCAGGTCCAGGACATTTTGCAGGTGGAGCAAAAGCCCCTCGCTTTGCCGGATGATGCGCTTGAGCTTGGCGTGGATTTCGGGAGGCAGGGTTTCATCCTCCAGGGACTCAACGGTCAGGCGCACGCCGGTCAGGGGGGCCTTGATATCGTGGACGATCATGGACAAAAAATCCGCGTTGGCGGCGACGCGGTCCCGTTCCGACTTCAAGAGCGCGGATTTTTCCCGCAAGGCCCGGGTCATGGTGTTGAAAGAGTCGGCCAGTTCCCCCAACTCATCCCGGCTGGTCACCGGGATGTCACCGGCCAGTTCTTCGGTGGCGGCCTGGCGGGTGCCCTCGGCCAGGTGGGCGATCTGGCGGCGCATGCCGAAGGAGAGCCAGAAGCTCAGCAGCGCCCCCAGCAGGGCGGATGTCACCCCCACCCCGACGATGACCTGCTTCAGGGTGTTGAGGGTGGAGTCCAGTTCCCGGCGGTTGACGCCCACCAGGATGACGTTTTCCCAGGGTTTGTCCTCGCCCTCCAGCGGCAAAAAGGTGACGGTGTAGGCCTGGCCGCCCAACTCCAGGCTCTGCTCCCTTTCTTCGGGCAGCCGGGCCCGGGCCGCCAGGTCCTTCAAGTGGACCAGCTCGGCCAAGGCCTCGGGTGGCACTCCCTTGAAAGAATTGACCACCAGGCGGTTGGCAAAGAAGATAGCCACTTCGGCTCCCGGGCGGGACAGGGATTCCACGAATTTGCGGTCCACCAGGAGGCCGGTGAGGATCACCCCCATAACCTTGTCCTGGGCCATGATGGGGGACGAGGCGGACAGGGCGATGGAGTCCTGCCACTGGGCCATGCGGGAGGCCTCCTTGCCCTGCATCCCGGCCCGCACCAGAGGGCTGCCCGAGATGTTGACGCCGATGCCGCCGGGATCATGGGCCCGGGCCTGGATGACACCCTGGCTGTCGGTAATGGTGAGGATGTGCATGCCCGTGGCCAGGAACCTGGTCATCACCGCCCGCCGCAGGGCTTCGGCGTCACCCGCGGCCAGCAGTTCGCCGAAGGCCTGGCTGGCGGCCAGAAGGTGGGAGGCCTGCTGCACCAATTGAATCTTGCCCTGGTATTCGGCCAGGACCAGGCGCGCCACCAACTCCACCCGGTCCTTATGCCAGCTCAACACCATACGCGTGGCCAGGTACTGGATGACAAGGAGGAGCCCCACCAGCGCCACCAAGAGTGACAGCAGGTTGACGCCCACCAGTTTGACGCCCACTTTACTGCGCATGACGATCCTGACCAGGTGATTCCGGAGCAATGGGGCGCGGACCCTCGCCCGCATCGACAAATTCCGGGATTTGCTCTTAAAATACCACAAATTTTCAGGGTTTCACAGGGGTGGAAAGCCGCGCGGGGGGTGAGACAGGACTCTAAAAATTTATGAGCAACACCAGGAGTCCAATGAGGACCTTGTAGATGGGCAGAAGAATGAAGCTGATGATGCCGGTATAAAACAGGACCAGCAGGATGATGAAGCCATAGGGCTCCAGTTGGGCATAGAGCCGGGCCAGGTTGTAGGGCAAAATGGTGGCCAGGATGTGGGAGCCGTCCAGAGGCGGGATGGGGATGAGGTTGAAGACCGCCAGGATGACGTTGACCTTCATGCCCGTTTCCGCGAGTTTTGCCAATCCCAGGCCTCCCATCCCCAGGGCCAGTCCCAGTTTATAGAACAACGCAAACATGACGGCCAGCAGGAAGTTGCTGCCCGGGCCCGCCAGACTGACGGCAAACTCGCCCCAGCGCAGGTTGCGGAAATTCATGGGATTTACCGGCACCGGCTTGGCCCAGCCGAAGAGGTACGGGGAATTGGCCACCAGGAGCAGGAGCGGCAGGATGATGCTGCCCACCAAGTCGATGTGCGGGACGGGATTCAGGGTGATGCGGCCGGCCAGTTTGGCGGTGGGGTCCCCGTTGCGCAGGGCCACGTAGCCGTGGGCCACCTCATGGATGATGATGGAAAACAGGAGCACCAGAACCCAAATGCCCACATGCATGATGTACGCCGGATTCACGCCATCACCCTACGCCGTGCCGATCAGTTCCTGGCCCGCAGCCTCCAGGCGCGCCAGGCCTTCCTGGGAGGGGGCCTCCAGGTAGAACCGCACCACCGGTTCGGTGCCGGAGGGCCGCAAGCACACCCAACTGCCGTCTTCCAGAATATACTTGTGGCCGTCGATGGTGACGTGCTGCACCACCTTGAGCCCCGCGAAGGTGGCCGGCGCCGCGGCCAGTTTTTTCAGCAGGCGGTCTTTGGCCTCGGGCGCCAGGGCCAGATTAATGCGCTTATTGTACAGGGGCCCCACCCGGGCATAGAGATCCTCCAGGAGCGCGGGCAGGTCCTTGCCTTGCCGGGCCACCATTTCCGCGGCCAGCAGGCAGGCCAGGATGCCGTCTTTTTCCGGCAGGTGGCCCCGCATGGAGAAGCCCTCGCTTTCCTCGCCCACCATCAAGGCCTGGCCGCTCAAGAGATACTCGCCCAGGAACTTGAAGCCCACTTTGGTCTCAAACACCGGCCGCCCGTGGTGCGCCGCCACCCGGTCGATGAGATGAGTGGTGGCCACACTGCGGGCCACGCCGCCCTCCCAACCCCGGGTGGTGATGAGGTAGTCGAAAAGCAGGGCTAAAATGTCGTTGGCTTCGTGGTACGCGCCCCGGCCGTCCACGATGCCGAAGCGGTCCGCATCCGCGTCCACGGCCAGCCCCAGATGATAGCCGCCTTCTTTCACCCGGGTGCAGAGCTCGTTTAAAAACTCTCCCGACGGTTCGGGCCGGTGCCCGCCGTAGTAGGGGTCCCGGTAGCCGTGCAGCAGTTCCACTTCCACGCCGGCGTCCTTCAGGAAGGTGTCCAGGTACCCCAGGGCCGTGCCCCAGAGGACGTCCACGGCCACTTTTAAGTTCGCGCGCTGCAGCGCCTCCATATCCACCAGGGTCCTGAGATGCCGAAAATAGGACTCCCGGGGGTCGATATGGGTGAGCAGCCCCCGGGCCTTGGCCTCGTTAACCGGCAAGGTCTTGACGTCAGCGGCAGTGAGACGGCTGATGAGCCCCTCAATGGCGTTGGTCACCGGGGTGGGCGCGGGGCCGCCCTGGGCCGGGGAAAACTTGATGCCGTTGTAGTTTCCGGGGTTGTGGCTGGCGGTGACGGTGATGCCGCCGGCGTGGCGGCCGTTGATGATGACGAAGCTCACCACCGGCGTGGGCGCGTCCCGGTCGGTCAGGTAGCAGGGGATGCCGTTGCCGGCCAGGACTTCGGCCGCAGTGGCCGCAAAGGCCTCGGAGAGGAAGCGGGTGTCGTAGCCGATGACCGCGCCCCGGGCGGCCTGGCCCTCCTGAAGGAGGTAGGCGGCAATGGCCTGGCAGACCAGGCGGGCGTTGGGAAAGGTGAAGTCTTCGGCCAGAATGCCGCGCCAGCCGGAGGTGCCGAATTTAATGGCGGTCATGGCTGCTCCTTGGGGGATGGGGGTGGGGACGAGACCGGGGAAATGTCTGAGTTGCATCCCCCTCCCCCTGGCCCCCTCTCACCGAGGGGGAAACTATAAGGAATGGCTGAAGTGCTGCCTCGTAATCATTTCAGGACGAAACATTCCGCAGGAAAACTCCCCCTCCCTTGATGGGAGGGGGTTGGGGGGAGGGTGGCAAAGGGCGTCAGCACAATAAAGACTGGCACTTAATGCTGTTCTCCCTCCTGTAAGGGGTAGAACTTTACTGTTTTCTTGGACGGATTCTCTTCAGTCAATCTGGCCGGTCAGCCCAATTTCCTGCCGTCATCAGGTGCCCAAATCATACGAAGCCAGGTACTTCACCTGTTCCGGGGTCAGGGTGTCGATCTTGACACCCATGGCCGCCAGTTTCAGGCGGGCGATCTCCTGGTCGATCTCTTCGGGCACGGGGTAGACCTGCTTCTGGAATTTCTGATGGTTCTGGGAGATAAACTCCGCGGACAGGGCCTGGTTGGCAAAGCTCATGTCCATGACTGCGGAGGGGTGACCCTCGGCCGCGGCCAGGTTCACGAGACGGCCTTCGCACAACAGATAGAGGCAGTTGCCGTTTTTGAGCGTATACTCCTCCACCCCGTCCCGGATGGGACGGCGGGAGGTTGCGGCCTGGCCCAGGCCTTCGATGTCGATCTCCACATTGAAATGGCCGGAGTTGGAGAGGATGGCGCCGTCTTTCATGACCTCGAAGTGCTCCGGCCGGATGACGTTGATGTCGCCGGTCAGGGTGCAGAAGATGTCGCCCATCTGGGCCGCCTGGGACATGGGCAGCACTTCGTAGCCATCCATCAGGGCTTCCAGGGCCTTTAAGGGGTTCACTTCGGTGATGACGACCCGGGCCCCCATGCCCCGGGCCCGCATGGCCAGGCCCCGGCCGCACCAGCCGTAGCCCGCCACCACGAAGACACTGCCGGACATCAAACGGTTCGTGGCCCGCAGGATGCCGTCCAGGGTGCTCTGGCCCGTGCCGTAGCGGTTGTCGAAGAGGTACTTGGTGAGCGCGTCGTTCACCGCGATGACCGGGTAGCGCAACACGCCGTCTCTGGCCATGGCCTTTAAGCGGATGACTCCGGTGGTGGTCTCTTCGGTGCCCGCCATGATGTCCGGCAGGAGCTCCTGGCGCTTGGTGTGCACCGTGAAGACCAGGTCCGCGCCGTCATCCATGGTCATGTGGGGTTTCAGGTCCAGGGCCTGGTGGATGTGGCGGTAGTAGGTGTCCCCGTCTTCCCCCTTGATGGCGAAGGTGGGAATCTCTTCATGCCTGGCCAGGTAAGCGGCCACGTCGTCCTGGGTGCTCAGGGGGTTGGAAGCGCAGAGGTGCACTTGGGCCCCGCCCGCCTTGAGGGTGGTGGCCAGGACTGCGGTTTCCGTGGTGACGTGCAGACAGGCGGCAATTTTAATGCCTTTCAGGGGCTGATCCCGGCGGAAGCGCTCGCTGATGGCGGAGAGGACGGGCATATCCCGCTTGGCCCACTCCACCCGGAGACGGCCTTTGTCGGCCAGGTTTACATCTTTGACGTCGAAATCCATGATGACTCCGTTAGCATTTGCAGGCCGGTTTGAGCCCGGCCTTGTCTCGCAAAATTTCCACTTTGTTCAGGTATTCCCAGGTAAAATCGGGGTCGGTGCGGCCGAAATGGCCGTATGCCGCGGTCTTCTTGAAGATAGGCCGCTGCATGTCCAGATACTGGATCATGGCCGCGGGCTTGAAGCTCCAGGTTTCCTTGATCAGTTCCAAAATCTTCTCTTCGGGGATCGTGGCCGTGCCGAAGGTGTAGGCCATGATAGACAGGGGGTCCGGCAGGCCGATGGAGTAGGCCACCTGCACCTCGCAGCGCTTGGCCAGCCCCGCCGCCACGATGTTCTTGGCCACGTGGCGCAGCATATAGGAGGTGGTGCGGTCAACTTTCGTGGGGTCTTTGCCGGAGAAGGCGCCGCCGCCGTGGTAGCCCCGGCCGCCGTAGGTGTCCACGATGATCTTGC
>CAZFWX010000042.1:0-24958 GCA_964522695.1 uncultured Desulfobacterales bacterium
GGCACCATCAAGGACCGCTACATCATGGAGGGCGACCCCCACAAGGTCCTGGAGGGCATCGCCATCGCCGGTTTTGCGGTGGGGGCCAGCAAGGGTTTCATCTATGTGCGGGGCGAATACTACCTCTCCAAGCACCGGCTGAACCAGGCCATCGAACAGGCCCGGGCCAAGGGGTATTTGGGCGAGAAGCTCTTCGGGACGGATTTTTCCTTTGACATCGAGGTGCGCTCCGGATTCGGCTGCTACATCTGCGGCGAGGAAACCGCGCTTATCGAGTCCATCGAGGGGAAACGAGGCTACCCGAGGATGAAGCCGCCCTTCCCCGGGGTAGCGGGCCTGTGGGGCAAACCCACCATCGTCAACAACGTGGAGACCCTGGCTTCTGTGCCTGCCATCATCGCCAAAGGCGGGGAATGGTACAAATCCCTGGGCACCCCTGACACCACGGGCACCAAGATTTACCAGATTATCGGGCACGTCAAGACCCCCCAGGTCTGCGAGGTGCCCGCGGGCATCACCCTGCGGCAACTCATCGACACCTACGGCGGCGGTCTCAAGGACGGCAGCAAATTCAAGATGTGCCAGACCGGCGGCGCCTCTGCGGGCATCGTCACCCCGGACGCCCTGGACGTGCCGGTGGACTTCGGCTCCATGTCCAAGGTGGGGGGCGCCTTGGGCTCCGGCACCATGCTGGTCATGGATGAAAGCGTCTGTACGGTGGACTTCATCCGCTCGGTGGCCGTGTTCTTCGCACACGAGTCCTGCGGCCAGTGCACCCCCTGCCGGGAAGGCACCCCGCAGATCTTGAAGGCCGTCACCCGCATGACCAACGGCACCGCCACCCTGGACGACCTGGCCTTCCTGGAGCGCCTGGCCGCGGTGATGATGGACGCCTCCTTCTGCCCCCTGGGCCAGACGGCGCTGGCGCCCATGATGAGCGCCCTGAAGAACTTCCGCCAGGAATTCGAGGAGCACATCAAGGAGAAGAAATGCCGGGCCGGAGTGTGCAAGATGAAGTGAACTGAATAGAAAGGGATTGTGAGAAAAGGGGGGCAGGAGCCCATGGCTCTTGCCCCCTTTGTATTTCTGGACTCTTCTGCTCCGAAACGTTCTTGGTGGCGCCGGCATCTTGCCGGTGGGACGCACAGGCTGGAAGCCTGTGCCACTCAAGGCGGCGGGCGGGACGCCCGCCCTACCGCAGATTTCATGGTTTATGGGTAGGCCCAAGGCCCATGTTTAACTGATTAGATTTACCTATTCCCCACCAAGGTATTCAAGGCTTGAAGAATTTCCTCATAATCCGGTTCATTGGTGACTTCCTTGACCAGTTGCGTGTAGCGGATGACGCCGTCCCGGTCCAGAATAAAGACGGCCCGGGCCAATAAGCGTAATTCCTTAATCAAAACGCCATACGCCATGCCGAAACTGGCCTGGCGATGATCCGACAAGGTTTTGATCCTGGTAACGCCGGCCGCGCCGCACCAGCGTTTCTGGGCGAAGGGCAGATCCATACTTACGGTCAGCAACTCCATGTCTTTATCAAGGTTGGCCGCTTCTTCGTTGAAACGTCTGGTTTCCATGTCGCAGACCGGCGTATCCAGGGACGGCACCGAGGCGATAACGACCGTCTTGCCCAGGAAAGAGGACAGTTTTACCGGTTTGAGATCGTTATCCAATAACTCCGCGTCCGGCGCTTTCTTTCCCACCGCGACTTCTTCACCCAACAAAGTTAAAGGATTACCGTGAATCGTGATGACACCTTGTCTCTCAGTCATGTTTTACCCCTCCGATGATGATGAAACGCTATGGTAAGAGCATGATACCAGGTTAAGGAGATAAGACTAGCGGTTTTTGCCCCGGAAAAGCCGCACAACTGTTTCCCCCCCGCTTTTACATTTGCTAAACCCCGGGAAGCGGCGGCGCTACCCTTTCTCAGAGGCTTCCCGGGGCGGAGAACCAAGGGGAAGCTTTCTCTCGGGCAACTGGTTCATCGCGATGAGCTTGCGGGCCACATACCAGTCCAGGTCCTCGGCCGTCCGGGAGCGGCGCCACCAGCTCAGCAGGTAGGAGCTGAGCACCAGGCCCAGAGAACTCCCCAGGAGCCAGCCCGGAGTGTTTGCGCCCCAGGGGCCCAGAACGGCCTTGGCCAGAAGGAAGGCGGCCAAGAGCCGCAGAAAAAACCCGAAGATGCTCTTCATGTTCACAACTATAAGCCTATCAGGCCGGTCCTGTCCAGGGGGGCATAAAATGAAAGCCCGGATTCACCCCTGCCGGGGAGCATATCCGGGCCGGAAATCACTCACCATGCGGCTGGGGCTACTCGTCTCCCTCCTCTTCGCCTTCTTCCTTGGCCTTGAGGTGTTCCGGGATGACGGCCATCTTAATGAGCAGGGGCTTTAAAAAGCTCCAGCGGATGCCGATCTCGAAGATTTCCTCCAGGTCCCGGATGGCGTCCCAGCAGTTGTGACAGGGGGCGATGACCAGTTTGGCGCCGGTGGCGATGATCTGGTCCCGCTTCACCTTGAGGCCCGCGTTGCGCTGCTCCCGATAGATGCCGATGCCGTTTAAACCGCCGCCGCCGCCGCAGCAGAAGTTGTACTCCTTGCAGGGCTCCATTTCCCGCAGGTAGCCGGGTTCCACCAGGTAACTCATGATCTCCCGGGTGACGTCCCTTAGGCCATAATTGCGGATGTAATTGCACGAATCCTGGAGGGTGACGGGCTCCTTGAGGCGCTTGGCCGGATCGATTTTTATCTTCCCGGTGCGCAGGGCCTCGGCCACCCACTCGGTGTAGTGGATGTATTCCACCGGCGGCCGCCCGTCCTCCCGTCCCGCCCAATAGGGGCCTTCGATGACCGTGGCCCGGTGGGCGTGGCCGCATTCCGTGCCCATGACCCGCTTGGGCTTGAGGCGTTCGATGGCCTCATACACGCCCTTCACCTGCATGGTGGCGCCTTCCCAGTCGCCCGCGAACATGGCCAGGGAGGTCTGCTCCCACCCCTGGCTGGGCACCGTCCAGTTCTCCCCGGCGATGTGGAAGAGAATGGCCGCCTCGGCGATGTCTTCGGGATAGTGCTTGGGCTCCCGGGCGTTGACGGTGTAGAGGATGTCGGCGCCCACCTTGTCCACGGGGATTTCCAGCCCCGGCCATTCATCCTGCTGCTCCTCGGCCATCCATTCGCAGGTTTCCACCCACTCCTCGGGGGTGACATCCATCTGGGCCTGGAAGACCCGGTGCATGCCGGAGCCGATCTTCATCTCCCACGGCACGAACCCCTGGGAGAAACACAGCCCCCGCAGATAGCTGAACATGACGCCCATGTCGATGCCGTAAGGGCAGAAGCTGCCGCAGCGGTTGCAGCAGGTGCACTTGGACCAGGCCACGTCCATGGAATAGCGCATGTGGGCATTGTCCACGTCTCCGTTGCGCTGGACGATCTTCCCCAAGGTGGAGAGGATCTTGTACGCGGGCACCTGGGTGGGGTCCTTCCGGTTGGCCAGGTAAAAGAAACAGGAATCCGCGCAGAGGCCGCAGTGGGCGCAAATTTCCAGCCAGGTGCGCAACCGGGACTTGCAGGTGGCCTTGAGCGTTTTGGCCAATTTTTCCCGGTCCACCTCCAGATGCTGCATTTCTTCGTAGTATTGGCGACCCCGGGTATCAGCCAAAGTAGCATCCAAGAGTTCCTTGGTGGTGATCGGGGTTTTATTGCACAGGGTACCTTCCGGCATGGTTCTCACTCCCTTCAAAAAGCTTTCAATCTACCTAGACATGATGGTTTCTATACATAATATAATACCGGAAAATTACCAGGCAAACCCACCCTTGGCTTTATAGGCGCGTTTGATGCCGAAATCCGCGCCGATCTGGCCCCGGGACAGGAAGAAGCCCACCACATGGAAGAGCTTGGTGAAGGGAATGGCGATGAGCAGCGCCTCGGCGCTGAGGATGTGGGCGTAGAGCCACACTGTATAATCGGGAACCTGATGCACCGCCAAAAATCCGGTGACAAAAGGGGCCACGGTGATCAGGAGCAGGAAGTAGTCATAGAAGGTGGTGAGGATGCGCACTTCCGGCAGGGCGAGGCGCCGGATGGCGATGCAGACCACGCTGACCATGACGGCGATGGTCAGGAGATCAGCCAGGCCCATGGAGATGGTGGGCCACCAGGTGATCCCCCAGCGCTCCTCCAGAATAATGGCGTGGCCCACCAGGAACAGGGGAGCCGCCAGCAAGCTGATATGAAAGACGAAGAAGATAAAGGTGTACACGGGCTTGGCGCGCCAGCCATGGGAGCCGAACGGTACCAGCCAGTAAAAGATGGATTGCAGCGCGCCCACGAGGCCCTGCCGGGGGTGCGCCCGGTAGGCCACGCGGTCCAGCTTCCAGTCCAGGCCGCGCACATACAGGACGGCCCGCACGGCCAGGCCGATGAAAAAGACGGCGAAGGACAGCCACAACAGGGGGCCGGTGATGAACTGGTACATATGCAACTCCTTCGAGCCAGGCCGCGGCCGCAGCCCCGATGGCTACTTGATCAGCGAATCCTCATCCCTGCCGGTGAGGTAGAGCCAGAAACCCACCATGGCCAGGAGGATGGCGCCCATGAGATAGTAGACCGCGCCCTTGGTGAAGACCATGAAGTCATGCAGGACATAAAAGGTGTTTTCCATGGCTGCCTTCCCTTAGTGTCCGAAGGTTTGGGGATGGGGTTTGACGGGATGTTCATGTAAATCCGCCGGCTCCCGCTCCCTGAAGTCGGGATGCTCGTAAAAGATGGGCATCCGGCTGGCGATGAACCGGAAGACCAGGAGCCCCACGGTGACGATGAAGACGGAGATGGTGATTTCCATCCAACTGGGGAAGTAGCGGTCCGCGGCGGGCAACTGCCAGTTGAAGGCCACCAGGGAAACATTGAAGCGGTTCAGCACGATGCCCAGGACCGTCAGGACAGCGGCTATCTTCACGAGCTTGGCGTTGTGCTCCCGCACCCCCATGGCGTAGAGGAAGGCGGGCAGGGCCACGAAGCCCAGCATCTCCACCAGGTACCAGGCGCCCCAGCCGGTGAGGAGATAATGCCAGTTGTGGTCCGCGGCCAGCCCCACCACCTTGATGCCCAAGTAGGCCATCAGCACCACCGCCGCGGCCTTGGCGAAGCCGAAGACCACGCCTTCGTGTTCCTCAAGGTAAGTGGCGTCCATTCTGTCGTGCAGGTAGCGGTGGGAGAGGGCGCCCTCAAAGATGACCATGGAAAATCCCGCGGCGACGGCGGACACGAAGAAATACACGGGCAGATACGCTGAATACCAGAGCGGGTGGAGCTTGGAGGGGGCGATGAGATACAGGGCGCCCAGGGAGCTCTGGTGCATGGTGGACAGCACCACGCCGAAGATGGTGAGGCCCAGGGTCAGGCGCACGATGAGGTCCCGGGGCTTTTTCAGGCCCAGCCACTCCAGGGCCGACGGCGCCCATTCGATGAACAGGGTGATGAGATAGAGAAAGACGCACAGGCCCACTTCGAAGAGCACCGAGGTGGTGCCGGACTGGACGAAGAAAGGGTAGGGCAGGCGCCAGGGCCGGCCCACGTCGTAATGCAGGGCGAAGACCACCAGAGAATAACCCAGAAAGGCGGTGAGGATGGCCGGCCGCACCGCAGAATGAAAGCGCTTCAGGCCGAAGATGTAGCAGGCCGCGGAGGTGGTGAAGCCTCCCGCGGCTAAAGCCACGCCGCAAAGGAGATCAAAGGAGATCCAGAGGCCCCAGGGGTTGTTGTCGGAGAGGTTGGTGACCCCGGCGAGGCCCTGGGTGAAGCGCAGGAACGTGACGAAGGCCCCCAGCGCCAGGATGATGCCGGCGATGACATTGAAGGGTGTCAGCAGGGACTTATGGGGATCGGTGGGGGTGGACATGATCATGCGTCCTCCTCGGCGCCGGACTGCCTGGCGGCTTCTTCCTCAGCCTTCTTGGCCGCCTCTTCCAGGGCTTTTTTCACCTCTTTGGCGATGGCGTTCTTCTTGTCGGTCTCAGCCTTGGCCAGGGCCTTGTCCAACGCCGCCTTGGCCTCGGCCTTCGCCTGGGCCACGGCCTGGGCCACCGCGGCCTGCCGCTCTTCCCTGGCGACCTTGTCCTTGCGCTGGCTCACCGCGTAAATGCCCAGGAGCAGGGCCGGCCAGAGGCCCGCCACCAGGGGCACGGCGGCCAGGGCCCCGGAAGTGAAGTGGGGCGCAGCCGTGGTGCCCAGGTCTTCCCTCAGGCCGATATTTTTAAAGGGCACGCCCGAGACATAGAGCCAGTTGGTGCCGCCCATCTCCCGCTCGCCGTAGACGTGGGGCAGATAACGCCCCGGGTGGGTCTGAATCCGCGCCCAGGCGACCCGGAGCAGGTAAGTCCGCTTGCCGTACACCAGGGCCTCCACCGGGCAGGCGCCTACGCAGCCGGGCACCGTCAAGGTCCCCTCAGTGATCTGCGGGTAGCACAGGGTGCACTTCATGATGCGGGGTTCCAGCACCTTGTCGTATTCGAAGGTGGGGATGTCGAAGGGGCAGGCGATCATGCAGTACCGGCAGCCCACACAGACGGAGCCGTCCCAGGTCACCGCGCCCTGGGGCGTCTTGGTGAAGGCCCGGACAAAGCACGAGGAGGCGCAGGCCGGCTCCAGGCAGTGCTGGCACTGGTTTTTGCGGAACACCGGCCCGGCTGCCCCGGGAATGCCGTCGTAGCGGTTGACGATGGTATAGGTCCTGGCGTCCGTGCGGCGGTGGGTGTTCAAGACGCTCAGGTCATCGAAAGGCCTTGCCGGGGCCGGCAGCTGGTTGACCTGGTTGCAGCCGGCCTCGCACCTGCGGCAGCCGATGCAGCGGGTGGCGTCGAACAAGACGCCCATGCTGCCGGGATACCCGGAGAACTCCTGGGTCCCCGCCGCGTGGGCCGACTTCCCCAGCATGGCGCCGGTTCCGGCGGCCCCCAGCAGGCCCAGAAACTTTCTTCGTTCCATGGAAATGACCCCTCTCTAACCGAGCCAGGCCGGTTACTTCTTTTCCTTATGACAGTCGAGGCAGGCCGTGGCTGCGGGTTTCACCGCCATGGCTTGGTGGCAGCTCATGCATTGCCCGTGGTAGGCGGCCAGAAGGCCCGGACGATTGGCCTCCCGGGGGTCGAAGCTGGCCTGGCCCACCGTTTTGGCATGGCAGCTGACGCAACGGGGGGGAGTCTTGGACAGAGGGCTGTGGTGGTGGCACCCCTGGCAGACGGTCCCGGGATCGCTGTGGAAGAACCCCGCGAGGCGGCTGTCTTGCATGCCTTTCATGAGGGAGACCACGTGCTGGCGGTGCGGCATCTCCACGGCCAGGTACTTGTCGGAAAGTTTCTTGATGACCACGGTTTCCGGAATATCCGCCTGGGCGTAAGTGGCCTGGGCCAGATTCCGGCCTTTGAGCAGGGTCCCGGCGAGACCCGCCCTCTGCTGGGGAGTCATTTTGGCCACCTCGCCCGCCTGCACCCCCTGGGGCAATTGCCTGTGGCACTGTTTGCAGGAAGCGCTGTCGGGTTTGCCCGTCTCCACCATGCTTTGATGGCAGCCGAGACAGGCGGCGCCGGCCTTTTGGGCGTTATGGCAGCCGATGCAACTGTGCTGGCTGGATTTCAGGTGCATGGACTGCTCGAAGGTGACGCCGCCCCCTTCCCGGGAGCCCGCCAGGGTGTGGCACCGGGCGCAGGCATCCATGGAGGCGTGGTGGCAGACCCGGCAGGAATCGCTGTATTTTTCGTGGGCCTGGTGGTCGAAGGGCACTGGGTCCATGGTGACGGCTTTGCTGCCTTGGGGGCCTACGGTTGTGGCGGTAAGCAGGATTTCGTCAGGTTGACCCCGGTGGAGGCGGGGCAGGTTATTTTTCAGCCCGGCCAGGACCTCACCGTTCTTTTTGGCCACCAGGGCCTGGGCCTGGGCGCTGTGGCAATCGGCGCAGCGCACGGGGAAATTATCCACGGAGCCCGTTTGGGCCAGGTCCAGATGGCACAGGATGCACTGCTCATGGGAGGCCTGTTTCAGGCTCTTGACCCCACTTTGCCCTTTTTCCAGATGACAGTAGCGGCAGGAATTCTCTTGGCCCGGGGCCGCCACGAGCTTTTTTGCCTTTTTATCGTAGTCGTGGTGGCAGACGCTGCAATTATCCTTCTGCCCGGATGCGGGCTTGATCTTCGAGTCTTCAATGTGCCGGTAGTGCAGCACCTTGTCCAGGCCGGCGTCCAGCCTGACCGCGGTCGGGGGCCGGGCGTTATGGCAGTCGCGGCAGAAGCCGTCCAGGGGGCCGGACTTTTTCTTAGCCGCCACCATCTCCTGATGGCAGCCGATGCAGTTGCCGTGGTAGATCTCTTTCAGGGCCTCGGGTCTGGTCCCCTGCTTGCGCTTGAAGGCCAGGGACAGTTTGCCGTTTTCCCTGAAGTGGCAGGTTTCGCAGCTCTTTTTCTCCTTCAACAATGCATCCGTGTGCTTGTCGTGGAAATAGGCGACCGGGGGCATCTCCAGCTTGCCGAATGCGGCCATGGTGTCAATCTGGATCAGGTCTGCCGGTCCCCGAACGGGAGCCTGCTTTCCCTCCTTACCCTCATCAGCCTCGAGGCCCAGGAAGGTAACGGCGGTAAACACCAACAAGATACCAACCCATCGCCGCAGAGGCTTTCTTTTCTCCATAAGCCCAGTCCTTAGCTGAGAAGTAAGCTGCCCTGAGAGTATTGTGTTGGAAAATACAACACACGACAGATGCGACAAGCAATTTTTTTCACAGGGAAATTATGTTTAACCCTTATATTTTGTTGATAAAATCAACATAATTCCATTAATTTTATCTTATCATAAAGAGTTTGTCAGTCAATATGAAATAATGCTTAAAAATACAACAAGAACGGGATGCAGGCGGAAGGGGGGCGGCTGTCGCGGTTTGGTGGGCCTGGTGGCCGGCAGCTCAACGGCAAGGCGTGGGCAGGAGGCGGGACGGCGGAGAAAGGGCAGGGGGCCTGGGGCTCAGGTCCCCCTGCCCCCTTTCCTTGGCGGGGCAGAGATCAATCCCAGAAACGGTAGCGGATGATATGGTAGATGGCGGCGATGCCGTCCCGCCAGGTGATCTTTTTGCCGTGGGCGTAATCCCGTCCGTGATAACTGATGGGCACCTCGTAGACCCGCCAGCCCGCCTTGGCCACTTTGGCCGTCAGTTCCGGCTCCACGCCAAAGCGGTTGGAGGTGATCTTGATGCCTTTGATGACCTCGGCCCGGAATACCTTATAGCCCACTTCCATGTCCGACAGGTTGAGGTTCGTGAACATGTTGGACAGGGTGGTGACGGCTTTGTTGCCCATATAATGCCAGAAATAGAGGACCCGGTGCGGCCGCCCGCCCACCAGGCGGGTGCCGTAGACCACGTCGGCCACGCCCTTCTCGATGGGCTCCAGCAGAGCCGGGTAATCCACCGGGTCATATTCCAGGTCGGCATCCTGGATGATCACCACGTCCCCCGTCACCTGGGCGAAGCCGGTGCGCAGGGCTGCGCCCTTGCCCTGGTTTTTGTCGTGGTAAAAGACGCGCAGATTGCCGTGCTGGGCCTCCAGCCGGGGCAGGAGGTCACGGGTGCCGTCCACGGAGGCGTCGTCGACGGCGATGATCTCCTTATCGTAGGGAGTGGCCTGGATGCGGCCCAGAATCTCTTCCAGGGTATTGATTTCATTGAAAATGGGGACGACGATACTGAGTTTCATGTGTACCGGACTCCTGTGTGAGGAACGCTCCTCATCATTGGTGGCCCGGACTGTCCCGCCTGTGCCGATGTTAACCACAGGATGCCAGCCAGGGCCCATATCTTGTGTTCTTCGTGTAACGTGTAAAAGGCAGCCTTCCGGATGTGGGTAAAAACCTAAATCCATTTCTATATCACTTTTTGATGCACAAAAGGGCAAGAAGTTAAGGGGATTTGTGCAGGAATCCGTCAGCCGCCGATGCTGACCATGGCAGGGGAGGGCAGGGACGGTCCCGGGCCGGCTTGGGTTGCCAGAGGCTCTTTGCGGGCCATGGCCTCCCGGAACAGGGCGGACAGCTCAGCGGTTGAGGCCCCCCGGCGCAGCGGCCCTTTGAGATCAATTTCCCCGGGCGCGAAGAGGCAGGCGCGCAAACGGCCTGCGGCGGTGAGGCGCAGGCGGTTGCAGGTGGGGCAGTGGTGATCGCTCATGGGAGTGATGAAGCCCAGCTCCCCCCGGAAACCGGCGGGCTTGAAGATGCGGGCCGGGCCTGCGGTGGAGCGGGAAGGCTGCGGTTGCAAAGGACCCAGGCGCGCCAGCCGCCGCGCCACTTCGGTCATGGGCAGAAAGTGCCGGTCCCAGCGCGCCTGGGCGACGGTGGGCATGAATTCTATGAACCGCACCTGGACGGGGTGGCGCCGGGCCAGGTCGGCGAAGTCCAGGACCTCGTCGTCGTTCAGGTCTTTTAAGATCACGCAGTTGATCTTGAGGGGCGCAAAACCCAGGGACAGAGCCTGGTTGAGTCCGGAGATGACGGTGTGAAAATGATCTCCCCCGGTGAGTTCCCGGAAACGGTCGGGGCGCAGACTGTCCAGGCTGAGATTCAGATGTCTCACCCCGGCGGCATAAAGGTCCCGGGCCAGGTGGGACAAGAGGACGCCGTTGGTGGTGAGGCAAATTTCCTCGATGCCCGGGATTTCCCCCAACTGGCCCAGGAAATCCACCACCCCCCGGCGCACCAGGGGCTCCCCGCCGGTGACCCTGATCTTGCGGATGCCCGCGTCGGCGGCCACCCGGGCCAGGTGCAGGAATTCTTCGTACCGCAGAATTTCTCCGGCCGGGAGCTTCACCCAGTCATGCCGCGGCCGGCAATAGAAACAGGCCAGATTGCAGCGGTCGGTGATGGACAGGCGCAGATAATTGACCTCGGGGCGGCGGCGTTCTTCCACAGGACCCATTTTTTTATTTTACTGCAGATTGGGGTCGGCCGGGTGAATTTTCTTGAAAAAGGACGGGATGAATACTAATATAGTCCCTGAAATTCGCCCACGGGTCCCCTTCGGGGTTAATAGGGAAGCCGGTGCAAGTCCGGCGCGGTCCCGCCGCTGTAACCGGGGACGAAACCTGGAAGACGCCACTCTTCCCGCCGGGGAAGGGGAAGGCCCAGGGAGTAGGACGATCCGGAAGTCAGAAGACCTGCCCGTGCGGCTGGCCCGCGTCCCCGCGGCAGGGACCGAAGGCCGGTCCGGAGCAGTTTGCCGGACCTCCCTGGGATCAAGGAAACTGGGTGCCATCCCCGGGTCGCATGCGACTCGGGGTTTTTTTGTGGCGCCGCACCTGCCCTGCCGGGGGGCCTGGCCTCCCCATCTCACACGGAGGTGTCCCATGAAGGAAGGCTTAATCGTCTATTTGGTGAGCAGCGCCGCTGCGCCCGGGGATTTTGACCCGGAAAGGGCAGGCCGGGAACCGGATTTCCGGGCCGACAGGGTGGAACTGGTGTCTCCCCAGGAGGGCTTCTTTACGGTGGAAGACGCCTGGCATTTTCTCTATACCAGGGGCTATGGCCGCATCAGCCTGATGGTGGCCGGGGCCGATGAGTCGGGGAAACTGCAGCCCCTGGGCCCCCGGGTGCGTCTCTGCGGCTGAGGAGGCAGGAAGAAGCGATGGCGTGCAGGAGGGGGCCAGGGAAGATGACTTTTGGCCCTCTCCCCACGCCCCTCACCCATGCCGCAATACTGCAGGAAAATGCAGGGCCGCCGTCTCCAGCGGCCTAAGCTTAGGACACCCGGGGGCGGGTATCCTACACACAAGGGAGGGACAGGGCTCGCAGATCCCTGGCCAGCTCACTCACCTTTCCTCAAATTATTCCACGGTGAAGTCCGTGCTCTTCTGGTCCATGCCGTAGGCGGTGCTGATGCGGGTGACCAGGGTGTAGTCCCCCCGGGCGGCCTGGGCCGGCAGGCGGTACCCCACCTGCTGGGTCCAGGTGCCGTTGTAGTTGCGCAGGTCGATGCTTTGCAGCTTGCCCAGGGACTGACCCTTGAAGAACACTTCCCGGGAGATGCTCAACGGGATGGCCGTTTTGTCAGCGGTGAGCAGGGTGTAAGAGGTGTTGAAAGTGAGATTCTCCCCCGGCCGGGCCGGCGACGGCGAGACCTGGACGCTCTCCAGCCGGATGACGCAACCGTCGGTGGGACAGTAGTTGTAGCGGGCCGAGGCTTCTTCCCGGGAAGCGCGGCGCTCCTGCCGGTACTGATCCCAGACGATGGTTCCCAAAGGGGTCTTGACGCCCACATCTCCGGCGCAGGCGGTGAGGAGGGCGGCCATGGATAAAAGCAGTCCGGCAAACCGCAGATTGGCGAGCACATTCATGAGTGCCTCCAAATTTGCTTCAACATGTTGCCAATGGCAACGGGTTTAATTTTAGAAATAGTTTGTGGAACCCTGCATTTTTCCCAATTCTGTCCATTTCCTCGGATTATCCAGTCCATCAGGAAAACCTTTGGTGGCATAGGTGTCCTCACCTGTGCTGCGGCAGGCTGCAAGCCTGCATCAATATGCTCTGAAAACTGCCGTCTCGAAAAGTCTTTTGGGGCCCCGGCATCTTGCCGGTGCGACGCGCAGGCTGGAAGCCTGCGCCACCAAAGGCGGGGCATGGAGGCCCGCCCAACCCGGCTATGCATGGGTTTGGGTGAGTCAGGTCTTATGGATGACTGCTTTCTGTATTCGCCTCACGGCGGCCAGTACCGCCGCGCGCCGGTGAAGGAGCGGCGCCAGATTTCCTCGTCCAGCCGGCTGACGGTCACGCCCCGGCGGGCGGCATGGACGAAGCGCCCCTGGCCGATATAAATGCCGTTGTGGCAGATTTCCCCGGTCTCGGCCCGGGGGAGGATGGAAGCGAGGTAAAAATCCTGTTTGTTCAGTTGACACAGACGGTTGAAGAAGACCACATCACCGGGCCGCAAATTCTGGAGGTTCACCGGGACGCCCTCGGCAAATTGCAGAGTGGTGGTGCGGGGCAGTTTCAGCCCCAGACGCTGGTAAACCGCCTGCACCAGCCCGGAACAGTCCACGCCCGCGGGCGAAGTGCCGCCGCTCCGGTACGGGCTGCCGTCAAATTCATTGAGGACCCGCTCCAGGGCCTGCTCCCGGGGGGTCAGTTCCCGCACCCGGGGCGGCGGCGGGGCCACAGGAGCGGGGGGCAGGGGCGGCGCGGGGGCGCAGCCCGCAATCACTGCGGCCGTCAGCAGCAAGGCCCAGAATAACCATGGCACCGGCCCACCCATCAGCCTGGCCCTCTGAAAAGTGAGCAGTGAGCCGCAAGCAGTGAGCAGGAGCGGGTTGTCCACGGGCTTGCGGCTCACACACAAATTTATTAAGTGTCCGCCGGTAGAGCGGGCGTCCTCGCCCTCTTTGAGTCCGCAGAGGCTGGAAAGCCTGTGCCACCAAAGACGGCGGGCGCGGAGACCCGCCCCACCGGCTTTCATCATTTCGGGTGAGCCAGGGGCTCAAGAATTACGAACCACCCACTGCTCACCGCTTACTGCTTACAGCTCACTCTCCTCCAGCCGGGGGAAGAGGGGCGGTCCTTTCACCAAGTTGCCGCCGGGCTGGAGACGGCCCCAGGTGATGAGCTCGGGCAGGGGGTAATCCCACAAGGCCGGCCCCAGGCCCAGTTGCCCGCTCATCTTAAGGGCGCTGGCCGGCATCACGGGCCTGAGCAGCGCGGCCAGGAAGCGCAGGCCCTCCAGCAGGTGGTAGAGCACGGTGTCCAGCCTGCCGGCGGCCGCGGGGTCCTTGGCCAGCTCCCAGGGCGCGGTGCTGACGATATAGCGGTTGAGCAGATTGACGAATTCCCACAGCCGGCTCAAGGCCCGGGGAAATTCCAGGGCCGGGAAGAGGCGCAGGAAATCCGCGGCCGCCTCTCCGGCCGAGTCGGCCACCTCCCGGTCCAGGGCCTGGGGCGGACCGGCCTTGGGGATGACACCCTTGCGATACTTGAAGGCCATGCCCAGGCTGCGGGCGAAGAGATTGCCCAGGTCGTTGGCCAGATCGGCGTTGATGCGGATTTTCAGGGCCTCTTCGCTGAAGCTGGCGTCGAGACCAAAAACCATTTCCCTCAGGAAAAAGTAGCGCACCTGGTCGATGCCGAAGGCGGCCGTGAGCGTAGCCGGCTCCACCACGTTGCCCAGGCTCTTGGACATCTTGCCGGCCGCCATCTGCCAGTAGCCGTGTACGTTTAAGTGTTGATAGGGGGCAATTCCCGCGGCCTTGAGCATGATGGGCCAGTAGATGGCGTGGGGCTTTAAGATGTCCTTGGCGATGAGATGCTGGGCCCCGGGCCAGAAGCGGGTAAAGTCCGGGCCGTCGGGATAGCCCAGGCCGGTGAGGTAGTTGAGCAGGGCGTCGAACCAGACGTAGGCCACGTAGCGATCGTCGAAGGGCAGGCGGATGCCCCACTCCAGGCGCTGCCGGGGCCGGGAGATGCAGAGGTCCTCCAGGGGGTCCCGCAAGAAACCCAATACTTCATTCTTATAGCGCTCCGGCCGGATCCAGTCGGGATGCCCTTCGATGTGGGCGATCAGCCAGTCCTGGTAGCGGCTCATGCGGAAGAAGTAGTTTTCCTCCTTGATGAAGGTGGGCTCCACCCGGTGGTCCGGGCACAGGCCGTTTTCCAGTTCCCGCTCCAGGTAGAAACGCTCGCAGCCGAAGCAATAGTGGCCGCCGTACTCCCCGAAATAGATGTCGCCGCTATCGTGCAGGCGGTTCAGGATGAGCTGCACCACCTTCAGGTGGGCGGGGTCAGTGGTGCGAATGAAGGCGTCGTAGCTGATGCCCATGCCGTCCCAGGTGCGGCGAAAGCTGGCGCTGATGGCGTCGGCGAAATCCTTGGGCGGGATGCCGGCCTTGGCCGCGGCCTCCTGGATCTTGTCGCCGTGCTCGTCGGTGCCCGTCTGGAAACGGGTGTCTTCGCCCATGAGGCGGTGGAACCAGGCCAGGGCGTCGGCCACCACGGTGGTGTAGGCATGCCCCAGATGGGGCTCGGCATTGACGTAATAGATGGGTGTGGTGAGGTAAAAGGTCATAATTGCCTGGCGGATAATGGGTTACGAAAAGTTTGTGTGGGACACCCGCCCCCGGGTGTCTGCGCAAGCTTTTCAGCCTGTGCCTCCCAATCCCCTTATTTTCCTTCCAGGGCTTGTAGCTGGGCCAGGGCCTTCTCCAACAGCGGTTTGTCCGAGACGGGATTGCCCACTTTCAGAAACTGGCGGTACGCAGCCATGGCTTCGTCCTTGCGCCCCAGTTTTTCCAGGGCCTGGGCCCGATTGTACACCGCCTTGGTGAAATTGGGGTCCAACTCCAGGACGCGGTTAAAGTCCTGCAAGGCCGGCTCGGCCTCACCCAGCATCAGGGCAGCCAGGCCCCGGTTATGGAGCACTTCCGGGACATTGGGCTTGAGCTCCAGGGCCTTCTGATAGTCCCCCTTGGCCTCCTTGGGTTTGGAGAGGTCCAGATAGACGTTGCCCCGGTTGTAATAAATCTGCCAGTCCTGGGGGTCATGCTCCAGGGCCTTGTTATAGTCCTGCAGCGCCTGCTCCAGCTTGCCCTGCCGGCTCAAAGCCAGGGCCCGGTTGTAATAGGCTTCGGTGGCTTCGGGGGCCAGTTCCAGGGCCTGGCTGAAGTCCGCCACGGCCTCGGCATAGCGCCCGGTCTTGAGATAGGCGATGCCCCGGTTGATATAGGCTTCCACCAGTTCGGGGTCAAGCTCCAGGACTTTGGTGAAGCGCTCCGCCGCGTCCTTGGGGTTGCCCTGCTGCAACAGCTTCACGCCTTGCTGGAACAAATCCTTGACATCTTCCTTACCCGCGGCCGGAGCGGCAAGGAGGAAAAGGGAGAGGAGCAGGGCCAGGAGAGAAAATCCAGAGGTTTTTTTGATCATTATCATCTCACAGTATGTGTATTCGGGGACAGGGGGCGGCGGCTTCACGGGGTGGAAAGCCTATGCCGCCGCCTTTTTGCCAAAAGAAACTATTATACCCCATCCTTTGGCGCGGCGGCCACGAAGTTTTCATGAAGGCAGTGGGGGTCAAGGCCCGGGCAGGCCCCCTTGGCCTGGTCAAATTCGTCGGCATGGGCCAGCAGGGCCGGCAGGAAGGGCCACTGGCGGCAGATGCGGGGCTTCACCGGGTGCACCCGGCAGCGCCGCTCCTCTACGAAGATGCAGCGGTTCCCCGGCGCAGTCAGTTGCGGGCCCATGGCCGTGTCCACCACGTAGCGGCGCCGGAATTCTTCCCGGTCCAGGCCCAGGTGCGCGGCCATGGCCGCCACCTCCGCGGGAGTCACCAGGATCCCGCCCTGGCCCTGGCAGCAGTCGCCGCACATCTGGCAGTCAAAGACGGGACGGGGGGGTGCGGTGTTCATGGGTTTTTCAAGGGCGGCTGGCCGGTGGACTCCAGTACGCTGCGCCACAGAGGCGAATCCAGGTCCACCTCCTTGTGACGGCCCAAGGCCAGGTTCATGGGGACGTGCACGTAGTGGCCGTGCCAGCGGCTCACCAAGAGGGCGGTTTTCCCGGCCATGGCGGCGTGCACCGCGTTTTGCCCCAAAAAGCCGCAGTAAACCCGGTCGCTGGTGTTGGCCGGCATGCCCCGCACCAGGTAGCTGGGGTCGATGTATTTGAGGTTGATCTCCATCTGCCGCTGCTTGAAATGAGCCTTGACGCGGTCCACCAGGAGCAGCCCGATGTCTCCGGGCTTGACGTTGCCCGAGGGATCAACGGGCAGGTCTTCCTTTTTGAAGTACTTCTGCCCCGCGCCTTCGGCCACCAGAACGACGGCGTGGCTCCGCAGCTTGAGGCGCGCCTCCAGCCTGCCCAAAAAGCCGTAGTCGCCCTCGATGTCGAAATCGGTCTCGGGAATGAGGACGAAATTGACGTCCCGCAAGGCCAGGGCGGCATTGGCGGCGATGAAACCCGAATACCGGCCCATGAGTTTCACCAATCCGATGCCGTTGGGCGCGCCCAGGGCCTCGGTGTGAGCCGTCTGGATGGCTTTGGTGGCCATCTCCACCGCGGTGTCAAAGCCAAAAGACCGGGAGACGAAGGGAATGTCGTTGTCGATGGTCTTGGGGATGACCACGACGCCGATCTTGAGTTGCCGCCGGGTGATTTCTTCGCAGATGGAGTTTGCCGCCCGCAGCGTGCCATCGCCCCCCACCATGAAAAGAATCTGGATGTGCAGCCGGTCCAGGGCGTCGACGATGTCCCCCGGGTCCTGGGGGCCCCGGGAGGAAGAGAGCACGGTGCCGCCGAATGTGTGGATATCCGCCACGGCCTCGGGATTGAGCTCCATCAGGTCGTGGCCGTATCGGGGAATGAACCCCTGCAGGCCATAACGCACGCCGTAGATATGGCGCACGCGGTAAAGGTAATAGAGTTCCAGGACCACGGCCCGGATGACGTCATTGATGCCGGGGCACAGGCCGCCACAGGTGACGATGGCGCAGTGGAGTTTCGATGGATCGAAAAAGATTTTCGCCCGGGGGCCCGCAGTTTCAAAGGTGACAGGCTCCTCCCCCGGCGTCAGCTGGTGCAGATACGCCAGGGAATCGTAAACCAGGACCCGGTCGTCATCATGGACGAACTTCTTTTCCACCTGCTGCCCCCGGCGGTCGAACATGGGGGTCTTACGGATGGGAGAATCTATTTTGGCCTCGCCCAGGGTGGCGATGCGGGTATCCAATTTTTCAAAATCCCGGACAGTATGCTCATTCATGCGTCAGCTTGCCTCAAGGTTCCCCCTGGCCTTACCAGGATTCCGTCATGGCTTCCAGTTCGTCTTTGAGTTCCCGGGACATGAGCTTCTTCACGGCCTCCCGGGGCGACATATCTTCATAGAGGATACGGTAGACCGCTTCCAGCAGAGGCATGTCCACGCCCAGATCTTGGGCCAGCAGGTGCACGGCCTGTGAGGTCTTCACCCCTTCAGCCACCATGGCCGTGGCCGCCAAAATCTGGGGGAGGGATTCCCCCCGCCCCAGTTTCAGGCCCACCTGAAAGTTGCGGCTCTGCTGGCTGGTGCAGGTCAGAATCAGGTCGCCGATGCCGGCCAGTCCGGCCAGGGTCATGGGGTTGGCCCCCAGCCGGGCCCCCAGGCGCACCGTTTCCGCCAGCCCCCGGGTAATGAGGGCGGCCCGGGAATTGTCCCCCAGTCCCATGCCCGTGAGGATGCCGGTGCCGATGGCGAAAATGTTTTTCAGGGCTCCGCCCAGCTCCACGCCGGTGACGTCGTGGCTGGTATACACCCGAAAATAGGGCGTGGAAAACAGCTTCTGCAGATGGCGGGCCGCGTCCCGGATGCGGCTGGCCACGGTCACCGCGGTGGGCTGTTTCTGGGCCACTTCCCGGGCGAAACTGGGGCCCGAAAGCACGGCGTAGGCGGTTTCCGCGCCCAACTCTTCCCGCACTACTCCTTCCATGGTGAGACGGGACTCGATCTCCACCCCCTTGGTGGCGCTCACCAGAATGACGTCGGGGGGCAGATGGGGGCGGGCCTGGCGCAACACCTGCCGGAAAACGTGGGAGGGCACGGCCATGACCGCCACTCCGGCGGCGTCCAGGGCTTCGCCGAAATCCCCGGTGGGGCTGATGCGCGCCGAGAGGTCCACCCCGGGCAGGAAGGTGTGGTTGACCCGGTCCCGGCGCAGGTCTTCCAGGACTTGGGGCTCATAGACCCACAGACGGCAGCCCGGGCCTTTGTCGGCCAAGAGCTGCGCCAGGGCTGTGCCCCAGCTGCCCGCGCCAATAACCGCGACGGGCCGGGCCTCAGAGGAGTCCGGGCTCGTCTTCGCCGTCATCGCCTTTCTCCACCACCCGGGCCACGCTCACCACTTTTTCATCGGCTTCCGCGTCCATTAACTTAACGCCCTGGGTCACCCGGCCCACTACGCGCACGCCGGAAACGGCCATGCGCAGGATCTTGCCCCGGCTGGTGACCAGCATGATCTCGTCGTCGGGCAGCAGTTGCATGACTGTCAAAACCGGGCCATTGCGCTTGGTGATGTTTAGGCCTTTCACCCCCCGCCCTCCCCGGTGGTGCCGGGGATACTTGTCCGGATCGGTGAGTTTGCCGAAGCCCCGCTCCGTCACCGTCAGGATGGTGCCGTCAAAGCTGATGACCTCCATGCCCACCACCGCGTCGTCATCGGCCACAAAGATGCCCTTGACCCCCCGGGCGCCCCGGCCCATGTCCCGGACCTCTTCGGCCAGGAAACGGATGATCTGCCCCTGGCGGGTGCCGATGAGGATCTCCTGATCGGGTTCGGCCAGGCCCACGGCCACCAGCTCGTCCCCCTCCTCCAGGGAAAGGGCGATGAGGCCGCCGCTCCGGGGGCGCTGGAACTTCATCAGGTCCGTCTTCTTGACCAGACCCCGGCGGGTGGCCATGACGATGGAGGGGCCTTCCACAAACTCCCGCACCGGCAGGATGGTGGCCATGCGTTCACCTTCGGCCAGGTTCAGCAGGTTGACGATGGCCTTGCCCTGGGAAGCGGGCGAACCTACAGGGATTTCATGGACTTTGAGCCAATAAATCCGGCCGGTGTTGGTGAAGACCAGGAAATAGCTATGCGTGGAGGCCACGTAGAGCTGGGAGACAAAGTCGTTTTCCCGGGCCACCATGCCCATGCGGCCCTTGCCGCCCCGGCGCTGGGCCCGGTAGATGTTCAGCGGCGTGCGCTTGATGTAGCCCCGGTGGCTGATGGTCACCACCATCTCTTCGTCGGCGATGAGGTCCTCTTCGGTGAACTCCTGGGCCTCCCGGATGATCTCCGTGCGCCTCTCGTCGCCGAAGCGCTCTTTGAGCTCCTTTAATTCCCCGGCGATGAGCTTTTTGACCTCCCCCTCATCCCCCAGAATCTGGCGGTAGCGGGCGATGGCGGCCTCCACCTCCCGGGCTTCGTCCTCGATCTTCTGGCGTTCCAGGCCGGTAAGCCGCTGCAGACGCATGTCCAGGATGGCCTGGGCCTGGATCTCGCTCAGGGCGAATTCGGCCATCAATTGCTCTTTGGCCACCGGCGGGCTGGCTGCGGCCCGGATGAGAGCAATGATGCGGTCCAGGTGGTTCAGGGCCACCAAGAGCCCGGCCAGGATGTGGGCCCGTTCCTCGGCTTTCTTGAGCTCATAGCGGGTGCGCCGGATGATGACTTCCCGGCGGTGGGCCAAAAAGTGGCCCAGCATGTCTTTGAGGGTCAAGAGTTCCGGGCGGTTGTGAACGATGGCCACCAGGTTGATGCCGAAAGTCACCTGCATCTGGGTGTGCAGGTACAGCTGGTTCAGAATGGTCTGGGCGGGCTCGTCCTTTTTCAACTGGATCATCACCCGCAGGCCTTCCCGGTCGGACTCGTCTCGGATTTCCGAGATGCCCTCCAACTTCTTGTCCTTGACCAGTTCGGCGATGCGCTCAATCAGGCGCGCCTTGTTCACCTGATAGGGCAACTCTCGCACCACCAGGGCCTCCCGGCCGCCGCTTTTGCGCTCCACCGTCACCCGGGCGCGGATGCGCACCAGGCCCCGGCCCGTGGCGTAGGCCTCGGCAATGCCGCCCGCGCCGTAGATGTAGCCGCCGGTGGGGAAATCGGGCCCCGGCAGGTGCTGCATGAGTTCCGGGAGCGTCAGTTCGGGGTTGTCCAGGAGCGCCAAGAGAGCTTCGGCCACCTCGCCCAGGTTGTGGGGCGGGATGTTGGTGGCCATGCCCACGGCGATGCCCGAGCCGCCGTTGACCAGGAGGTTGGGGAAGCGGGTGGGCAGGACCAGGGGCTCATTGAGGGAGCCGTCATAGGTGGGGACGAAATCAACCGTGTCCTTGTCCAGGTCCGTGAGCAGCTCATGGGCCAGCCGGGCCAGGCGCACTTCCGTGTACCGCATGGCGGCAGGCGCGTCGCCGTCCACCGAGCCGAAGTTGCCCTGGCCGTCCACCAGGGGGGCCCGCATGGAAAAATCCTGGGCCATGCGCACCATGGCATCGTAGATCGCCGCGTCCCCGTGGGGGTGGTAATTACCCATGACTTCGCCGACGATCTTGGCACTCTTGCGGTAGGGCCGGTTGTAGTGGTTGCCCACCTCATTCATGCCGTAGAGAATCCGCCGGTGCACGGGCTTGAGCCCGTCCCTGACGTCCGGCAGCGCCCGGCCGATGATCACCGAGAGCGCATACTCCAGGTACGATTTGCGGATTTCTTCCTCAATGCTGATGGGAACGGATCGTGATTCCATGGTGAATAGGTCGTTTTGTTTCAAGGTGATGTTGCTTTGATAGTTTTTGCAAATTTAAAGAAATTAATAGCCAAAATTAATTCTGGAAAATTTTATTTTCCAGAATAGTAATTTCATAAGTTTTCGTATGCCATTCAGACATTCTCTCGTAATCTATAAATGTTACCCTTGATTTTATCGGTTTAAAAGTATGTAATGAAATTTTATCAAAAAATTCATGTTTTCTAACAACATCAGAGACAATATAAAAATTTACGTTAAAGTCTTGTATTTCTAAATATTTCAGGAGTGAATTATAAAAATCAGTAGAATATTCTATTTCAAAGAGGTAGCATGGCATTTTTCGCTCATTAAACCAACTGACATCGATTGTTTTGACTTTGCGAACAATATTTTCATAGCTGAAAAAATAAAAGTTTTTCAATGTGGCAATATCTGACAACTTTTTATTAAGAAATCGTCGATTACCATCCTGGGCAGGGACATAGGTTTCATATTTTTTGAAATTGCCAATTTCTAATAATAACCCCTGATAATAACTATGATTAAAAATATCACGCTTAGTTTTAGAAATGTTGTCAGTAAACATTATTTCCAGTGGCAGTTTATCTTTAAAGGAATTCAACGCCCAAAGACCAGGTTTAATTTTAAAAAAAACCTTTCATCCTGATCAATCCGCCGAATGCTGGCAAATGGTGTCTTGGTCTTCCATTGACAATCTTCTATTTTCAGAAAATTTGATATAGGTATGCAAGGGTGGCATAGCCCCCATTTTCTTCCATCACATTAATAACAGCTTCGTATTGTTTCATATTATTCTTTAGTAGCTATCCATATTTTCGGGGCAACTTTGGAGCGTCCAAATAGGTAGGCGTCATCCCGCCACATAAACCGGTTTCAGGGAGCTTAAGATATGCCGGCGGCGGATATAATTTTCACTGCGCTCCACGGCCCGCCGGTCCACCAGGTCCACCTCCGGCCCGACAATCTCCTTTAACTCTTTCTGCATTTCCACTAAATCACAAAGACTCAGGCGAGCGCCTTCCTCAAAAGTTACGAGAAAGTCCACATCGCTATCCGGCCGGAAGTCCTCCCGCAGCGCCGAGCCGAACAGGGCCAGTTCGGCAATCTGCCAGCGGCGGCAGAACGCGGCGATTTTTTCCTGATCAATGTTAAAGGCAGGGTTCATGTGGTCCTGGTTTTAGAGGCCCCTGGATTTAGTCCAAATCTCTATCGTTGAGACCGGCCATCTTGATCAGGTGTTTAAGTAGCCCCGATTTTATCGGCTTATTGCCATGCACCGGCACGGACAGGCGAACCACACTCCCAGTTCTCCCATAAATGTGATGGCTGCCGGTCACCCGCAGCAATTTCCAGCCGTGAAGTTCTAGAATGCGGCTAAGTTCCTTGCCGGTAACGGGCCTCATACGGCAATTTCCAGGACCCGCCCCTGCCCTTTCGGCGCCTCCACTTCCACCGCCAGACAGCCCTCGATGGCGTCATACAGATTCTGAAGCAGTTCCTCGAAGGTGTCGCCCTGGGTGGCGCAGCCGGGCAAGGCCGGCACCTCGGCCCAATAGCCGCCTTCTTCGGCTTCATGAATGACGACTTTGATCTTCACTTGATACCTCGTTCATCCAATAAACTAAGGCTGAATCGTCGTCTGATAGACGAACTTGCCCTGTTCCACCTTTATTATCACCACGCCTTTCACCGGATTGTGGTCCGGGCCCATGGTGATATTGCCCGTCACCGCAGGGTAGTCCTTGGTCTCGGCCAGGGCCTGGGCCACTTTGGGGCCATCAATATTCCCGGCTTTTTCCAGGGCCTGGTGCAGCAGGAAATAGGAGTCGCCGCCTAAGGCCGCAAAGGCGTCTAAATCCTTTTTATAGGTTTTTTCATATTCCTGCAGGAATTGTTTCCCCAGTTCCGTGGCCAGACCCTGGCGGTGGAAGTGGGCGGTGAAATACATGCCCTCCACGGCCGCTCCCCCCAGGCTCAAAAGTTCCGGCACCTGGGCCCCGTCGCCGGTGAGGATGGGGGCGGCTAGGCCCAACTCCCGGGCCTGCTTGGCCAACAGAGCATCTTCGGCATAATAATTGGGGGCGTAGAGCAGGTCCGGGCTTTTCCCCTTGAGGCTGGAGACCTGGGCCGTGAAATCCTGGTCCCCCGTCTGGATGTAGGTGACTGCGACGATCTCGCCGCCCAGGCGCTTAAATTCCGCCAGGAAAAAATTGGCCAGGCCCACGCAGTAGTCCTGGGACTGGTCGATGAGCACCGCGGCGCGCCTGGCCTTCAGGTGTTCAAAGGCGTAGCGGGCCGCCACCCTGCCCTGAAGATCGTCCACGAAGCAGGCCCGGAAGGCGAATTTCCGGCCCTGGGTCACCAGGGGGTTGGTGGCGGTGGGGGAGATGTTGGGCACCCGGGCCCGCTCGGCGATGGGCACCCCGGCCAGGGTGTCGGAACTGATGACTTCGCCGATGACCGCAGCCACTTTCTCCTTTTCGATGAGGCGGCTCATGGCGTTGGCCGCGTCAATCTTGTCGCTCTTGGTGTCCAGGAAAATGAGCCGGACGGGCTGGCCCAGGACCGTGGGCTTGAGGGTTCGGGCCACCTCCACCCCTTCCCGGACCATCTGGCCCATGGCCGCAGCCGGCCCGGTCAGGGGCAGATAGAGGCCGATCCTCACTTCCCCGGCCGCAGACGAAACCCCGCCTGCGAACCCGATAAGGCTCGCCAGGACCCAAACGCCAAATTTTCGCCAAATCTTTAGACCCATACTTATCCGATCTGAAAAAGGGGCGCCGCAGGCAGGAGGCAAAAAGCGCGCCACGCGCCCTTTGTCCCAAGCGAACTGAGTTCCGCAGATGCTTTCGACGCTTGAATCCCACCCCTTAACAGGCCTATAATACCAAAAAAATCCCGAGCCGGAAAGGATTTCCGGCTCGGCCGGAAAAAGGGGGGAGGACCATGGAACTGCTGGTGCAAAAGCTCTTTATCCCCGAGGGCGCCAACCTGATCCTGGGGCAGAGCCACTTCATCAAGACGGTGGAGGACCTTTACGAGATTCTCATCGGCGCGGTGCCGGGGGTGAAGTTCGGCCTGGCTTTTTGCGAGGCCAGCGGCGAGTGCCTCATCCGGGTGGAAGGCAATGACCCGGATCTGGTGCGGGCGGCCACGGAGAACGCCCGGCTCATGGCCGCGGGCCACACCTTCAATATTCTTATCCGCAACGCCTTTCCCATCAATGTCCTGAACGCCATCAAGATGTGCCCCGAGGTCTGCCGCATCTTTTGCGCCACGGCCAACCCCGTGGAGGTCGTTCTGGCGGAGACGGAGCAGGGCCGGGGCATACTGGGAGTGGTGGACGGCTTTTCCCCCAGGGGCGTGGAGGCCGAACACGGCCAGGCCTGGCGCTATGAATTTTTAAGGAAGATTGGGTATAAGAAATGAGTTGTGGGGGGAGGACCGGGGGAGCCAGCTCCCCCGCCCTCCCCCCACACCCCCCTCCCCAACCCCCTTTATTGGGGCCCGGCAAGGTAGGGCCTGCGGCCCTGACTTGCCGGCCCAAAAAATCCTAAATAAGGGGTTGGGGGAGGGAGCTTGAGGGAGGGGGCAGGGGTCTGCGACCCCTGGCCCCCTCCCCCACAAACCTCTCCATACCATGAACGCAGCCATTCTCGCCG